>LFSZ01000024.1 GCA_001512885.1 Rikenellaceae bacterium DTU001
CCGAAAAGCCATATGAGTAGGGATATTAAAAAATTAATTTATGAAAAAGGCAAGAATCTTTTTATTTTTAGGTGTAGCTCTAATGATGGTATCATGTGCTAAAGTTTATTATAGTCCTGATGCATTTTCTATTGCTAAAAATCATAATATTATTGCTATTGTTCCTCCTACAGTATCTATTCAGCCTTCTAAAAAAATGGATGGAGCTACATTAATAGAGCAACAAAAATCAGAATCTATCAATTTCCAAAAAGAAATTTATTCATGGCTTTTAAAAAGAAAAAGCAAAGGACAAATTACTCAAGAAATACAAGATGTAGAAACCACAAATGCTCTTTTGAAAAAAGTTGGATATCCTGAAACACCACTTACTACTGCTGAAATATGTCAAGCACTTGGAGTAGATGGTCTCATCGTATCTAGTTTTTCATTGTCAAAACCAATGTCAGAAGCTGGTGCTGTCGCTCTTGGCGTTTTAACAGGTACATTTGGTAATACTAATCAAGTAACAGCAAAACTAAGTATTAATGATTGCAGCAGCAAGAAATTAATATTCAATTATGATCATACATTTTCTGGCAGTGTGGGTAGTAATTATGCTTCATTAGTAGATGGATTGATGAGAAATGCTAGTAAAAAAATGCCTTATATGAAATAAAAAAATTTCAATAAAGATTTTATTAATTCATAAGCTAAGGAGAGATTTATTTTAATAAATCTCTCCTTTTTTATATTCGGTTAAATAATTATTAAAAAAATTATAATCAAATAATAGTTTCGAACTAATCGAATCGAACATTTTATTAATCACTTATTTATTTGATTGTATAAAATTTATTAAATTAGACATTTAATGTTATAATTAAATTGTTGTTATGAATGTATCAGAAATAACTATTTTCGCTAATGAATCTAATTTTATTACTTAAAAAATTTTTTATAATATCTTTCTTTGCCAGCTATGCAAAGAAAGAAAGAAAGAAAAAT
>LFSZ01000033.1 GCA_001512885.1 Rikenellaceae bacterium DTU001
ATTAGGTTTTTCAAAAATAATATCTTTGATATACCATGGCTTTTCTAAATTTAATGCCAAACTAAATATCTCTTTTGAACTCATATCTTTTTTTTATCCAAATTTACTATTTTTTATTTACCCACTCAAAACGTTATAGAACCATTACTTGATCAAAATTTTTTAATTTTACATACTATTTTTTTGAAAATTAAAAATAATATCAAATAAGTTTATGAATTACACTAAAATATTTCTAGAAATATTTAATTTTTTTCAATAATTAAAAAGTAGAGATTAGTATTACATTTATAAATAATTTTTTAAAATGAGGCTAAATTATAACTTATGAAAAGACTAATGAGAAAAAAAACAATTAAAATTATTAGACAATTAAGGAAGGACAAAACATTAATAATATTATGCATTGAAGTTATAATAATGATGATGGGCATAGGATTAGTTAGTCCAATATTACCTCAATATGCTAAAACATTTGGGGTAAATATGACAATGATAGGTATGTTAATCACAATTTTTGGTTTAGCTAGAATAATAGTAGATATACCTGCTGGTAAATTAACTGATAAGTTTGGTAGGCGCCCTATATTAATAGTAGGACCACTAATAGTAGCTGTAGGATCATTGGGTTGTGGTTTAGCAACAAAATATTGGATTTTACTTTTTTTTAGATTTATTCAAGGCGTAGGATCAGCGTTATATACTACAGCAGCTATGATAATGCTAGCAGATATAAGCACAGATGCAGATCGCGGTCGTATAATGGGTTTTTATCAAGGGAGCTTGTTAATAGGAGCGGGATTAGGTCCAACATTAGGTGGTATAATGGCACAAAATTTTGGACTAGCATCGCCATTTTTCTTTTTTGCAGTTTTGGCTGTCAGTGCAAGCATATGGGCTTATTTTAGTTTGCCAGAATCATGTCCAGTAAAAAAACTAAATAATAAAAATAAAGTTAAAAACAAATCAAACAACAACATAATTAAAATATTTTTAAATGATCCCAATTTTATTTTAATATCAATAATTACTTTTGGTATATTTATAACACGTCAGGGGGCACAAAATCAAATATTACCATTATTAAGTGCTGAAAGATTGGGATTAAATGAAGGTAAAATAGGTTTAGCCCTTACTATAGTAGCACTAGTCCAAATTTTTGTTATATTTTTTAGTGGTAAACTCTCCGATCATATTGGCCGAAAAGCAGTAATAACACCTGGATGTATTATACTTGCTATTTCATTATTTATGCTTTCACAAATATCTAATTATTCATCTTTAATAATTACCTGTTTGATAATGGGCATAGGTATTGGTATCTGTGGTCCTATCTCTTCTGCTTATGTAGCTGATATAATACCTAGAGAATATTATAGTATTGGAATGGGAACTTATAGAGCAATTTCTGATTTGGGATTTGTAATAGGACCAGTATTTTTAGGCTGGCTTAGTGATATTAAAGGCTTCAATTTTGCTCTAATTATAAATAGTCTATTTCTATTATTATCTACGATAATATTTCAATTAAAAGCTGTTGAAAGTCATTATATAACGTATGATCCTTTAAAAAGAAAAAATGAAAATTAATTATTTAAAGAAATTTGTAAATATTACTATTTTTGTAAATTGTTTTGTTACATACTTTATTATTGTGAAAGAATTGTTTTAGACTTTAAAAAAAAATAATATGGAAATTCTAATTATTTTAATAGTAAGCTTTATAGCTGGTATAGTAACGGGTTTGATAGGAGCAAGTGGAGTGATGATAGTAGTACCAGCCCTTGTAGCATTAGGATATAATACCGCTGATGCTATAGGCGCAAGTCTTTTTATTAATGTAATGGCTGCACTAGTAGCTGCCTGGACTTATTATAAAAATAAAAATATAAACCTTAAACAAGGTATATGGATAACAATAGGTTCAGTAATTGGAGCACAATTAGGTAGTTTTCTCTCTAAATTTATCCCTGATATTGGGTTAGGCAAAGCATTTAGTGTGTTTTTATTATTATCAGCATTGATATTTATAATTAGAGGGATTAAAGATATTAAATATGGTGATGATTTTTTTGATAAAAGTGCAAATAAAAGTAATTTTATTATTAAATTTTTGAAATCTAATGTTACATTAACAGGATTAATACTAGGCTTTTTTGTTGGTATTTTATGTGGTATTTTAGGTGCTGGAGGTGGGGTCATGATTTTATTAATTCTAGTTTTTATAATGCAATATCCATTACATATAGGTATAGGTACATCTAATTTGATTATGGCATTTACAGCTGCATCTGGCACTATTGGACATGCTCTTACTGCTAATTTACCATTAAAACCATCTCTAATAGGTTCTGTTGGTACAGTTATTGGATGCTTGTTTGCTGCTAAATTTGCTAATAGGATTGATGAGAAATTACTTAGCATAATAGTAGGTACTGTCTTTGCTATTCTCGGTGTAATAATGATAGTGATTTTATAAAAAATATGTCATTAGTTGAAAATGTAAGATAATAGATGCTTAAATTCAACTAATAACTTATAATTTTATTTATTTCAATTTCAAAATTATGTAAATTTATTATTTTTAAATTATAAGAAATTATAAATTAGTAAAGTTATAAACATCTAAATCTCTTATTTCACCTACATATACCACTTTCACTATCATCATCTATTTAAATAGTTTAATGTAATATAAGTTTATAAGAAATAAAACTTTAAGGGTGGATGATGGGACTTGAACCCACAACCCCCAGATCCACAATCTGGTGCTCTTACCTGTTGAGCTACATCCACCATATTTTTGCAAAATTAATAATAAATTATGAAATAGATTCTATTTTTTTTAAATTTATTTTTATAATAACTATTAATTATGATTAATAGCAAATCTCGATATACTTTCAAAAATATCATATATCTCATTTAGATTTGTAGAATTTAATAGTGCTAACCTATATTGTTTAATATTAGGTATGCCTTTAAAATAAGATTTAAAAAATTTTCGCATTTCTATAATAGCTATACGTTCCCCTTTGAGCATTACTAATTCATCGAGGTGTCTTTTACATACACTCAATCTATCATCTATGGTAGGTGGTGGCAATAAAAGATCATTATTTAAAAAACTATAACAATTTTTGAATATCCAAGGATTACCAATAGCTGCTCTTCCTATCATAACGCCATCTACATTATAAGCATAAAAGGCATCTTTTGCTTTTTGCGGAGAATCAATATCTCCATTACCTATTATCGGTATTTTAATACTAGAATTAGATTTCAATTTCAAAAAATAAGACCAATCAGCTTCACCAGCAAAAAGTTGTTTTCTCGTACGTGCATGCAAGGTCAATGCAGCTATACCGCAATCTTGCAATCTAGGTACAAGCTTTTCAATGATAATATCAGACTCATCCCAGCCCAATCTTGTTTTTACAGTTACAGGAATAGAAACCTTATTTACCACATTTTTTGTAATATCTATCATTAATTGTGGATTTTTTAATAAAGCAGCACCAGCACCTTTAGACACTATTTTTTTCATTGGACAGCCAAAATTCAAATCTATAATATCTGCTCCGGCACATTCTACTATCGATGCAGCTTCTCCCATTATTATTGGATTATTACCAAATATTTGAACTACAAATGGATGCTCATCATCATTTTTACTGATTTTGTCAAAACTTCTTTTTGCCTCTCTAACTATGGAATCAGCAGAAATAAATTCAGAATACGTAAGGCTCGCCCCCATCTCTTTGCATATTTTTCTATAGATTTTATCTGTTATTCCATCCATAGGGGCTAGTATCACTGGAAATTTTTCAAGTTCATATTTTCCTATTTGCATAGTTTTTGAGTAATTTTGCATTTATACATAGTAAAATTAATAAAAATGAATGAAATAAAAACTGATTGGAAAGGCTTCTTTACATTTTTAGCTATTTTTCTATTAGCAGTATTGATATTTAATTTCTTCATGTCTTACATTCTTTTGATTACTCATCAAATAAATAATCCTAATGCTATAATGTTAGCAAATACTATAGCTCATTTATTATCATTTACTGGTGTGGGTATTGCTTTTCCTTTATTACAAAAATATAATTTATCGAAATATTATCAAAACAATCCTTTAAAAAGTTTTTCGTTTTTTATATTAACTTTTTTTGTAGTCATATTGATTCAACCTTCACTTTCTTTATTAACTAAATTACCTGGTTATATAAGTTTACCGCCTAATTTAGAAAATTATTTTAATCAATATGAAGGGATTGTTAATGAATTATTGAAAAGTACTTTGGCAGGCGGTGGTATTGGTTATTTATTATTAAATATAATCTATATAGCAGTGGTACCTGCTATAGGTGAAGAGCTTATTTTCAGAGGTATAATACAGAGATATCTAATAAATTTTACTAAAAATGCTTGGTTAGGTATAATTATTACAGGATTGATATTTAGCTTGTTTCATTTGTCATGGAATACTATTTTGGCTATTTGGTTTTTTGGTATTATACTTGGTTTAGTTTATTATACTACAGGTAATATTTGGTATTCTATATTTATACATTTTTTAAATAATTTAATGGCTGCATTATCTTACTGGCTCGCAAGCAATGAATTGATACCATACACTATAGAAGAAATTGATTCTGCCAATTTTCCTATATGGGCTGAGATACTTTCTTTGATTTTAATGATTTTATTCATAGTTTTTTTATTGAAAAATATTAAAAATAAAAGAGAAATTAGCATAAATCAATGAAAACTAAAATTTTTCAGACTATTACTATAGATGATATAGAATATATAATTTCAAAAATAAAATCTTATCCTTTTATTGAACTTAGATTAGATCATATATTGCATTTAGATTTTAAATTTATTTTTTCTAAAACTAATAATAATGAGATAATAGCTACTATGCAGATAAATAAAAAAAATAAGCAACGAGCTATAGATTTACTTATTTACATGATCGACCTTGGAGCAACATCTGTAGATATAAACATAGAAAGTCTTAATTATTCAGAAATAGATAATTTAATTCAATATTCTAAGATTAAAAATTGCAATACAATATTATCTATTCACAATTTTAACGGTATATTTTCTGAAAAAGAAATAGAAATTTTTATTAACCAAAAAAACCAAAAAAAATTAAATTTTATAAAAATAGTTGTAAACCCTACAAATGATAAAGAATATAATGATTTTAAAAAATGGTATAATATATTTGATAATGTTATTTTCTTATGTACTGGTAAATATAGTCTAGCATCTAGACTATATGCTATTGAGCGATGTGTACCTTTTGTATATTCGCTTGCTGATGGTAGTAATCCTTTATTTGACGGGCATATTTATTATAGTGAATTAGTGAAATATTTGTAAAAATCAATTTGTTATTAATAAATAGGATAAATTTTTTTGAAAAAAAATCACAAATAATAACTTTTTAAACCACTAATACTACACTTGTCTCATCTTCATACAACCCAGCCAATTTCCTTATTCCTTTGACATTATAATTTATTTATAATTTAGGTAATTAATTAAAAGATTTTGCTTAATTTCAAAAATTAAATGAAATTTGTAAAAAATAACATTATGGAATTTAACGAAAGGGATAAAAAAATCATTATTGATCACGGATTATCAATAGAAGAGGTAAATAGACAAATAGAAATTTTGCGAAAAGGAATGAATTATATAGAGCTTATCAGACCTGCAACTATCAATAATGGTATAATCGAACTTGATGACATTAAAAAAAATTATTATAAAAACAAATTTGAAAAGGATCAATATTTTTATACGATTGAAAAGTTTGTACCAGCTTCTGGTGCGGCTACTCGCATGTTTAAAGCATTATATCAATATTTAGATAAATATGATAATGCAAAACCCAGTACTTCTGGCTTGGAATGGTTTTTTAATAATATTCAAAAATTTGCTTTTTTCGATGATTTGCAAAAGGCATTATCTGATAGAGGGTATACTTATGACCAAGCAATAAATGAGAAAAAATATGATATGATAGTTCGTCTAGTCCTTGATAATGATGGATTAGGTTTTAGCAATAAACCTAAAGCTCTATTACCCTTTCATAAATATGATAATGGATATCGTGCTTCGTTAGAAGAACATATAATAGAAGGATTGCATTATGCTAAAGATAATAATGGTGTAAATATTCATTTTACCATAAGTCCCGAACACTTAGATATGTTTAATGAGCTTTTAAATAAAATTTTAATACATTATGAAAAACAATATAAGAGCAAAATAAATATTTCATATAGTTTCCAAAAGCCCAGTACAGACACAGTAGCACTATATAAAGATAATTTAGAATTGGTGAGAGATGAAAGTGGTAATATTATTTTCAGGCCTGGGGGCCACGGGGCATTGATAGAAAACCTAAATGATTTATCAAGTAAAATTATATTTATAAAAAATATAGATAATGTAGTGCCTGATGATAAAAAGGCTGATACCATAGAATACAAAAAAATACTAGGTGGATTACTAATGGATGTAGTAGAGCAGGTGCAGGCATTTTTAACTATACTCGATGATGCTAATGTATCAGAAGGAGAATTGGATAGTATTTTAAACTATTGCAAAAATGAATGGCAGCAACCTATTGCTGAATATGTGTATAGTTTAGATAAAATGGAGAAAATTGACTACCTTTATTCTTTACTTAATAGACCTATCAGAGTAGCAGGTATGGTAAGAAATGTAGGTGATCCAGGAGGAGGTCCTTTTATCATTATAGATGATAATGGCGAAGAATCTTTGCAAATAATAGAATCTGCACAAGTAAGTATGAATGATCCAGAACAAAAAAATATATGGATTAGTTCTACACATTTCAATCCCGTAGATATTGTCTGCTATACCTACAATTACAAAGGTGAAAAATTTGATTTGCTTGATTACATAATGGAAAATACATATTTCATAACAGAAAAAACATATAAAGGTACAGAAATATTAGCATTGGAGCATCCAGGTTTATGGAATGGAGCCATGGGTTATTGGTTAACCATATTTGCAGAAGTGCCTTTATCTACTTTTAATCCTGTAAAAGAACTTAAAGATCTACTAAAACCTGCACATTTATAAACCAACTCATCAAATAATGTATTTGCTTTTATCGTATATAATCTTGCTAAACTAAAACATAAATTAAAAATCACTAAATATTTTAAAAAAATGGATTATATAGAGTGAGAGATCGCAAAAGTGATAAGAAACAAGGCAAAAGGTTTAAATGTTTAAACGACTCAATATCATTAGTTGTAGATTATCAGTAAAAAACTGGAGATCTAGAAAAAAATTCTTTAATTTGCAAAAAATAATTACCAATATCATCTCACTTCTCATCATATCAAAATTATGAAAAAACATAATGATAACATTATTGATAAATTTGATATCTTAGTAGAGAAAACTAAGCAACCATTATTTCGTTTAGCTCTCAATATATTAAAAGATGAGGAGATGGCTATGGACGTAGTGCAAGATACTTACGTTAAAGCCTGGGAAAATTGGACAAGCTTTAGAGGTGAGTCAGATCCTAAAACTTGGTTATATAGAATCACCATTAATTTATCAATAAATCAATTAAAGAAAAAGCAAAGAGTTATTAATTTTAACAAATTTACTAATGAAAATATAAAAGATGATGAAAAGATACATGATTTTGAACCAGAGGATCCAAATACAATAGAAAAATATTTAAATTGTAAAGAAAGAAAATATATAATAAAAAATGCTATTGATGATCTACCTATTAATCAAAAATTAGTTTTACAATTATTTTATTATGAAGGATTTCACTATCGAGAGATATCAGAAATATTAGATATTAGTATTTCTGCAGTTGAATCATTACTTTTCAGAGCCAGGCGTAATCTCAAACTAAAATTAGCTAATTATTATAAAAGAAATGAATTATAAATGTTTATTTTATTATAAAAATAATATTTTAACAATTAAACACAAGTTTTTTAAATTTAAAATGTCTAATAAATATGAAATGCGAGGAAATACAAAAAACATTAATTGAAAAATCAATTGAAGAGCTTTCGAATACTGAGTTATCACATATTAATAATTGTGATGCTTGTAAACAATTTGCTATGCTATTAGATATCGAAAAACAATTAAAAGATGATGAATGTTGGTATCAGCCCTCTGAGTATAATTTAAAAATTTTGAATGAACGGTTACAATCACGTTCGTGGCAAAAGGTTGTACCAAAAAGAACTTTGATAAATACTATACCTTGGATAGCAGCTATAATAACTCTTATTTTATCTGTTTATATTTTCCTTATTTCTCAAACTAAAAATATTAATAATAATATTGATGAGACCCATTATTATTATACAGATGTTATGTTTACAAATTACTTAAATAATGATGAACAATGAAAACAAAAACTTTAATTGTATTGTTTAGTATTTCCATAGGATTAAATGTAGCTCTATTAGTTATTTTAATTTACGATCATTATAGAATAAGTAAATTAGAAAAACAAAATCAAGCTATAGAATGGAGGTTTCCTAGGCATAAAGCACCTAGACCACCTCTGATTGATGATTTACGATTGTCACATGAGCAAGATATAGATATTACAAAAGAGATGCACTTATATAGAACTCATATTAAAATATTAGCTGATTCAATGAATATTATTAGAGATTCATTATTTAGAGAATTAAATAATGACCAACAAAATGATACGGTGATAAATAATTATATAGATAAGCTAGTATATTATGATAGAAAAATGCACGAAGAGCTAGTTAAGCATTTAAAAGCTGTAAAATTAATTCTTGATGATGAGCAATTTAAAATTTTTATGGAAAATATTAAAAATAAATTTAAGCCACGTTGTAAACAAACAAATAAAAAATATAAAAGCTATGAAAAAGTTAACGAGTATTTTAATTATGGGCATCCTTATTGTGGGATCGCAGTCTTTGATGGCTCAGAAAAAAAATCAACCAACACCACCTTCAACATCATCGAGCCAAGTAGTAGAACAACCCAAAAAAGCTTATGGTTGGCAAGCCATACCCAACCTAACTGATCAACAAATAGAACAAATTAAAACTTTGCAAGCAGAGCATAAAAAGCAAATAACTATCTTAAAGAATCAATTAGGCGAAAAAAAAGCTCAATTACAAACTGCTACTTCGTGGGCATCTTATAATGCATCAAATGCAGAAAAGATTCTTGATGAAATTTATGCTATAAAATTACAAATGGCAAAAGAAAAATTATCATTTCATAATGCTGTAAGAAACATACTAGATGACAATCAAAAAATATATTGGGACAAAAAATTTAGTATGAATCCTTCAAATAAAATGATGAGACAATCTTGCCAATATAGTAAAAGTGAAATGATGCATAATTGCCAAGCTCATAAATATGACCATCATAGTTATGACCATCATAGTTATGGTCCAGAACATAAATTTTGTGATAAACATTAAGATGATGAAATAATCTTAAAAAAGGTCAACTGTTAAAAAAACAGTTGACCTTTTTATATTCTAATATTTAATCTGTTAAAATTTATACAGGATTAATATCA
>LFSZ01000079.1:0-1248 GCA_001512885.1 Rikenellaceae bacterium DTU001
TATTATAATGGAAATGGAGAACCAGTAAAAATTGGTGAAAATATTACAAATGAATTATTAAAAACTAAAGAATTTAAAGAATATCATAATAAAATTATATCTGGGGAAGTTGAAAATAAAGGATATTTTAATGTAAATATGGAAAAAGAAAAAAAATCTTTTTTTATAGGTCATACAAATATTAGCTATAAAGTTACATCTTC
This sequence comes from Rikenellaceae bacterium DTU001, assembly GCA_001512885.1. Classification (GTDB taxonomy): domain Bacteria; phylum Bacteroidota; class Bacteroidia; order Bacteroidales; family DTU049; genus DTU049. The sequence goes on from LFSZ01000079.1 coordinate 204, forward strand.
AGAAGATAATAAGAATTGTACAGTAACTTATACCATATATACTAATGATGGTTTTTGGGATCCTGATTATATAAAAGAAAATATGGGAAACAAAATGGCCTTTGATATAAATATTACTTTATTATCTGCAAAGGAAATTTTTGGAATAGATATTGGATATATTAATACGGAAAAATTCAAGCCAGATGGTCTGGGACCGAATTTAGAATTAGGTGGTACCCCATATCATTTTATTGAAACAATAATACAATATACATTTGAAAATCCAGGATATTATTAAAATATGATAAGTAAAAAATTATTATTGACAATTGTTTTCGGGACTTTAATTATTGCATCAGCATCACTTTATATTATAGCTGATAGTGATTTATATTATTATGGAAAAAATAATTTACCAATTTATAATAAATTACCATTTGAGATGAAACCAGAATATTGGGGTTATAGACGAGGTATGCTAAATTTTGTTATATTAGATAAAAATGATTTTGTACATATTGGTAGAGGTGTTGGATATTGGGAATATCCTGAAATAACTATAGATTCAGTAATTTCCTATGGATATAATGATACATTATTGATTGCTATTGTTAAAGATTCATGTAAACAAAAGTATTGTCTAAGGCAATACGATACCCTATCCGAAGAATTAATACCACTTCAATATTGTAATATTGAAAAATTAAAGCATGACTATAATCTTAAATGGATAGAAAATCCAAATAATCCACCATACTTAATAATGTCTAAACGTTTTAGAAGTGCTTTTATTTTTTATATTTCATTAATATTATTTATTGTATATTTTAGTAAATATCTAAAAGAAAAGCATAAAGAGAAAAACAAAAATATTCATTAATTTTACCTAACAAAATTTATAAATGAAAATCCACTACCACTCCGACCATCTCGGCTCCGCCTCTTTCGTAACTGATATAGGTGGTAATGCTGTGCAGCATTTGCAGTATCTCCCATACGGCGAGCTATTCGTCTCCCAGCGAAAATCTAAAGAGTTTGATAGTAGGTATAAATTCACCGCCAA
>LFSZ01000079.1:1259-13601 GCA_001512885.1 Rikenellaceae bacterium DTU001
TATCCATCGCTATCGCCATATTGCTATAGTGCGAATAATCCTGTGGTGCTGGTGGATCCGAATGGGATGGATTGGTATGATTTTACAGATGAAAATGGTAATTATTCTCAACTTTGGAGAGAAGGTAATGCAGCCACTATTGTAGTTAATGGTGATACCTATCAAAATATAGGTACTACTAATACGATTAGAATAAATAAAAATGTTGAAATAACATATACACAAAATGAAGCAACTTCAATGACATTTATTGGAATAGAAAGTGATAATTGGGAATCACAAATAACAAATGGCACAAATTGTTATGAGGCTAGTTGTCAAATGTTAAATAACGAAGGAGTTCAAACAGCTGGTAGAGCTAATGAGGTTTTAGTAACGGGATTAGGTGAAAATGGCAGAGCAGGAAATCCGACAGCTAATGCTCAAAATGGTTTCAAAATGATAGATAATGCATTAGAACATGGAGATCCAATTATTGTAGGCGTAGATTACCAAGGTGGATCACCAAATTATGATAAAATGACAGATCATTTTATTGTGATTTCAAGTAAAACTGAAACATTAGATAAAGGAAAAGTAACTTCTACCACATATAATTATTTCGACCCAAGAACTAAGCATAAAGATTGGGGGACATCTCCTACAAATAAATTATCTATACAGAATAACAAAATGGTTGGTACTTTCAACCATGAATATTATAATTTTAATTATACAGTTACAACAATTAGACCAAATAGATAAAAATTTTAAAAAAGAAAAATATGAAAAAAATATTAGTTTATTTTATAATAGGTTTTTCCTTACTCAGTTGTAAAGGACAAAATGAAGAATTTAATGATTATATATCAAATTTTCAGGAATTTAAATTACCTTTTTTAATTGATAGAAGAAATACACAATACAGATTATCCACGAATGAAGATTATGAAATACCTGCCAATTATATTAAAAAATATATATGTAAAGATTCTACACATTGTGATTATGATCAATCAAAATATAGATATACTTATGGTTTTAAATTCAAATCAAAATATACTTTTGTATTTTTACTAAAGTTAACATATGGGGGTAAAACATGTTATGATTTCGATTTAATAGAAACATTGTTAATAGTATATTCAAAAGATGGTAAAATAATAGATGCGAAATCCGTAGCTAAAGATAATGATTGTTGGCAAAGTAGTATTTGGGCAACTGAAGATAGCATTAGAGTACAACAAATAAAAGTAACAGAGCTAGATGATTTTGATGAGATAAATAAAGAACTTGACTGCGAAATAGAAACAAAAATATATCAGATAGGTGATGATGGGTATATAAATTTAATTAAAACAGAACCAATTAAAAGAGGGGTACTTATTTTTGATAAAAACATTGATGATTTTATATTAAAGCAATAAAAATATATCTTACCTAACTTCGCTTTTGCCAGCTATTAGTTATCCACCTCCTTCCCGCACGCATTGGCAAATGATTTGCAATAAAACAAGCAAGCAGGGTTGGGTAGGGCTGGCCAGCGTAGTTTTTTTAATTACCCCGTCAGGCAAAGCCTGACACCCCTTCGGAGAAGGGGTGTCACATCGTATTCCCCTCTTGTAGAGGGGATGTCTCACAGAGACAGGGGTGTTAAAACTAGTGGAGATCTTTCTTTTGTTAGTTTTTCTAGAAGAATAGGATGATGCTATTTGTGATAAAATAGAATATAACTATCTATACGAAAGCGATAGCATATATTACTGCAAAATTTTTGTTAATAATAAAAAAAATGTTACAAGTCATTTATTAAAATATAAATTGTAATAATTCATGAGAATCTAATAACGAAAAATTAAGATATTTAAGCCATAATATTTGAGAATATGAGAAATTAAGTAGTGGAGGTAGGAAACAGTGGTGACATGTAGATGAGAAAATTTGAATTTATGAGTTGTCAATTAAATAAATTGCATAATTGTTAAATTTATTATTTTTGCAAATCTATTTTAAATAATTTATATGAGACAAAGTAATTTACAATATTTTGTAAGTCAATACACAGAACCGCAAAAAGTGCAAGCTGAAGGTATTTATCCATATTTCAGAATATTAAAGAGTGGACAATATCCTTTGGTAGAATATGATGGTAGGCAAATATTAATGTTTGGTTCTAATAGTTATTTAGGTTTAACTAATCATCCACGAATAAAAGAAGCTGCTAAAAAAGCTATTGATAAATATGGTACAGGTACAGCAGGGTCACGTTTTTTGAATGGTACTATAGATTTACATTTAGAATTAGAGGAGAAATTAGCTGATTTTGTTAATAAAGAATCCGCCTTAGTATTTAGTACTGGGTTTCAAACAAATTTAGGAGTTATATCTTCTATTACACGCAGAAAAGATTATTTGATTATAGATGAATCATCTCATGCATCTATTTATGAGGGTTCTAGATTGAGTTTTTCTAAAGTGCTTAAATTTAAGCATAATAATATGCAATCTCTTGAGGAAATCCTTAGTAGAATTGATAATGATATTTCAGATACAATAAAGTTAATCATCGTAGATGGTGTTTTTAGTATGGAAGGTGATATAGCAGATCTGCCAAATATAAATAAAATAGCTCATAAGCATAATGCTAGTATTATGGTAGATGATGCACATGGGCTAGGTGTAATGGGTGAAAAGGGTAGGGGCACAGTTCATCATTTTGGTATGGATGATGATGTGGAGCTGATAATGGGTACTTTTAGCAAAGCCTTATCTACAGTTGGTGGATTCATAGCAGGTAGCAAGGAAGCTATTAATTATCTGAAACATAATGCTCGAACTATTATTTTCAGTGCTAGTTTACCCCCAGCATCTACTGCTGCAGTAATTGAAACTTTGAATATAATAAATGAAATGCCCGAAATGATTGAAAAATTATGGGACAATACTCATTATGCTCAGAGATTGCTTAGAGAAGCAGGTTTCGATATAGGTAATAGTCAGACTCCTATCATTCCTATATACATAAGAGATGATAATTTGACATTTCTATATACTATGAAATTATTCGATGCGGGAGTTTTTGTAAATCCAGTAATTCCGCCTGCTGTGAAAGAAGGTCATAGTTTGATTAGATTTTCTATGATGGCTACCCATCAAAATGAACATATAGAAAAAGGAATAGATATTTGTGCTAAAGTTGCAAAAGATTTAGGAATTATTTAAGCTCTTATAAGTACAAAATTAAAAATTTTAAATAAATATTTTTTTAACAATGATAAATATTATTTCAGTAACTACAAAGAAACAATTACGAGCATTTATAGATTTTCCTCACGATTTATACGAAGGCGATCCATACTATGTCCCTGAACTATATATTTCACAGAGAGATCTATTAAATCCCAATAAACATCCTTTTCACAAACATGCAAAGGTGCATTATTTCTTGGCTTTAAATGACAATAAAGTAGTTGGACGTCTTTCTGCACATATTAATTATTCACATAATGAATATTATAAAAACAAAGAAGGTTTTTTTGGTTTTTTTGATTGCATAAATGATAGAGAAGTAGCGTACAATTTATTTAAAACAGCAGAAAATTGGTTAAAAGATGAAGGTATGGATACTATAGTAGGACCAGCTAATTTCAGTACTAATGAGTCTGTAGGTCTTTTGATAGATGGCTACGATAGATCACCAGTAGTAATGATGCCATATAATTATCCGTATTATCAAGAACTAATAGAACATTATGGTTTTCAGAAAAAAATTGATTTATTTGCTTATTGGCTCGAGGCAGAACCCATATCTAATAAAATATTAGATATAGGTAAAAAAACAGAAGAGAGATTAAAAAATAATGGATTTACTATTAGAAATATAAGATTTAGAACACATTTCAAAGAAGAAGTAGAAAAAGTTTATGAAATTTATAATAAGGCATGGAGCAAAAATGATGGATTCGTGCCAATGACTAGAGAAGAGTTTTTTTATTCAGCTAAAGATCTAGCTATGATAGCTAAAAAAGATTTTTCTTTTATCGCCACGTATAAAGATAAGCCTGTCGGATTTGTAGTTACTATACCTGATGTAAATCAAGCTTTTAAGCATTTAAAACGTGGTAGACTTTTACCATTTGGTTTTATTAAATTATTATATTATTTTAATAAAATAGATACTTATAGAGTGATTTTATTTGGTATTATAGAAGAGTATCGCAAAAAAGGTATAGACGTAATATTTTATTTAAAATCATTAGAAACTGCTAAGAAAAGAAATATTTTTCAAGGTGAAGCCTCGTGGATATTAGAAAATAATATACAAATGAATAATATATTAGAAAGCATCGGAGCTAAAAAATATAAAACTTATAGAATTTTTCAAAAACCTATATTATGAATGAAAAAGTTTTAGTAACTGGTGGTTCTGGATTTATAGGTAGTAGGTTAATTAAAAAATTAGTAGATTTAGATTATCAAGTAACTGCGATATTACGAAAAACAAGTAAAAGAGAGCATTTACCTTTAGATGATATTGATGTAGTAGAGATAGATTTGTTAGATTATCATGGTATATTAGATTATTTCACTTTACATAGATTCGATTACGTTATTCATACAGCTGGTATTACAAAAGCTTTAAAAAAAGAAGACTACTATATACATAATACTAAAATTACTAAACACCTGATAGATGCTTTATTAAAGATAAGCTGGAAACCACAGAAATTTATTTTTATTAGCAGTCAAGCATCCCATGGCACTTATAAAGCTCTACAAAGACCTATCAAAATTACAGATATTCAAAATCCATTAACTACTTATGGTAAGTCTAAACTTTTGGCTGAGAGATATATCGAAGAGCATTATCATAATCCATTTGTAATTATAAAACCAACAAGTGTCTATGGACCGAGAGATAAAGATTTTTTAATTGTTATGAAGCTCATATCAAAAGGTTTTGAGGGCTATATAGGTACTGAACCTCAAAAACTTTCATTTATATATGTGGATGATTTAGTAAATGCAATAATCTCTACCATAGCTCTGCCTTATACTGGTGAATTTTTACTCTCAGATGGCAAAAAATATATAGACGAAGATTTGGGCAGATATATTAAAAAAGCTTTAGGTAAAAAAACTATTAAAATACGAGTACCTATAGCCATAGCTTATATCGCTGCTTTTTTTTCTGATTTGTTGGCACGGATCATAGGTAAACCTACTGCTTTTAACCTTGAAAAAATGAAAGAGCTAAAAGCTAAAAATTGGCTATGTGATCCTACACCTTTTTTTGAAACTTTTCATTTCATACCTTGTTATGATTTACAAAAAGGAATAAAAGAAACTGTAGAGTGGTACAAAGAAAATGGTTGGTTATAATGAAAAAATATTATTAATTTATAGTTTTAAATTTATTAAAAATAATTCAGAATTATGGTTTAATGTTTATTTTTATAAATTAAATTAATAATAAGTAAAGTAGTAATAGCCATTAAAATACCTAAAATAAGAAATAAATAAAAATTGTTATTTTTGAAAACAGTAGCCTGATTTACATTGTCGAGCTCTTCATTTGATATAGGAGGCGATATTTCTCTAATAGTATCATTAACTAATAAAAGATCTGTATATTTTTTTTGGTATTCATAAGCTTTTTGATAATTTTCGACAGATACATATAAATCTGCTAAGTTTTGATAAATCTCTAGTAAATAATTATACGCTTTAGCATTGGTGGCTATCTCCTCAGCATTGATAAGGTATGCTATAGCTTTATCTATAAATCCCATTTCTCTAAAAAACAATCCATACATTGTCAATGTGTAGTATGTCAATCTCAGATTTTTAGTTTCGAAACATAATTGCATAGCATCAGCTAAATGACTTTCAAGGCTATCAAACTCTGAAAGCATAGCAAAATATTCAGCATAATAAAGATGACTCTGTATCAGCTCCGATAAAAATCCATATTTCAATTTTATTTTATAAGAAATATCTAAAACTTCTTTTGCTTTTTTATAATTTTCTAAGTATGCATAAGTAATGCCGAGATTATCTAAGATTTTTACTTTTTTATAAATATTTTTACCAGTATACCGAAGGGATTTATTTAAAAAATCTAAAGCATAATTATATTTATCTAATTGATTGAATGTAAGTGCTAGATTAATGTATGCTTCTGTTATAAGTGTAGAATCATTATTTTCTAATGCCATATTAAGAAAGATAGTGAAATTTTCTATAGCTTTTGGATAATTATTCATAACATAATATAACATGCCGAGATTATTAAAGTCTGCTATTAATTCTTTCTTATTATCAGTAGCTATATTAATATTATAACTAATCATAAAATATTTATAAGCTGAATCATAATTTGCCATATTTTGATAAATGACACCAAGATTATTAGCTGTTAATGATAAATTTAATGAGTCTTTAGCAGTATTAGAAAATTTGAAAGCTTGATTAGTATAATACAATGCACTATCTTGCTTTCCTTTGAATATATAATATGCTCCTAACTCTTTAGCTGTTCTACCTAGATAAAAAGTATCTTTAGTTTGTAAACTGAGATTATATGCTGCAATGGCATAATCGTAAATTTCATTGTAGTCTACATACTTAAAAGTATCGATTTTTTGTAAGTAATTTTCAATTAAAGTTTTGTGTTGACCATTTAGATTAATGTTAAAAGTAATAAAAATGAGTACGAATAAATATTTAGTTGAACGCATTTATAATTTTTTTTTGCAAATATAAAAAAAAAACTGCCTTTAATGAATTAAGGCAGCTTTTTTTTATATAAAACAAGTACAAAAACAGACTTACTTAACAGTCTCAGCCAATTGACTACCTACTTTGAATTTAACAACTTTTTTAGCAGGAATTATAATTTTTTCGCCAGTTCTTGGGTTTACACCATTACGAGCTTTGCGATTAGCTACTTCAAAAGTGCCAAATCCTACTAAAGTTACTCTCTCATTTCTTTTCATTGCATCATTGACAACCTTCATGAATGCGTTTAATGCTGCTTCTGTTTTGTTTTTTGGCAATTGAGCTTCTTTTGCCATTGCATCGATTAATTCTTTCTTATTCATAATTTTTGTTTTTTGGGTTTCTTATTTGCAAATATAAGAACATATTGTTTGCAAAACAATTGTAGATGAAGATTTTGAAACAAAATTGTAAGTAACTTACTTGTTTTGTAGATAATTTTTGATAGATTATATAAATTTTAGTTAAATTTTATTAAAAAACAATATCATTAACAATAAAATAAATCTGAAAATTTTATATAAATATAATATTTTTTATAAATATATAGAATGTAGTAGATAAAAATATAATACTAAAATATTTGGTAAAGTTGAAAGATAGTAGGAGCCATAGAGTTTAAAAGAAAATGATAAGCAAAAACGAGGAGACGAGAAAAAGTAAAAATGTTTAAATGCTTTAAATATAGAATGTTGTAAGTTGTTTATATTTTTGCAAAAAATATAAAAGATGAAAATTTTACAAGTATGTGGTGGATATTCTATGGGAGGATTAGAACAGCAAACTATCAAGATAGCTAAGGGACTAATAAATAAAGGACATGAGCTAATGATATATTGCTCTAAAGATAGTCTGATAAGCTCTAAATGTAAAACCGAAAACATCAATTATAGCGAAGGACTTTTTGATATAGGAAACAATGTATTTAAAAATTTTAAAAATACCTATAAAATTTTAAAAAAGTTTAAACCAGATATCATTCATGTACAAAGATCACACGATTTATTTCCAATAGTTTTAGTTTTATATATTTATAAAATTAATACTCCATTAGTTTTTACTCGTAGAATGGAAAGTAGTATAAATAAAAAAACTTTTTTTCATAAATTAATATATAAAAGAATAAATAAAGCATATGCTATTTCTTCATTTATTAAAGACAATTTGATAGCTACTACACCAATAAAACCTGATAAAGTAGAAGTTTTAAATAATGGTGTCGATTTAAAAATTTTCAATCCATTAAATTATGATAAAAAAACTTGTAGAAAAAAATATGATATGCCTCTTGATGCCACTATAATAGGTATGGTAGGCAGGATCTCGCCTATGAAAGGTCATAAAGAATTTGTAAGAGCAGCCTCTGAATTGTTTAACAATAGAAATGATAAATTGTTTTTTGCAATAATAGGTGGTGCTAGTGTGGGTGAAGAGTCGTTTGCTCAAGAAATTTATAAACTTGCTAAAACACTCTTGCCGAGTAGTAATTTTAGATTTTATGAATTCACGGATTCAGTAGCTGAGGCTCTTGCTACAATGGATATTTTTATTTTTCCTTCTTATCGCGAATCATTTGGTAATGCTTTATTAGAAGCTATGGCTATGCAATTGCCGATAGTAACTACATATGCTGGAGGTGTAAAAGATATAATAATATGCGGTGAAAACGCTTTATGCATAGAACCAAAAAATCATTTGCAACTAGTTAATGCTGTGAATCAATTATTAAATAACGAAGAATTAAAAATTAAAATTTCAATAAAAGCACGTAAAACCGCAGAAAAACATAATTTTGAAAATTATATTAATAAATTAGAAAATGATTATTTAGATTTAATTAAGAAGTTAAATTTTTAAGATTGCTAGTTAATAAAATATTTAAACATAAATTAAGCAACAACAATCAAAAAAGTTTATTACCCTTCAATATAAAAACAGGTATGCCATCAATAAAAGTAGCTATAGCATAAGTATTACTAAGGTCCTGTGGAGTGGTAACATTCATAATATCTTTATTTATAATAACAAAATCTGCTTTTTTACCAATTTCTATACTACCGATTGTATTTTCTGAAAAATTAGCATAAGCTCCGCCTATAGTCATGCTTTTGAGTGCTTCGGTTTTGCTAAGTGCTTGCTCAGCTAAAAAACCATCAATTGGATATCCAGATATATTTTTTCTAAAGACTGCTGCACAGAAATTGTTATATGGATTCAAATGTGAAACTGGAAAATCAGTGCCTATAGCTAGAATATTATTTTGTAAATATAGATTTTTGTATGAATAAGCATATTTAATTCTATTGCCTAGCCTAAGTGGCGCCCATTCCATATCTTCTATGGCATGGATAGGCTGCACAGATGGTATTATTTTATACTTATTAAATTTATCTAAATCCATAGGATTTACTAATTGAGAATGTTCTATACGCCAGCGTAAATCATTTTCAGGCGTTAAATATTTACTATACCAATCTAATATTGTTCCTACAGCAGCATCACCTATAGCATGTGTAGCTATCTGATATTTATATTTGATACAAAGCTCAGCAATATAATTAAAATTGTATTCATCAAATAATAATAAACCTCGGTTATTATGGTCATCTGAATAAGGCTCGTATAAATATGCGCTACGACTACCTAAGGCACCATCAGCATATAATTTTACAGAGTTTACAATAATTTTATTGTTTTTATAAACTCCATTTTTTAATATGTTTTCGATATTATCATCATTTGGAGTTAACATCCCAAAAACTCTCAGCACCCATTTGTCCTCACTTTGTAATGAATCTAAAAGATAAATATCTTCGCTATTAATGCCGGCTTCATTTATCGCAGTGATACCATAAGACAATGCCTGCTCTTGAAGTTTAAGTAAAGAAGAGATTTTTGCACTCTTAGGCAAATGAGGTATATGACTTTCTACTAATTCCATAGCCTTGTCTATCAATATTCCAGTCAATTCTTCATTTTTTACTTCTATAATGCCATTTTCTACTTTAGTATCTACATTTATATTTGCTAATTTGAGAGCTGCATCATTTGCTAATGCAGCATGAGCGTCTACTCTTTTAAGATATACAGGTATGTCTGGAAAATAAATATTTAGTAATTTATTATTGGGCATCTGCATATTTGGAAATAAATTTTGATCCCAGCCTCTACCATAAATAAATGTAACATCTGGGTGCTGTTTTTTATAGATTTGAATTCTTTCTATCATCTCATCTACACCACGTACACCAGTTAGATCTATCGGCTCCATTTCAGTACTATATGATATTAAATGGCAATGTGCATCTATTATGCCAGGTATTATGGTAAATCCTTTTAGATTTATTTTTTCTTTTGAATTCCATCTCTTTAATAATGTATCCGAATCGCCTACATCTACTATTTTATCATCTTTTATCACTATAGCTTCTACTTTTTCGAAACTATCATTTACTGTATAAATATTACCATCATAAAATATCCAATCTGCTTTATTCATAATTTTGCAACTTGATAATATTAGACAAAATAAAATAAAATAAATACTTCTTACAAATTTCATTAAAAAAAATTTTTAGGATTTATTACTTTAAAAAACAAATTTATAAAATATTATTTTAAAGAACCAATTATTTAATTTGAAAAATACTCATATCAGGTAATCTATATGTATAAATCTATAATTATTTCTGATTTTAAATGTAATTTATTGCTAATACCATCAAAATTAATAAAAATCAAAAATATTTGAAATAGATAATAGAATTTGAATGTTAAAAAAAAAATTGATTTTTTATTTTAATTCTGATAAAATTGATTTTTGCCATGTCTCATAATGAAATACTAAATTATTTTCTTTGATATCTACAGAGTGTTCTATTTTATTCCAAGTTTTTATCAATGAGTTATAATCAGGAAAAAAAGTATCACAAGGAAAAATATCGTGAATAATTGTCAAATATAATTTAGAAACAAATGGTAATGCTTGTTGGAAAACAGTAGAACCACCTATTATGAAATATTCCTCATTATCATTTAGATTTTTTGATAAATCTTGCCATGATGAATAAGAAATCAAATTATCCTTTTGTAATTTCAAAGATCTAGACAATACAATATTGAGTCTACCTGGAAGAGGTTTTGTAGGAAGCGAAATATAAGTATTTCTACCCATTATGATAGGATGCCCTATTGTGATCTGTTTAAATCTTTTAAGATCAGATGAGATATGCCAGGGCATAGAATTATCTTTGCCAATACACAAATTGAGATCATGAGCTACTATAATAGACCATTTATATTTAGATAATTTTTGAATTAATTCTTTTGATAAATTTTCCATAAATCGATTTTTAAATTTAAAATATTTAAATGCACTAATTTTTACATTTTCTTTTAATTTTTTTCTTCTTCAATGCCTATCTATACTGCTACCTCAGCTTTAATAGGAGGATGTGATAGATAATTAACGATTTCGATATCTTCAAATTTAAAATCATCAATATTTTTAATTTCTGTATTAATTTTTAAATATGGCAGGGGGAATGGCTCACGAGTAAGCTGTAATTTAGCCTGCTCTACATGATTCAAATATAAATGAACATCGCCAAAAGTATGAATAAATTCACCTACTTCCAATCCTGTAACCTGAGCTATCATATGTGTAAGCAAAGAATAAGATGCTATATTAAAAGGTACTCCTAAAAAAACATCAGCACTACGTTGATACAGTTGACAAGATAAACGATCATTATTTACATAGAATTGAAACAAAACATGGCACGGAGGTAATTTCATTTCTGGTATTTCGACAACATTCCATGCACATACTATCAAGCGTCTGCTATTAGGATTTTTTTTGATCTCATTTATCACCCATTCTAGCTGATCAACCACTCTATTATTTTTACCTTCCCAACTACGCCATTGCTTGCCATAGATGGGGCCTAGATCGCCAGTCTCATCAGCCCATTCATCCCATATAGTTACTTTATTATCATGTAAATATTTAATATTAGTATCACCACGAATAAACCACAAAAGCTCATAAATAATACTTCGCAAATGAAGTTTTTTAGTAGTAACTAATGGGAATCCTTTTTGCAAATCAAAACGCATCTGATATCCAAATACACTTAGAGTACCGACACCAGTACGATCACTTTTTTGGATGCCATTATCTAAGATATATTGTAATAAATCTAAATATTGACGCATAAAATATTTTTAATATACATGCAAATATAATTTAAATTTTGAAATATATTAATAATATATTTTTTTAAAAGATTGTGCTATTTGATAATTATTTAATGATTTATGAAAACAAATTAAATAATAATGTAATCATATCCAATGTTATTGACTTAAACCTACTAAAAAAATAATATCTATATTCTATCTAGAAAAAGGGAATCGAAAGGGATCTAGAAACAAATCATTGTTTTACTTGAAGTAGTTTATCTATATTTCGTATTTACTAGCCGCCAATACTCATCCCATGCCCATCTATCCGAGGATGCAAGGTTTAAAAGCCGACCAATGTCTGATTCTATCTCACTTGTCAAGTATTTATGTGTGATT
>LFSZ01000081.1:0-7291 GCA_001512885.1 Rikenellaceae bacterium DTU001
AGATTAGAAGGCAAAAATTATGTTGTTAAAGATGGTGATATTTTGCATATTAGATTTAATGTTTGATTGCAAATGATCGAATCTCGAATTTATTAAACAATAAAGCCATGGAGCGAAAGGGTTTATTCGTTTTATTATTTTATATTGGGAGATGGAAATTTACTTTGCAATTTAAGATTAATTAATATGGTATCATTTTTGCTTTTTCTGATTTGTAGTTGCTTTTTATTTATAATAATTTAATCTTAATAACGTTTTTAATAAAATACTTTTAAAAAAAATTTTTATTTTTACAAATTAAAAAAAACGGTATTAAGTTTTTTTTTTTTTAAAAAAGGTGTATGTATAAGTTTGTTTATCCTAATAGAGCTCTATTGTTTATAGCTATACCATTATTTTTAATTATTTTTATTATTTTTTATCATAAAAGAAAAAAATGGATCAATACCTATTTTAGTATAGATAATTTCAGACAAATTTCTAATAATTTTGCTCTAAATAAAGTAATTACTAAATTTATATTTTTTTTAATTTCTTATGTACTCATTGTTATTACTTTGATGAATCCATTAGAACCTAAAAAGACTGTCTCATCTACTAAAAAAGAAGGAGCAGATGTATTTATTGTATTGGATATAAGTAATTCTATGTTAGCTGAAGATATAAAGCCTAATAGATTAGAAAAAGCCAAACAAATAATCAAAACATTATTGCTCAAATTTGGTTCAGATAGAGTAGGAGTTGTATTGTTTGCGGGTGATGCATTTGTTTATTTACCATTAACTATAGATCTAGGTATGGCTTCGATGATGATATCTGAGGCTGATCCACTTTTGATACAACCTCAAGGTACTAATATTAATAAAGCACTTACTACTACTTTTTATGCTATCGAGCGTTCTAGAGTAAAAAAACCCTTTGTTATTGTGTTTAGCGATGGAGAAAATTTCGAAGAAGACCCTCATGATATACTAAAAAGATATGCAGATAGCAAAATTCCTATATATGTTGTTGCTTTAGGTACTCCTGAGGGTGCTCCCATACCGTTAAAGCAAAATAGCGATATCATTGGTTATAAAAGGGATAGAAATGGCGACTTGGTAATTACCAGGCCAAATATCATGCTGCTTAGTTCTATAGCTACAGCTACCAATGGTATACTAATTGACCAACAAAACCTAAATAGAGCTCATGAAATATTATTTGATGAAATTAAAAAATACCAATATGAAAAAGGAGTAGAAGTATATATTGGACAATATCAATCTGTTTATTTATGGTTTTTGATTCCCGCTTTTGTTTTACTTTTGATAGATTTTTTGATGTCTGAACATAAAGATAAATGGCAGTTCAATTTTCAAAGATTTATTAATAAAAATATTGATTTATGAGAGCATGGGTTTTATGTTTATTTTTGTTTTTATTACCAAGTTTTATATTGTCTCAAAATGAGAAAAATATAAAAGGCGAATCGTATTTTTATAAAGGAAATTTAGCTTATCAGCAAGGTAAATTTCAAGAAGCTGAAGAGCTATATAGAAAAGGATTATTATTGCCTTCTGATCACAAATATCAAGCTAATTTTAATCTAGCTAATGCTTTATTTAAGCAAAAAAAATATGATTTGGCTATCAAAGAATATCAAAATACTTTAAATTATGTAGATGATGGAAATTTAATTGCTAAAAGTAAAATTTATTATAATATCGGAAATGTGTTTTTAGAACAAAAACAATATGATAAAGCTATAGAACAATATATAAAAGCTCTCAAGCTAAATCCTATCGATAGTGATGCTATATACAATCTAAATTATGCTTGGAAAATGATGCAACAACAAAATCAAGACAATCAACGTAAAGATAATGGTAAAAATGAAGATAATGATAATGACAAAAATAATGACAAACAAGATCAATCAAATAATCAAGATCAACAACAGGATCAACAACAAGATCAACAACAAGATCAACAACAAGATCAACAATCACAAAGATCGATGAATAAAGACGAAATAGATCAACTACTAAAAGCTATGCAGCAAAAAGAACTAGAAACTCAAAAACAATTACGCGAAACATTAAATAAAAAATCAAAAATAGTTATTGAAAAAGATTGGTAATGATGAAAAAAATTAATTTGTTATCTTGCTTTATATTTCTTTTTATATCAAATTGTATTTGGGGGCAAACATTTATTGCTACCACCGAATATACTTCTGTACCATTAAATCAATCTTTTGATGTAGTATATGAATTGAAAGGTGCTAAAGCTGATAGGTTTATTAGACCAGATTTCGAACCATTTAGAGTTATTAGCCAGCAGAGCTATTCTGGTGGTGGTATGACGGTCATAATTAATAATAAAGTTGTACAAGATGGTAGTGGTTCTCAAAAATGGGTTTTTACACTTTTACCAACTAGTACTGGTAAGTATACTATTGGACCTGCTAAAGTTTTAGTAGGTAACGATTGGCTAGAAAGTAATAGTATTACTATCAATGTTACGCCATCTGGATCGCCTACTACTGCATCAGCTCCTCCTCCACCTACACAATCAAAATCTAACAAACCTGACACAGATAGATCTAAACTAACTAATCCTGTAGTAGACGATGAAATCTTTTTGAAAGCAGAGGTTAGTAAGTCCAATGTATATTTAGGAGAACCAATTATCCTTGATTATTATATTTATACTCGTGTAGATGTAAGACAGTTTGGCATTAATAAAACTCCTTCTTTTAAAGGTTTTTGGAGCGAAAATTTACTCGATAATACAGCTAATGTGAAAACTACCGAAAAAGTAATTAATGGTAAACGATATATAGTAGCTCATATACGGAGTATCGCCCTTTATCCACAAGAGATAGGAAAGCTAAAAGTAGATCCGCTCGAGGTAGAAGCTATTATTGTGAGACACGTAGCTCATAAAGACCCTTTTGATTTATTTGGAGATTTTTTTAAAGATCCTTTTAATTTTGATCCTTTTAATTTACTCGGTCCTTCTGTCATTAGTCAACCACAAAAAATTACTCTTAAAAGTAATCCCGTAGTAATAAATGTTAAACCATTACCCAAAGGTGCTCCAGAAAGTTTTTCTGATGCGGTGGGTAATTTTAAAATTGATGCTTTTTTAGATAATGATAGATGCTTTGCAGGTGAAAGTATAATTTATAATCTAAAAATTTCTGGTACGGGAAATTTGCCACTACTGAGTGCCCCTGAATTGAATTTACCCGAAAATTTTCAAGTCTTCGAGCCAGAAATTAAAGATGCTTTTTCTAAAACCTCTAAAGGTATCGCTGGATCTCGTACATTTAAATATATCATTACTCCACTCAAAGCAGGCAATTACACTATTCCATCTGTAGAATTCTCATATTTCTCTCCTACACTGAAAAAATATATAACTGTCAATACACCTGAATTAAATATTCAAGTGTTTGATGCTGTTGGTAGCAAAGGTGCACAAGCTACTATTGTCAACTTAAAAGATGATATTCAATATATAAATCCAATTAAAAATCTCACTATTTTCAATAAATTGCCTCATAATAATTTGTTTGTCATTTTGATGTTTTTTATTCCTTTATTGATAATGATTATTATTTCTATTTTTTATAGAAAACGTCTAAAAATCCTTACAGATTTTACTTTGCAAAAACAAAAAAGAGCTGATAGAGAAGCTCGTAAACGTCTAAAAACTGCTCATAAATATATGAAAGAAAATAATGCTAAATTATTTTTCGATCAATTACTTTTAGCTTTATGGCAATTTATCTCAGATAAATATTTGATACCGTTATCTAATCTAAATATTGACTCTGCACGTGAGGTTATGATAAATCATAATATTGACGAATCTATTATAGAGGAGTTACTTAGTTTTATAAAAGAATGTCAAATGTATGCATATGCTCCTACTGATACTAATGATAATTTAGAAAAATTTTATAAACGTGCGTATGAATTTATTAGAAAAAAGATTTGAAATATGAAAAAGATAAAACTTGCTCTTTTTATTGTTTTGATTTTTTCAGCTTCGTCTATTTATGCTAATAATAGGATAAATAATTTGTTGAAAAAAGCTGATAGTGCTTATAATGCTCAAGACTTCTATATTGCATGTCAAATATGGGAATCTATTGTAGAAAATGGATATATTAATGATGATATTTATTATAACCTCGGTAATGCTTCTTATAGAATGGGAGATTTGTCAAAAGCTATTTGGTTTTATAAAAAATCTCTATTGTTATCGCGGTATAATGTAAATGCGCAGGAAAATCTTAATTTATTGGTTAATAAAGGATATGCTCAACTTTTGCCTCAACCTATGGGGGTAACAGCCTTTTTTAATAAGTTTTTTACTGCCATACCTTATAATACATTATTCTGGATCTCCTGGGTAGTATTTATCTTAATCGGAATATTAATTCTAATTTTTATTTTTAGAAAAAAATATAGTAGTCGTGGTGGTATATTCTGGATATTAGTCGTCCTTTCTATTTGTTTTATTTATTTTATTAGTAGCTTTATTTATCAAAATATTAATATTTATAATTCTAAATCAGCTATCATTTCTGTACCATCTACTAATTTGCGTAGCAGTCCAGATTCTCTTTCTATTGCTGTAGCTATTGTAAATGAAGGTACTGAAGTAAAATGTCTAGAATCACTTGGAAATTGGGAAAAAGTTTTAACTCCTAGTCAAAAAACTGGTTGGCTTCAGCGTGAATATTTATTTATGCTTAGAAATCGTCTACCTGATAATAAATAACTGAAACAGATATTAGTCTATGCTAATATCAAAAATCAGGTTATAAAGTAGATTAATTTTTTAATAATAGCCCTTATATTTTGTCAAAAAATCAAACATACTATAGTCCTTCTCTCATAATTCTGATTTTTTATTATTTTTGCTATCTAATATTTTTTTAATGATAGATAAAAATTTAATAAAAAAAGAAATAAATCATTATTTCGAAGAAATTAAAAATATTTACCATACTGGTGATTATACAGAATGGACTTATAGAACACCTTTCGAAAATTTTATTAAAAATATAAATAAAAATTATCAACTAATACAAGAGCCTAAAAGAACTACTGGACTTGGTGCTCCTGACTTCAAGGCTTATAATGATAATAGAAAAATAGGTTTTATAGAAACCAAAGATTTGAATGCCAATCTAGATGAAATCTTAGAAACTGAGCAATTAAAAAAATATATTGATGCTATCGACAACCTGATATTGACTAATTATCTGCAATTTATATTAATTAGAAATAAACAAAATGTTTTGAATGTAGATTTACTTACACTTGAGGACCTAAATAAGTCGAAAAATTCAATTTCTAATGAAAAAGTAGAGCAATTTGCCCAATTGATAAGTGATTTTTTTGATTATCAGTTACCTACCATATCTACTGCTGAGGAATTAGCAATGCAACTATCTAAAAAAGCAATATTATTAAAAGATAGTGCTATAGAGCAATTAAAAGATGACCTAAAAAATAGTAATTCTCCATCATCTATTTACGACTTTTATCAAGGTATTAAAGAGTTAATCAATGATATAAATATAGAAGATTGTGCTGATGCCTATGCTCAGACTGTAACTTATGGACTTTTTATGGCAAAAAAGAACTACAAAACTACATTAAATCGAGATTCAGCAGCATCGTATATACCCAAAAGTGTTGGAATCATTAGGCGAATATTTTCTAATATTTCTGGTGATGAATTTCCATCAAATATCGCTTGGATAGTGGATGATATATTAGACATATTGAATGTTTCTGACCTTGATAAAATACTGTCTAATATAGATGAACGTGGTAAAAAAGATAAAGAACCCATTATTTATTTCTACGAAGATTTTTTAAATTATTATGAGCCTGAGCGCCGAAAGCAATTAGGCGTATATTATACACCTCGCCCAGTAGTCAATTTTATTGTAAATTCAGTACATATTATTCTAAAAGAATATTTTGATAAGCAATTTGGATTAGCAGATGATAGTGTAAATGTATTGGATCCTGCTGCCGGTACTGGTACATTTTTTTGGATTGCATATTTAGTAGTACTGAATGAACTTAAAAAACAAGGACTTAGTGGTATGATAGAGGATAAAATAAAAAATCATCTATTAAAGCATTTCTATGGTTTCGAATTGCTCATTACACCTTATGTTATTTCACATCTCAATCTTACAGATTTATTAAAAAAATGGAAATATGACCTTCAGGATAATGAAAGGATACAAATTTATTTAACTAATACATTAGAGCCTGCAGAGTTACCTAGTGAGATACCATTTTTAAGAGAAATAACAGAAGAAAATAAAGCTGCAAATAAAGTAAAATTTGATGAAAAAATCTTAGCAATCATAGGCAATCCTCCTTATGCAGGTATATCAGCTAATAAAGGTAAATGGATAGATGATTTATTAAAAAAAGGTTACACAAGGGCTGATGGTAGTAAGGATGATGGATATTATAAGGTAGATGGTAAGCCATTAGGTGAAAAAAATCCTAAGTGGCTTCAAGACGATTACGTTAAATTTATAAGATTTGCTCAATGGAAAATAGATCAAAATGGAGAAGGAGTAGTGGGTTTTATCACAAATCATAGCTATATAGACAATCCTACATTCAGAGGTATGAGACAATCACTTTTAGAGAGTTTTGATAGAATTTATTTATTAAATCTACATGGAAGTAGTCGCAGAGGAAGCTATGATGATGAAAATGTTTTTGATATTCAGCAAGGGGTTGCTATAAGCATATTCATTAAAACAAAAAAATATAATGACAAAAAAGTGTTTTATGCAGACCTGTGGGGGCTAAGAGAAGATAAATATAAATGGTTGGATAGTCATACAATAAAAAATGTAGAATGGAAGGAAATAAATCCCGTTTCTCCAAATTATTTTTTTGTACCTAAAAATACATCATTAGAGGAGAAATATAATAAGTTTTGGAAGATTACGGATATTTTTCCTTTGTATTCGACTGGTATAGTAACAGCAAAAGACGATTTTATCATTGATTTTAATAAGGATGCTTTACATAAAAGAATAGCAAAATTAAGAGATAAATCAATAAGCGATTTAGAAATTAGAAATATTTATAAATTAAAAGATACTCATGGTTGGAAATTGTCGAAAGCAAGGAAAAAATTGATTGATGATGCTAAATGGGATCAGTATTTTACCAAAATATATTATCGACCTTTTGACATAAGAGAAATATATTATAATCCAATAATGCTAGAAGGAGCTAGATAT
>LFSZ01000081.1:7324-17488 GCA_001512885.1 Rikenellaceae bacterium DTU001
ATAAAACTAGTGAAATTTGCTATGTTTTACCATTGTATTTGTATAATAAAACTATTCCTCAAAAATCTAATCTAAAAACTATGATGGTTTTTGAAAAACATGCTGATTATGCATCAAAAAAGCCCAACTTTAGTCCTGATTTTTTGAAATTTATTACAGAAAAATATGGCAAAACCCTGACACCAGAAGAAATTTTTTATTACATCTACGCAGTGCTACATTCACCATCTTACAGAGAAAAATATGCTGAATTTTTACAATATGATTTTCCTAGAATACCTTTTGTAGATGATTATGAGACATTTCAAAAATTATCTGAAATTGGAAAAAGCCTTACAGAACTACATTTGATGAAATGTAATTTGCCTACTCGAGTTAAATTTGATATCCCTGGTTCTGGTATAGTAGAAAAAGTGAAATATGATAACGGGAAAATATGGATTAATAAGGTCCAATACTTTGATGGTATACCCGAAGATATCTGGTGTTTTTACATTGGTGGGTATCAAGTGCTAGATAAATGGCTAAAAAGTAGAGCAAAACTAAAATTGGATAGTGAATCAATAATGCAGTTTTTGCAAATCACAGAAATAATAGGAGAAACAATAAATCTGATGAATGAGATAGATAAAATAATAGAGTTGTGAAAAAATTTCATTTATGATCTCAGATCTCAATAAAATCAAGCAACTATCAAAAGAAAGAGAAGATGAAAATTAGGAATTTAGGTCATTTATTAAAAGAAAATAAATGCATATATTATGATCATCGTCCGCGACGCTCTGTAGAAATCCGTATTTGCAAACGGATAATTTCGCATGGAGACTGATAATGATAATAGAAAAACATTTAGTATGTCCAATAGTTTTTAATGTTTATGAGCAATTAAACAAAATCTGGCGATAAAATTATAATTTTTTTAAAAGATTACATCAAAAGTTATTAAATAAGTACCAAATATAATTAACAAAATAAAAAAAATTCTAAATTCATGTAATAAATGTAATTATTAATAAGGAAAAAAGTAAAAGATATTTAAACTATCAAATATTTATAGATCATCTGTTGATATTTTTCAATATCTGTAATGCTCTGACTTATAAGGTCCATCAATAGGTACACCAATATATTCAGCTTGATCCTCTGTCAATTTAGTAAGTTTGACACCTAAAAATGGCAGATGCAATCTAGCAACTTCCTCGTCTAGATATTTAGGTAACCGATAAACTCCTACTTTATAATCTTTTTGCCATAGATCTAATTGAGCTAGTACCTGATTAGAAAAAGAAATACTCATTACAAATGATGGATGCCCAGTAGCACAACCTAAGTTTACCAAACGTCCTTCGGCTAATAGTATTACAGAGTTGGCATCTGGGAAAGTATATTTATCTACTTGAGGTTTAATGTTTGTATGAATAATGCCTGGGTAATTTTGCAATTCATCAACTTGGATTTCATTGTCAAAATGTCCAATATTGCAGATGATGCTATTATCTTTCATTTTTGTCATGTGTTCTATGCGTATTACATCTTTGTTACCAGTAGCGGTAACGAAAATTGTGGCTTCACTAAGAGCATCTTCTACCGTAGTAACCTCGTAGCCTTCCATAGCAGCTTGCAGAGCACAAATAGGATCTATCTCACTGATTAATACTCTAGCACCTACGCCTCTAAGAGCTTGCGCAGAACCTTTGCCTACCTCGCCATAACCACAAACTATAGCTGTTTTGCCAGCTATCATACGATCTGTGGCTCTTTTAATACCATCTAGCAGAGATTCTCTGCAACCATAAATATTATCAAATTTAGATTTTGTAACGCTATCATTTACATTTATAGCCGGTACTAATAGCTCGCCACGTTCATTTAATTGATATAATCTATGAACACCTGTAGTGGTTTCTTCAGAAATACCTTTAAGATCTTTCACTGTTTTATGCCAAAAATTAGCATCTTCATTATATATTTCTTCCAAAATATCATATAGAGCTTGTTGATCTTTAGAAGAGGGTTTATTTTTGAGTATAGAAGGATTTTCTTCCACTTTATAACCGAGGTGTACCATTAGAGTAGCATCACCGCCATCATCCACAATTAAATGGGCCCCTAAACCATTATGATTGAGAGCTTGTGCTGTAGACCACCAATATTCGTGGAGTGTTTCACCTTTCCAAGCATATACATTTACGCCAGCTTTAGCAATAGCAGCGGCAGCATGGTCCTGAGTAGAGAAAATATTACAGCTAGCCCACCTTACCTGTGCACCTAATTGTACCAATGTTTCTATAAGTACTGCTGTTTCAATAGTCATGTGCAATGAACCAGAGATTCGAGCACCACTTAATGGTTTATCTTTACTATATTTTTCTCTCAATTGCATTAATCCAGGCATCTCTTTTTCTGCTAGCTCTATTTCGCGTCGTCCCCAATCGGCTAAAGAGATGTCCTTTACTCTGTATGGTATTTTTTCCATTTAAATTTAATTTTATGCAAAATTAATAAAAAATATGTATTTAGATGCATTGTCGAAGTCAGGAATAATAAACTTATTGTAAAAACAAACTTTATAAAAAAACGTTTTTGTTATTTAATTTGTATAATTCGTCTATGGCTGTGATCATTTTTTCCCAAGATAAAATATTTGCTAAAATATTTTGAGCTTGTACCCATTTTTTTGCTTTAATTTTATCTTCAGGATTATCACTAAAGAACGTATTTATTGCTTTAGAAATTTCCATAGGATCGGTAGTAATAATAAAATCAGTATCGCAAACTTTATCAGCTATAATATCTAAAATATCGGTATCTGTAGTTATAAATGGTTTATTATATCTGAGAGCGATTCGAGTAATACCACTCTGTTTGACAACTTTATAAGGCATTACTACTAGATCTGCTGCTGAAAAAAATACAGGTACCTCGCTATCAGGGATGTATTTGTCAAAAATCGCCACTCTATCTTTTAAATTTAATTTGTCTATAATATCTTTAAAGACATTCTCTGATTGAAAGAAATCTCCAGCTACTATTAGATGTATTGAAGGATCTGTATTTGCGAGGGCTTGGAGCAATAAATCTAATCCTTTATACTCTTTTATTTGGCCAAAAAATAAAATATATTTAATATTTACCGGCTCATTGTCGATAAATATTTTTTGTGGTAGATTCAATATATTTAGAGCTTTTTCTTTAGGTATCAGCTCGCCATATTGATCATATAATGGATGATGGACTATGAGATATGGTTTATTAATATTTAGTTCATTAAATTCATGAGCTACCTTTTCTGATAAAAAAATAAATCCATCGATATATCTTGAAAAATATTTAAAAAATATTTTTTGAATTTTTTTATGTTTGCCATAAATACTATTAACGATAGCTATTTCTACAATGTTGCTATTATTCTTTTTAATATATTTAGCAATTTTTCCATATACAACAGCTAAAAAAGCGACCCAATATTGATAAATAACAATATCTGGCTTTCGAGATGAAATCAATTTAGCAGTGAAACGCCAAGTATTGGGATTCCAAGATTTTAAAAAATTATGAATTTTTAATTGATATTTATTATAAAAATCTTCTATTTGAGCTTTATCAGTAATTTTTTCTTCTTTTCTAAAAATAAAATAAGGATATAATTTTTTGAATCCAAAAATTTCAACATCTTTACCTGTTTTTTGTAATTCTATTGCTAATTTATTTTTTAGAGCTGCCATTCCACCTTTAAACGGAAAAGCTAAGCCTACCATAGCCACCCGTTCCCAATTTTTATTCATAAAATTTTATATTATTTTTTTTAAAGTGTATTTATTTCTTCTTTGATATCATATTTATTTTTATCTGGATTAGCTCTTTGTATTAATTCAGCTAAAAATCCACCTATAAAAAGCATAGTACCTAGTATCATAAATAAAATACCTAAATAAAAGAGAGGTCTTTCGGTCATCTTATACTGTTGAAACATTATTTTAGCAATAGCTAAATATAAACCAATGATAAAACCAATGATAAATAAAACTAATCCAATAGTACCGAAAAAATGCATAGGTCTTTTTCCAAATTTTGTAACAAAAGAAATTGTAAGTAAATCTAATGGACCACGTATAAATCGAGACATACCAAATTTAGTAGTTCCATACTTACGAGGGTAATGATGTACTATTTTTTCTCCTATTTTATTAAATCCAGCCCATTTAGCTATAATAGGGATATATCTATGCATCTCTCCATAAATTTCTATACTTTTAACTACATCATGCTTGTAAGCTTTTAATCCACAGTTAAAGTCATGCAATTTGATTCCTGAGACTACTCGAGTACCCCAATTAAATATTTTAGTAGGTATTGTTTTAGTCAATGGATCATAACGTTTCTTTTTCCAGCCAGAGACCAGATCGTAACCATCTTCTTTTATCATTCTATATAACTCTGGGATCTCATCTGGACTATCTTGCAAATCAGCATCCATGGTAATCACAACATCTCCTTCAACTTGTTGAAATCCTACATGTAGAGCCGCTGATTTACCAAAATTTCGTCTAAATCTAATAGCTTTTATATCATTGTTGTTTTCAGATAATTTTATAATTTCGTCCCATGAGCCATCAACGCTACCATCATCTACGAAAATAATTTCGTAAGAGAAATTGTTTTCTCTCATCACCCTTCTAATCCATTCAGTGAGCTCTGCTAATGATTCTTCTTCATTATATAATGGTATTACAACTGATATATCCATAATTAAAAAATTATTAAATCTAAAAAATGAAAATAATTTAAAGTTACAAAAATGGTATATTTAAAAATTTTCATTAATTGATGGTTTTTTTCTAGCAAACCCTGCTATTATCAAACCTAAAATAGCAGATTCTATCAGATAATTAAATGCAGTAGCTAATTGATATTTAAAAGAATACGTTAAAGCTATATTTTCTGAAGTAGCAAATGACTGAAAACTTTCTGGAATCATATCTTTTTGCATTTCTAACTCTACAATTAGCGAGTTGACTAAATTGTTCAAATATCCTGGGTCAATAACGTAAAATATTAATAATTTTACTAATAGGAAAATCAGTAAACTAAAAAAGGAAATAATAAAACAAAGTAAAAAGGCATTGAAATAGCTTATATAGCCATCACCATATTCTACTCTTGCTACTTCGATAGCTTTTAAACTAAAAAATATTATAGCAAAAGCTTGTATTAGAAAGCTAATAAGATTTAATTTCAAGATATTAGCATTTACTATCCACATTAATAATAAATATATTACCATGATAGCTGCTGCGAAAAGTGTATACTTAGATGCGTGATTTAATAATTGTTTTGTTTTCATTTTTTTGCAAATTTATAATAATTAATTGTAAAACTTTTAAATTTTTTAATAAAATTGTGTAGCAAAATTTATTTCAAAGGTAAAAAAAAATTGTAAAACTTACTAATCATATAGCCCAAATATATTTCATTTTGTTGTTTAGATGTCGTCGAACTATGAATTTATATGGTCTAAATTGAGTATTAATGTCTTATCTTTGCATTTATTTAATAATTCACTAATACTTTGATTTAATAACGGGTGAAAAAAATTTGGAGCTATCTCTACTAAAGGTAAAAGAACAAATCTACGTGTATGTAAAAGTGGATGTGGTATAGTAAGTATATCCAAGTATTTATAATAAATATTATCATAAAAAAGTATATCAATGTCGATAGTCCTATCTATGTAAATATTGTTAGGCTGTTTTTTTCTACCTAAAATAGTTTCTATTTTTTTCAATCCTCTTAAAAGCTCTAGTGGTTCCAAATGAGTATTAATAGCTATACATTGATTTAAAAAATTATTTGACGAACTATAGCCCCATGGTTCTGATAAATATATAGAACTTTCTTTTGTGATAATACCGATATTTTTTTTAATAAGGACTTTGGCTTTAAATATGTTTTCTTGTCTATTATTGAGATTGCTGCCTAGTGATAAATATATAGTATGCACAAATTTTTTTTTTACAAAATTATATAAAATATTTTTTGTACATAACAAAATAAATAATTTTTAAAAAAAAATAGTGTAATTGGCATTATAATTAAATACAAATTTATTTATTAATTTTGATAAATAATAAATAAATTTATTATGAAAAAATTAAATGTTTTTGTTTTAGTTGTAGTCCTTTTCATAGGATTTAGTAGTTGTGTAATAGAGGTAAAAGAAACTAAAACCAAACCCATGCCACCGCCACATGCCCCTGCACACGGAGTGAGAGCTAAATATCATTATCGTTTTTATCCATCCCTTAATATATATTATGATATAAACCGAGGTATTTATTTTTATTTAGAGTCTGGTGTATGGAAATCTTCTAATGTATTGCCTGGGCATATATCGATTAATTTATACGACTACGTTGTTATAGATTTAGATACAGATACACCCTATAAATATTATAAAAAGCACAAAAATAAATATCATCCTAATAAAAATAAACCTCCCAAAAAACCTAAAAAATAATTAGGTAAAACTATTTGTAAATTAGATAAATCTAATAAATTGATTAAAGGGGTATAATTTTCAAAAGAAGAAATTAAATAATTATAACTTACAAATAATTAGTAAGGTATAATAATATGAGGTGCTCAACTCAGATTAGCGTATAAACTACAACGAAAAAATTTATATTAAATAAATAATGTCATTTATTTAATATAAATTCTGGGTGTTTATCATAAAATTGTTCCATAATTATCCCGTCTGAAAGACCTACTTGATAGCAAGCTATTTTATCAATATTTAGAGTTTGTAAGATTTTTATGTATATTATTAATGCTGGCACTATTACGTCTGCTCTATCTGGATTTAGAGAATAATTAATTATTCTTTCTTCAATACTAAAAGCTTGCAATTGTTCATAAATGTCTATTAATAATGATAAATCTAAAAAAGGGTCATAATAAGATCCGAAACGTTTTTTTATAAAATTAATATTACCACCAGAACCTATGACAAATAAATTATCTTTTTTAGTATTTTTTTGAACAAAATCCATCATTTTGTTCCATTCTACTGCTTTTATATTATTTTTAAGCATTCTCACAGTGCCTATTTTAAAAGAATCATTTATCATAGATCCATCAGGATAAAAGATAGATATTTGTGTGCTTCCACCACCGACGTCTATTAATAATTTTGTGTGATGAGGTTCACCATAATTTTTTAATAAATTTGCTATAATTTTTGCTTCTTGCTGGCCAGTAATTTCTTTGATAAAAATATTTGTTTTTTTAAATACTGCATTAATAACTTTTTCTTTATTTTTTGCCTCACGCATAGCACTGGTAGCATAAGCTCTTACTTCTTTTATCTCATAATAATCTAGTAGATCTTTAAAAATATTTATAGTTTTTATCAATTTTTTTTGTTTTTCACTTGTTATTATATTTTTTTCATAAACAGTTTCCCCTAATCTCAGTGGTAGTCTAAGTAATAAAATTTTTTGTAAAAAAACATTATTATTTACTATATATGTGCTGCTGATGTTTAACCTAGCAGCATTAGATCCTATATCAATAGCTGCATATGTTTCCATAATTCTAAGAATTAAAAAAATATTGTTTTAAATATTCATAAATTGCCATTTGAGAATTTAATGTTTGATAATCATTAGTAATTATCTGATTATTAAATTCATTATTTACATGCCTTGCTTTTACATTATCTTTTAATTGTAATTGCAAAATATCTATTAAAACTTGTTTAATATTTTTATCTAAAATAGGATATGTAACTTCTATTCGATGATCCATATTACGTGGCATCCAGTCAGCACTAGATAAATATAGTTCATCTTTATTTTTAGCAAAATCAAAATATAAAATTCTAGCATGCTCAAGAAATCTACCTACAATACTACGAATTTTTATTGTAGGATAAATAGGCTTCAGACAACAGGTTGTTCTTATAATAAAATTAAATTTTACACCAATTTTTGCTGCCATATAGATATGTTCTATTATTTCTTCATCTACAATATGATTTAGTTTTATTATAGCATTTGCAGGATAACCATTATTACAACTATTAATCAAATTATCAAGCTGATGATGTACAAAATCTCTCATGTAAAAAGGAGAGACTATGATTTTATTAAAATCGGGTATTTTAAAATTTAATTCTAATAATTCAAAAATATTATTAACATCTTCGGCAATAACAGAATCACGAGTTAAAATAATAAAATCGGTATAAACTTTTGAAGTATAAAGATTAAAATTACCGGTATTTAATCCTGCATAATAAATCAATTTTTCATTTTCCAATCTTTTGATTAATAATAGTTTACAATGAACTTTAATACCAGGATCACTATGTATCACTTTGATACCTTCTTTTTGTAATAAATTAGACCAATATATATTATTTTCTTCATCAAATCTAGCTTGTAATTCTAGGAATACTGTAACTTTTTTACCATTACGTGCGGCATTTATCAGAGCATTCATAACACTTGAATTTCTCCCAGTTCTATAAATAGTAATTTTGATACTTTTCACTTTAGGATCTATAGAAGCTTCACGTAAAATGTCTAATAAATTGTAAAAAGATTGATACGGGAAACTAATAAATTGATCTCTTTTTTTTAATGTTTCTAATAAGCTCTTGGACTGACTAAAAGTTTTGTGAGGTATCATTTCTAAAGGTTGATAAACGAGATTCTCTAATCCTAGGTCAGGAAATTCCATTAAATCTCTCATATTATGATATCGTTGACCTTTTACTATAGTAGCTTTTTTATCTATATTAAATTTTTTCAATACTAATGATAATAATTTATCTGGGATACATTCATCTACTACCATACGTACCGGAATTCCACGTTCTCTTTCGTCTATTTTTTCTGCTATCAGTTCCATTAACGATTTTGATATATCATTATCTATATTCAATTCGGCGTCTCTTGTCATCTTTAAAGCATAAGCTGTGAAATGATCATAATGGAGGAATTTAAAAATCTTTGATAAAAAATATCTAACTATGTCATCTACAAACATTATGTATTTACTACCATTGATCTCAGGCAATACTATTATACGTTCTATGCTATCAGGTATCTCTATTAAAGCGAAATTTTCCTTTTTTTTATTTTTATTTGTTCCTAATAAATATTGCATATGTACAGCTAGATAAACTGAACTATCTTTGAAGACACCATAAGGACGCAAAGAATGCAACATTATAGGGTAAATATTTGGGCGTAGTATTTCATTAAAGTAGTTAGTGATAAAATCAATATGTATTTGCTCTGTCATATCAGTTTCTCTTAATAAGTATATATGATGATTTTCGAGTTCTTTTATTATATTTTCGAAAATATTATCTTGTCGTTCTTGTAATTTTTTTACTCTAATATTTATTTTTTCTATTATCTCTTGAGGCTTGAAATATTTTGAATATTTATTTTTTTTACCTTTTACTTTTACTAAGCGAGTTAAAGTCGCATAACGTACACGATAAAATTCATCTAAGTTATTTGAATAAATTCCCAAGAAACGAATTCGTTCTATTAATGGATTATCCAAGCTCTCAGCTTCTTGTAATACACGTTCATTGAAATCTAACCAACTTAATTCTCTATTAACAAAATGATTTTTATTATACATTTTAATTTAAATTAATTTCAAAATTACAATTTTTTTATTAAAAGGGCTTGTTGGGGGAGGGGGGTTGGAATGAAAGAATCGAAAAATTAATCAATTCGGAAAACTAACATATGTTAAAATCAACATATGTTAGTTTTACTAACTCTCTATACCGATACCACGCCCACCTGTCCGAGGATGCGAGATTGAGCATTCGCCCAGTATTGCTTACAGTCTTGCCTGTGAGGTATTTACCCATCACTACATACCACATAATGTAGTTTTGCAGGTATTTGGTAGCTACACCCCTAAATTTGAAATATATCCAATTGGTGAAGTCACTAGCCTTTTTCTTGACAGTACTTAGGTTATATATACCTCGCTTTTGCCTATTGCTAGTTACTATTTCCTTGTGCTTGATTTCATTCCTTCTAACCTTTTTGAATGCTTTTTTATTACTGCTACACATGACTCCATCCTTTGGCATTTTAGCCTTCAGAAATTGCTCTCTTTTTTCTGAAC
>LFSZ01000099.1 GCA_001512885.1 Rikenellaceae bacterium DTU001
ATTATCTTCGAAACTTTGTAGAGCTGCTAATATCTTGTGTCGCCAAGCGAAGCTTGTAGGTAGGCTGATGCCCACTTCTTTAGCGCATGCTCTGAGACTTTTGCCTGCTACCATACATCTGATGTAGTCGAGCATTTTTTCTTTCTTTTGCAACCTGTAAACAAAAGTTCCAGTGGTAACTCTAAACTGTCTGCCGCAGTCTTTGCAGCGATAGTTTTGCATCCCATTTTGTAAGCCATTTTTAATGATGTGATTGCTACGACAGTCTGGGCATAGTGGTGGGGCACTGAGTATTTTCAGACCTTGATAATCGACTACATCGGCTTCTAATTTTTTCATTAGAGAAAAAAGGTTGTCTAAGAATTCTTTATTCTCTTCCTTACTCATAGCAAGATATTTACTGGTATTCTCTACGATTTTTTTCATGAATTAAAATTTTTGCAAAAATAAAAAAATTATTTAACATATAAACTTGAAAAACTTAAACATTTATTAATTTCATAAATTCCCTCCCATTTTGCTCACCTTAAAATATTTTTTATACATTACAACTATACATTATCTCTCACATTAAAATCATACTTACAAGATTTTTATTTTACGCTTACAAAATTTATAATATCAATTTTGAATCATTTATTTCTTGTATTTTTGTAAATAATATTATAAAATTAACATGAAAAATAATATGATAGACACTTTTGATATATGCAAAGATTGCCTTTTTAAATCTATTTGTTTGCAATCGATGAGCAAAGAAGATTTTGATCTCTTATATGAAAGTACTATACAAAAATCTTATTCTAAAGGCGATATTATTTTTAAACAAGATGATAAATCTTTAAATTTAGTTTTCTTGCAAAGTGGTATAGTAAAATTTAATTTCACTGATGAAAATAATAAAAATTTTATCTTAACAATAGTAAGTGCTCCCTCACTACTAGGATTAGCAAATATATTGAATGAGGATATTAATATCTTTTCTATAGTAGCTATAGAAGATTCGATGGGTTGCCAATTAGATCTTAATAAATTGAAAATACTTGCTATGAATAATAAAAATTTTATGATCAACTTGTCTAAATTATCTACCGATATGTTTAGAAATTCTATTTATAATGTTATTAGTTTGGCTCATAAACAAATTAATGGTCGCATAGCTGATATTTTATTGTTTTTAGCTAGAAATGTTTATCATAGCAATACTTTTACTTTATCTATTTCTAGACAAGAATTGGCTGAATATGCTGGCTGCTCAAAAGAAAATGTCATTCGTTCTTTGAGATCTCTTAATAGAGATAATATAATTCGTGTTAGCGGGAAAGAAATTGAAATTTTAGATTTGAAAAAATTAATAAAAATTAGTAAAAAAGGATAAAACAAAAAATTAATATGTAATATTACTCTATAACAAGACTCAAACTTGATTTATAGCTAAATAAATTTCAGTAATGTTTATAATTATTCATAATATTATTAAAAAACAATTATCTTTGTATTCTTAAATGAGATATGGCAAATAAAGTAGAAATAGTAAATAAAAAAGCTAAATTTGAATATACTATTTTAGATAGATATGAAGCTGGAATAGTACTCACTGGTACAGAAATAAAAAGTATCAGACAAAATAAAGCTTCTATATCTGACGCTTATTGTGTATTTAAAGATGGTGAGCTATGGGTCAAAAATATGCATATAGCTGAGTATTCACATGGAACATATAATAATCATGAACCTAAAAGAGATAGAAAATTGCTATTACATAAACATCAATTGAGAAGATTAGAATCAAAAGTAAAAGAATCTGGGCTTACTATTGTGCCTCTGCGTCTTTATATCAATGAAAAAGGGATTGCAAAGTTAGAAATAGCTTTAGTAAGAGGTAAAAAAGAACATGATAAAAGGGAAGCTATAAAAAAAAGAGAAACTGAACGTAATATTTCTAAATTTTTCAAATTATGAAAATAGTCTTAATAGGTTATGGTAATGTAGGATGGCATCTTAGTAGATTTTTAAAACCTGTTTGTGAAGAGTTGATGGTTGTAACTTCAAAACCAAATGATAAAGATGATTTCTTTTTTTCTGATACTATACCAGAGAATGCTGATTTTTATATCATCACACGTCAAGAAAAATTTGTTAGTGATACGTCCAAAAAAATTAAAACTAATAATGGCATAGTAGTACACACTTCTGGCACATTGCCTGCAGAGGTATTGAATAAACATAGGCATTATGGGGTTTTATATCCTTTTCAAACATTTAGAAAAGGCAGACCATTGTCAGTGCCTTTTATTAATTTTGCTATCGAAGCCAATGATCAATTTACTATTAATCAATTAACAAATTTATGTGATTCGATTCATCAAAATTATTATTTAGTCACTCAAAATCAACGTATAGCTCTTCATGTTACAGGAGTTTTATCTTCCAATTTTCCAAATTTTCTTTATGTAATTTCTTATGATATCTTAGAAAAATATAATTTACATTATGAAATTTTAAAACCATTAATAAAGGAAACTATCGAAAGGTTAGATTATTTTCATCCTGCAGATGTACAGACTGGACCAGCTATAAGAAATGATAGTGAAATCATAGCTAAACATTTAGAATTATTAAAAAAAGATTTGCCAATAGGTGCAGATATATATGAAGTAATAAGCAAAGCAATAATAAAATATTATTTAAATGAAAAATTATAAAGAAAAATTAAAAAATATAACAACTATAATTTTAGATTATGATGGCGTATTGACAGATGGCAAGGTGTATATAGTAGAAAATGGTAGGGAAATAAGGGCTGGTAACGTAAAAGATAGTTATATCTTGCAATTATTAATAAAAAAAGGATTTAATGTGATTATGATTAGCGGTAGTAATGCTGATTCTATTCGATGGCGATGTAAATCGCTAAACATAGAAAATATTCATTTAGGCATTGTAAATAAATTGACTGAATATGAATTAATAAAGAAAAAATTTAATATCAATGACTATGAAATCCTTTTTATAGGTGATGATATACCAGATTATGAGCTTATGATAAATGCAGGAGTATCTGTATGCCCTGCTGACGCAGCTCAAGAGATCAAAGAAGTAGCTGATTATATTTCAAGATACGAAGGCGGTAAAGGTTGTGTAAGAGAAATAGGTGAACAAATCTTAAAAGCGCAAAATAAATGGATGGACAAAGAATGCTTAGAATGGTAAAAAAAGTTACTAACTTTTTTCAATTGATCAGGTGGATAGACCTATTATTAATTAGTTTAATCTTTTATTTGGTTTATAACCAAATTTTAGTAAATTTTTATGCTATTGATGGTACTGCTATGCCTATTAATGGATTAGAATACTTCTTGATTTCACTCGCTTTTATCTTGATGGCTGCAGGTGGATATGCTCTAAATGATTATTATGATTATGGTATGGATGAAATCAATAAACCCAATAGGCTGATACTTCATCATAAGCTGCCATATAAAACAGGATTGTATTCATTTATAATCCTTACTTCTCTCGGTATAATTCTTAGTTTTTACCAATGTTTGGTATGGAAAAATGGTGAACTATTTATTATCTATATTTTCGTAGCAGCTATGTTTTGGTTTTATAGTTCTAAATTTAAACGAGAACTTATCATTGGTAATGTAATAGTAAGTATATTGGCAGCCTTTAACATTTTATTGCCATGGTTAATAGTAATATTTAATGGTATTGATGCTCATCTATTACCAATAAGTATGTGGAAAACTATGAATTTTTTTATTTTCACGTATGCTCTTTTATCATTCTTTATAACTTTTGCCAGAGAAGTCGCAAAAGACATTGTAGATATAGATGGAGACAAAGAATATAACTGTCAAAACATTCCTATAAAATATGGTATTAATACTGCTAAATGGGTTGTATTAGCCTCCTTGATTTTTATTATGGTAGAATTAATATATGTAACTATTAGACTATTCAATAGTGCATATATTATAATGGGGTATTACTTTGCGTTCATATTAATCCCTTTTGGTATCTATGTCATGATACTTACTCTCAAAGCAAAGGAAAAATCTCAATGGAAAAATATCAGTGATATAATGAAAATATATATTATAGCTGGTATTTTATCTATGTTTTTTATAAAATTATAAGAAATATTTTTGATGTATTTTTAATTATAAAAGCAAAATATTTAAAATTTATCTATATTAACGTTAAAAAAACTTTAAATTTTAAGTTTATTAAATCCTTTCTATTAATTTTATTGTGTCATTATTTAATTTATTTGTTATCTTAAAAACAGTATCCACAGGAATGCGAATAATATATTTTTTATTCCCCGCATTAGAGAGCTTATCGCTTATCAGCCAAGGGTTTAATTTTTTGAAATTATAATAAGACACATTCATCTGTTTAGCAAAAAGCGGTAAGTCTTTTATAGAAGTATCTATTGCTATTTCTTTATATTTATATGGAGGATAAAGCTCTAATACTGGTATATAAAAACCATAAGTTTTCAATGATTGATATATTAGCTTAGTAGCTATAGCTCTAGAAATATATCGTGCAGTTTCGGCATTCATCACTAAATCCCAAAAATTATTTGTATATTGTTGAGTTATTTTGTTTTTTATATAATTTTCACCAGCATTATAAGCAGCTATAGTTAAAAGCCAATCACCAAACATATTATATAAATCATGTAAATAGGATAAAGCTGCAATAGTAGATTTTTCGAAATTTAATCTCTCATCTACATCATCTGTTACTTCTAATCCATATTTAGTGGCAGTACCTTTCATAAATTGCCAAATTCCCTTAGCACCAGCTGGGGATGTAGTAGGCATAAGATTGCTCTCTATGATAGCTATATACTTTAAATCTGATGGCATTGCTTTATTTTTTAATTCTTGTTCGATATAGGGCATATACCTCTCTGTTTGCTTCACTGTTTTTATAAATTGAGAATGAAAATAAGCTATACTATATATCTCAGATTCTACACGTTCTCGTATAAAGGGATTGGTAAGGTCTATTAATTGTCCAGCAAAGTAAACTGTATCTGGAATAGCAAAAGTAAAAACTTTATAATTTTTTTGTGAATATTCGTAATATTTATTGTTATTATTATTTTTTATTGAAAAAGTAAATAAAAAAATTGTACTTATTAATAATAATAAAATTAAAAAATTATTTAATTGCCCCTCTTTTAATTTTTTCATTTGGATATGATTTTTCAACATTTGTAAATGATGTATACACTAAAAATGCAAATATAATTATTAAATATAAAAAAATACCTAAATAAAAAAAACTATTCAGATGATCAATATGATTAATAAAATTAAAAGATACTATTATGTTTAAAATAGATATGAGCATCATCAAAAAAAGTACATGTGAATTAGATAATCCTAGGTAAATCAGATGATGTGTAGTGTGATCTTTGCCACCTAATAAAGGTGAACGACGATAAATCAATCTCTTCAAAAATGTTATAGTAGTATCGAAAATAGGCAAACAATAGATAACTGCTATTAAAATAAATGGAACTACCCAATGGTAAGAAATATTAGGGATCAAATTACCTAAGTTCCATATATACTTGATGCCCCATATAGCTGATATATAACCCAGTAACATACTGCCGCTATCTCCCATATATATTTTAGCTTTTGGCCAATTAAATATCAAAAAACCTAATATTATACCTATAATCATTAATAATGAAGCTAAAAATATATTTTCAATTACATTATTGTATATACATAAAACTAAAATCGAAACTGCTATCCCCAATATAGCTATACTAGTAGTACCATCCATATTATCTAGCAGATTAGTAGCATTCATTATGCCTATTATCCATATTGCTGTGAGGATATAATTAAAAAAATTTACATTAAATAATTTTATATATATATCGCCAAATATTAATATAAAAGCTATTAATAATTGAATTAATAACTTTAAGATAGGATTCAAATAAAATGTATCATCATAAAGACCTAGTAAATAAGCTATACTAGCACCCACAGTTAAAAAAATCACTTCTTTTATACTAATATCTAAACCTAATATAAGAGAAAACTGAGCATAAAATACTATAGATAGCAAAAAAATGATAAAAAAAGTAGTCCCTCCGATAGTAGGTGTTTTAGTATCTGACCATCTTTCACCATTTTTGATTATTTTGCCTTTTCTTAATACTTTGCTATAATTGAGCAAAAGATAGTTTAATAATATACTTGATAAAAAAGTAAAAACAATTAAAATTATGTATATATACGACTCCTTGATACTAAAAATCATAAATTTTATATAATAAAATTTAAAATAACAAAATTAGTAAATTTTACTTAAAAAAATTTTTTTAATAAAAATAATTAATAATAGATTGAAAATAATATTTAATCGTTATTTTTTTGATTTTGCTCAAATTTTTTTATAATCTGAGATACTAATGGGTGTCGCATTACATCTGTTTCATTTAGAAATATAAAATTGATACCTTTGATATCTTTTAATATTTTACAAGTGTGTAACAAGCCCGAAGTTTGATGTGGTGGGAGGTCTATTTGTGTTACGTCTCCAGTAACGATAAATTTAGAATTTTCTCCCATACGAGTTAAAAACATCTTCATCTGTCCTAGTGTAGCATTCTGAGCCTCATCTAAGATGACAAATGCATTTTCTAATGTTCTACCACGCATAAAAGCTAATGGTGCTATTTCTATAGTGCCATCTTCGAAATATGAATTTAACTTAGCAGCAGGTAACATATCATTAAGGGCATCATATAATGGTTGCATGTATGGATCTAATTTTTCTTTCAAATCTCCTGGAAGAAATCCTAAGTTTTCACCTGCTTCCACAGCTGGACGAGTTAAGATGATTTTTTTTACTTTTTTATCCTTTAAAAATTTCACCGCTATAGCTACAGCAGTATATGTTTTACCTGTACCAGCCGGACCTATACAAAATAACATATCATTTTTATTGATAGAGCTTAACATTAGTTTTTGGTTAGGACTACGAGCTTTTATAGGTACCCCATTACGTCCATACAGAATTAAGTCTTTTCCATTTAGGTCATCATTTAATTGCAATTCTTTTTTATCGTGAAGCATCAAATTCATAATATCATTTTCATCTATTTTGCCCTGTTTATCAAAATGCTCTAGTAATGTCTGAAATCTATTATAAAAAAGTTCTATTTCATCATCTTCTCCTATTACTTTTAGCATGTCTCCTCTTACTATTATTTTTAGTTTTGGAAAAAGGGTCCTTATCAGTTCAATGTTTGAATCTTTTATTCCATATAATCCACTATGATCTACTAGATGCAAATCAAAAAATTTTTCACTCATTAAAATAAATATTTTTATTTTTGAATTTAATAATGCAAAATTACAAATAAAATTAGTTAACTGCAATGGCTATTAATATAACTTTAATTAGTGATTGGGGGAATAATAACCCATATTTAAGTATATTTATGGGTGAATTATTAAAAAACGATATTTTGCATAATGTTATTGTTATCTCTAATGATATAGCTCCTAATGATTTTATTGATGCTAATTATCTATTTAATGCTACTTGGCATCATTTTCCAAATGATACAATACATTTGATTACTATTAATTCTAATATATCTCCAGATAATGGTTTTTTATATATTAATGGATTTAACCATCATTTTATAGCTCCTAATAATGGTATTTTATATTATTATATTCATAAATATTTCAATAAGTTGTCTATCTATAAAATCACTAATGATAATATAAAATATCAGTCGTTTTATGAATTAGATTATTTTATATTTGCAATTTCTAATATTTATCAAAAAAAATCTCTACAGCAATGGACTAAAATAATAACTGATGAAAAAGAAATAATACCATATTTATTTCCTATGCCCTCTATCAATAATGGCATAGTTATAGGCGAGGTAATACATATAGATAATTTTGGTAATATTATTACTAATATAACTAATGATTTTTTTCAAATCAATTTGATGGATCATAAATGGCAAATGTCAATTAGACATTATAAAATATATAAGCTGTCAAAGGGTTACATAGATGTAAATGAACAAAATATTTTTGCTTTTTTTAATAGTCAAGATTTATTAGAATTGGGAATTAAAGGTTTCAATGCAAGTGAGCTATTAGGTGTGAAAAAAGGTGAAAAAATTTATATCAAAATCATTAATTAATGCAAAAACAATTAAAAAAATCACATTTAAAAAAATAAAGTTATCTTTGCAGTTCAATTAATTTTAAAAAAATTAAAATTATGTCATTAAGACAAAAAACAAGAGAATTAAAAAAACGGATGTTAAGTGCTCAGCAAGGTGGCGGTATGAGTGCCATCGAAAAACAAGTATCTATGGGTAAACTCACAGCTCGTGAACGTATATTAGCCTTATTAGATCCTGGTTCTTTTCACGAATATGATTTATTCGTAGAGCATGCAGG
Source organism: Rikenellaceae bacterium DTU001 (assembly GCA_001512885.1). GTDB lineage: Bacteria > Bacteroidota > Bacteroidia > Bacteroidales > DTU049 > DTU049. The sequence continues at coordinate 8,484 of LFSZ01000099.1, forward strand.
TAAAGATTTCGATATGGACAAGAAATATTTGCCTGGTGACGGCGTAGTAACTGGCACTGGCACTATTGATGGACATCCAGTATGTATTTATGCTCAGGATTTTACTGTTGCAGGTGGATCTTTGGGATATATGCATGCAAAAAAAATCACAAAAATTATGGATCATGCCCTCAAGATGAAAGTTCCATTGATTGGGATTAATGACTCTGGTGGTGCGCGTATCCAAGAAGGCGTTAATAGCCTTGCTGGTTATGGCGAAATTTTTTATAGAAATACGATTTCATCTGGCGTGATACCTCAGATTAGTGTTATTTTAGGACCTTGTGCTGGCGGAGCAGTATATTCTCCTGCTCTTACAGACTTTGTTTTTGTTGTAGATGGTATTTCTAAAATGTTTATTACTGGCCCAGAAGTCATTAAAACCGTTTTAGGTGAAGAAATATCAATGGAAGAACTAGGTGGTGCTCGTACTCATGCCTCTATTAGTGGTAATGCACATTTCTTTGCTTATAATGAATTTGAATGTTTCACACAGATTAAAACCTTACTTGGCTTTATTCCATGGAATAATTCACAAAAACCTGAAATATTCGAAGCAGAAGAACCTGATACAAAAGAATACAAAATCTCAAAAATTTTCCCTAATAACGAAAAAGAACCTTATGATGTTAGAGATATTATAAAGGCTATAGCAGATGCTAGTTTCTTTTTTGAAGTACAAGAACTTTTTGCACCTAATATAGTAATAGGCTTTGCTAGAATAGAAGGTATGACAGTAGGTATAGTAGCTAATCAACCATTGTATTTAGCTGGCGTGCTAGATGTAGATAGTAGCGACAAAGCCGCAAGGTTTATTCGCTTTTGCGATGCTTTTAATATACCTATAGTTACATTTGTTGATTTACCAGGATATTTGCCTGGAGTAGACCAAGAGCATAGTGGAGTAATCAGACACGGTGCTAAGATTTTATATGCTTACAGTGAGGCTACCGTTCCTAAAATCACTATAATTCTCCGTAAAGCATATGGTGGCGGTTATATAGCTATGGGTTCGAGACATTTGCAAGCTGATTTCGTTTTTGCTTGGCCTACTGCTGAAATTGCCGTTATGGGACCAGAGGGGGCTGCTAATATTATTTTTAAAAAAGAAATTCAAGATGCCGAAGACCCTGAAGAAATGAGAAAAAAGAAAGTAGAAGAATATAGAATGAAATTTGCTAATCCTTATGTAGCCGCAGCATATGGTCATATAGATGCTGTAATAGATCCTAAAGATACTCGAATGTACATAACTCATTCATTAAAAGTATCTACAAATAAAACGGTTATTATACCAGAAAAAAAACATGGCATCCCTCCATTCTAAAACATTTATTATGAAAGAAGATAATAATATTCAAAATATAGAAAACGAAAAATTAAAATTCGAAGAGATCACCATTAATGAAGCCACTTATTATACTATTATACCTGATAAATACAAAAAAAGAAAAACTTTTGTTAAAAAAAATCCTAATCAAGTCTTTGCATTTATTCCAGGAGTAATAGAAAAAATAAGAGTAAATGTAAAAGATGAAATTAATAAAGGTGATATCTTGTGCGATTTAGTGGCTATGAAAATGAATAATAAAGTTCTGGCCCCTATTGATGGAATAATTAAAAAAATTTATGTTAAAGAAGGTGATACTGTACCAAAGGATCATTTGCTCTTTGAAATCACTCCTAAAAAAGTTAATAAAAAACAAGAATAAAAATTTTTGATGGTTTCATAACTTTTTTATAATTTTTATAATAAAGAAGTTTTTTTATTAATATATAAAACTTCAAAATGCTTTAGCCAATTCTATCTTATCATTTAGATGGTGTGATCAGAATAATAAAAGAAATTTAATACTAAACATAATTGTCTAACTAATATTATATAAAAATATAATATTAGTTAGACTTTTTATATAAATTTATGTAATTTCGTATTTAATTTGTAAAATAATTAACATGAAAATATCATTATTGATTATTACATTTTTTTTGACCTCATTGAGTTTTGGTCAATATAATGAAGTAATATATGATGAGGAAAATGATCTCCATCATATACAAATTGTACAATTAGATAATGATCTATTATCGCCAAGTAAGATCATTAGTATCAAGACACCAATAGTTTTTACATCCTTTGCTTTTGGATGGAAAATAGATCAGGAAATATCACCGAAGGATATTTTAATTCATTACAGGGTACACAAACCAAAACAAGGTTGGACAGAGTGGAAAGAAGATGAGGCATACATTTCTCCCAATGAAACTCGATGGCAGATGTATCAAACAGATTTGTTATTTGGTTTAGATGAGGGAGTGCATGATAGTATCGAATTTTATTATGAAATTCCTGATGGAGTAATATGTACTGGGGTATATTTAATTTTACAGGATTTATCACCACAATTAAATCAACCAATAATAAGAGATGATAGCGAAGGTATAATATTGCCTGATAGGGCTTGCCCTGCATTACCAACAATGATACCACGCTCTACGTGGTGTGGGTCATACTCTGCGTGTAAAAATCCCACATATACCCCGACATACATATCAGCTACTCATACAGTAATACATCATGGAGCTTCACCAGATTCATACACAGATGGCGCAGCAGTAGTGCGTAGTTATTGGAATTATCATGTAAATACAAATGGATGGTCAGATATAGGATATAACTATTTATTTGATAAATCTGGAAATATGTATGTGGGAAGATATAATCCGAGTCTTCCTAATAAAGATGTAAAGGCGGCGCACGCTGGCAGTGCAAATTCTAAATCGATAGGATTAAATTATTTAGGCAATTCAGATGCTTCTGGTACAGCTCCTACGACAGCACAAAACAATAAATGCTGTCAATTTATGGCTTGGTGGTATGATCATAAAGGTTTCGATCCCACTAGCTCTGCTAGTATATTATGTCAAGATAATGTAACAAGAACATTAAAGCGTATTTGTGGTCATAGAGATGTAAATCCTGGTGGCACTACTTGCCCTGGTAACGCATTATATGCTTTATTACCTACATTAAGGACTAATACTCAACAAATTATAGAAGCGTGTGAGGCCCCTCCACCACAAATATTTCTTAGTTCTAATCATAATATAATATGCGAAGGTCAAAGCACTACTCTTAATGTTAGTGGAGCAAGTACATATAATTGGTCTCATAGTCTTGGTAGTGGTGATACTAAAACAGTATCCCCTATGACTACAACTACTTACACAGTAACCGGTACTGGTACTAATGGTGCCACTAATACAGCTACCATTACAATTACTGTAAATCCAAAACCTAATATATCTATTTATGCGACTAGAGACTCTATATGCAAAGGTGATACTACTATCATTTTTGCTACTGGTGGAGATTCATATTTATGGTCTCATAATCTAGGTTCGCAACCTATGGTAACTATTATGCCAGAAATATCTACAACCTATTTCGCTACTGCTACTAATTCTTTCAATTGCTCTAATGTAGATAGCATTTCTATCATTGTAAATCAACCACCTAATATTAGCATTAATGCTCAACCATCAACTATTTGCCAAGGTGATACAGCTATTATTACAGCTACGGGGGCCCATCATTATTATTGGAGTTCTAATGCCAATAATGACATTATTAGCGTTTCTCCTAATATATCCACTTCATATATTGTTACAGGTTATAGTTATGAAGGATGTAGCTCTTCTGTTAGTATTGCCATTATAGTAAAACCTATACCCCCCAAGCCAATCATTATTATAACTAATAATTCCCCTTTTATTCTAATGTCCACTTCTAGTATCGGCAATCAATGGTATCTAAATGATAATCCTATATCTGGTGCTACTGATCAAACATATATAGTTAA
>LFSZ01000005.1 GCA_001512885.1 Rikenellaceae bacterium DTU001
CTCAGTCAGATAATGTTTTGCTAGTTGGCGATATCAAGCAAGCTATATATCGCTGGCGTAATGGAGATTAGGAAATTATGAAAGATACCATTGATACTGACTTTCATAATTTAATTTCTAGACAAAATCTTCAAGAAAATTGGCGTTCTTATCCTAATATTGTGAAATTCAATAATTCCCTTTTTAGTGAACTTTTACAATTAACTGATTTATTTAAGGAAAAAGATGAAGATATTAGTAACCCAAGATACCAAACTAAAATCAATTACATTAAAGAAATATATATAGATACTGATAAAAATAGAGATGTAAAGCAAGAAATCCCAGAAGCCAAAAAAGATCAATTTAAAGATTTCCAGGGATATGTAAAACTGTATATAGCAAAAGATAAAAATAATAAAAATACTACAACAAATGAAGAAAAATCAACTACATATGATACATCAGACTCCATAGAATCTGAAGAAGATGATAAAGTACTACAATTGGTAATAAATGATGTAAATAATTTGTGGGAAAAAGGCTACAAAAACATTGGTATTCTCGTTAGAACCAATAAAGAAGCTGTAGAAGTATTCAAATATATACTCCAAAATTCAACAATTCAGGATCTTGATTTCAAAATTATTTCTGATGAGAGTATTAGCTTTGCTAATTCTGATGCCGTGCTATGGATAGTTTTTACCCTCTATGCACTACAAAATGGCTCTAATTATGCTAGATACATGTCAGAGGCTTTCTATGATTTTATAAAAACATCAAATTCAGTACCTTACAATAGTCTGATGAATAATTTAGAAAATGATGATAATTTCATGGCTCAAAACTTATATTTCAAAGCAGAGCATTTGGTAAACATTATTTATAAAGAGCTAGATGATAAAGAAAAAGTCTTTTGCATGCATTTCCTACAATTAATAAAAAATTATCAGCGGGAGCACAATAATAATGAGGTGATGTTTATTGAGTGGTTTCTGAATAATGGAGTGAAACAGTCATTGAAGATAACAGATGAAAAAAATGGAGTTCATATTTCTACTATCCATAAATCTAAAGGATTAGAATATGACGCTGTGATAGT
>LFSZ01000008.1 GCA_001512885.1 Rikenellaceae bacterium DTU001
AATACAAATGTAGAATGGGGAATTACAGGCATAGGTAATCAAGAAACTAATATGCTTACAACTATACATGATAAAGATAGTGAAGCTGGAGGTCCATTTTTGTTAAAAAATAATTATACAATTAGATATAGTACTCATAGTCATCCATATAATCTTAATCCATCTGAACAAGATATTAAATTTGCAAAAAAATTAAATTCAAAGTTTAATAATGCCACATTATATTTGTATCATAAAGGATTTTATATTCAATATAATGAAAAAGGAATTGTATCAAATCCATTCAAACTTTTACCTCAAATAGATATAATAAATACCAAAAATTAATGCAATGAAAAAAGTTTTAAAATTTTTTATAACATTTATGTTATGTATAAATAGTGTAAATGTATTTGCCCAATATATAGAAAAGCAAATAGATCTCTATCATTTAAGTTTTGAGAATAAGAACCTAACTACAATTCTTGATAGTATAATTCTTCATGAAAAAAAGTGTAATTATTATGATTGTAATTTATTATTTTCATTTGATGTACAAAAATTTGAGGATAATTATATTTCAATAGTTATAGAATCAAATAATAGCATTGATCTATTATTAGGGTTAGATCCATATGGTTTCTTTTATTATAAAAATCATATGTTTATTGTGGATGGAGATAGTTTAGAAGAATTATTTTCTATTTGTGGACAAAAGGTATCATTCAAATATTTAGAAGAAGATTTAGATTATATTATAGAACAAAATACAAAACGAAAATATGATAAAAACACAATTATAGAGTTATATTTTATTATAGATGATTCTTTTTCTCAATGGTCATATATATATATTAATGGTGAATTTATTTTTGAAGGTAAGTCTAGTTTTTGTAATTAAATAAAAGTATATTTGTAAGTTTTTAAGAATAATTTCATAATCAAATATATTTAATTGCATGCTTTGTGTTTTTATTTTATCCCGCCCTCATTGGGAAATGATTTGCAAATACAGTTATTGTAGAGGCAATTCAAGAATTGCCTAAATGACGATGAGGTGATTGCGTAGTTTTATCAAATCATTTCCCCAGCGGAGACCTTTCTTTTGTTAGTTTTCTTTGTGTGGCTGGCAAAGAAAAGTAAATTAAGTAGAAATTTATTCCAAAATATTCATTAATTTTACCTAACAAAAATTTATAAATGAAAATCCACTACCACTCCGACCATCTCGGCTCTGCCTCTTTCGTAACTAATATAGGTGGCTATGTAGTGCAACATTTGCAGTATCTCCCATACGGCGAGCTCTTCGTCTCCCAGCGAAACACTGAAGAGTTTGATAGTAGGTACAAATTCACTGCCAAAGAGCTAGACAACGAGACCAGCTACACATACTTCGAAGCACGCTATTATGATAGCGAGCTGAGTGGATGGCTGAGCGTAGATCCGATGAGCGATAAATATCCATCGCTATCGCCATATTGCTATACAGCTGATAATCCTGTAGTGCTGGTGGATCCGAATGGGACAAGTATATCAGAATTTGATGAAAATGGTAATTATTTGGGAACGAAAAAAGATAATTGGTTTCATAATACATTTTTTGGACGTACAGGGCGTATTGTTGATAGCGAAGGTAATATTACACAAAAGTTTAAATTTGCTGATCCTAAAAATGATGTAAATGACCTGAAAAACGGAGTAATAAAGAAAATACATTTTGTCCAAGAAGAAGAGATTATAAGTATGCTATCTAGAGCAGGAGCATTTAATAAAGAAAATAAGACAGAATTTAGTAATTCTGGCAGGTATGATTATATTAAAAAGGAAGGAAAAGGTTTAGGAAAATTTGATTTTGCTCAATCCGATATTGGTTTAAAATTTCAATATCAGGATTATGATATAAATAGAATACAAACATTGTATTTAGTGGATGGGGTAGCTCATAATTATCAAAATTTTGGGAACTTTTTATTCGGAGCAGCAGGTAGAGCTATTGGTTTAACTTCATTTGAATTGCAAATGGGAGCACATTATAATAGTATCTTTAATTCCAATACAAATGCGTATTCGTCTCAATTTGATTCACGAGATGATCAACGTTCTATACGTATGGGAGTTCAACATGCAAACAAGTATAATTATAAAGATATGTATTACAGAGTAGAGGTTCATCCCTTAATAAAATATTAATATTAAATATTATGAAAACAATAAAGAGTTTAATATTCATCATTTTCGCAACGATTTTATTATATAGTTGTGAGCAACATAAAAGAGAAAAGGAATTTTTGGATAAATATGAATACGAAGATTTTTCACAATTTAAAGGTGTTATTATGTATATAAGAGGTTTTGATGATAGTGGAAAAATAATAATTACAGGTAGTATAGATTTTTTAAAAAATGATTCTTTAAAATTTGGTTATTATACTTTAAAAATGGATACACAAGATAACAACATTACATATATGCATTGGATATGCGCAGATAAAGAAGTTGAATTAGATACGATAAAACTTCAACATTTAGCAAAAAATTTTATGAAATACCAAATATCACGTTTAGATGTAGATACAGCGGGGAACGTTTTTGTTTATATAAAAGATTTTGCTAATAGGGCATTTGTAAGATTTGCCAATGAAGATGAGCTACAAAAGAGAAATAGGGAATCTACTTGGACTAAAGTTAAAAATACAGATAATTGGTATAAATAAAACAAAAATTAAAAATATTATTAATTTTATTTTATAAAATTTCATATCCGATATCTTCCTTACGGTAAGCTATTTGTCTCATAGAGAAATCATTATTTTTCTTAAAACACATCTTTAAATGTGTCCCTCCCGCCTTTGGGAAATGATTTGTAATAAAACAAGCAAGCAGGGTTGGGTAGGGCTGGCCAGCGTAGTTTTTTTAACTACCCCGTCAGGCTATGCCTGACACCCCTTTGGAGAAGGGGAATCACATCGTATTCTCCTCTTGTAGAGGGGATGTCTCACAGAGACAGGGGTGTTAAAACCAGCGGAGACCTTTCTTTTGTTAGTTTTCTTTGTGTGGCTGGCAAAGAAAAGTAAATTAAGTAGATATTATTCAAAAAAATATCATTTTAAAAAAAAGTTGTAAACAAATGTCAATTATTTTTCAGTATCTTTGTTGATAATTTATTTATTATGCTCAATAAAACTTTTCATAAAGGTAAATTATCTAATGGATTTAGGTATATCCTATATCCTGTGGAGGATACTACTTTAGTATGCGTTAATGTTTTTTATTTTGTTGGCTCACGCGACGAGGAACCAGACAAAACTGGCTTTGCTCATTTATTCGAACATTTAATGTTTGCTGGATCAGAGTATGCCCCCTCGTATGATAGTGAAGTAGAGTCAGCTGGAGGCATCAATAATGCATTTACTACCCAAGATTTCACAGATTATTTTATTCAATTACCATCATATAATATAGAACTAGCTCTTTGGCTCGAGAGTGATAGGATGCAACACTTGAATATTAATGAAAAAAGCTTAAATATTCAAAAAAATGTTGTAATCGAAGAATTTAAACAAACTCATCTCAATCAGCCTTATGGAGATTTATTACATATTCTCTTTGATATGTGCTATGCTAGGCATCCATATCGTTGGCCTACAATAGGTCTCACTCCAGAACATATCGAAAAAGCAACTTTAGAAGATGTAAAACGATTTTATGATAAATGGTATCAACCCTCTAATGCTATTTTAGCTATTAGTGGTAAATATCATGATGATATCGAAATGCTAATAGAAAAATATTTCTCAGATATACCATCTACACCTATTGATGAACGCGATTATCCACTTGAATCACCTATCAAACATCAAGTGAGAAAAGTAGTAAAACGCAATGTACCATTAAACCTAATTGTAATAGCTATACCTATGCCTGGTAGGCTCTCACCACAATATTCAACCTATGATATTTTATCTGATATTCTTGGCAATGGGAATTCGTCGCGATTATATACTTCATTAGTCAAAGAAAAAAAGCTTTTTATTTCAATAGATGCAAGTGTTATGGGTAGTGTAGATCCTGGGCTTTTGCTGATACTTGGTTTTGTAAAACCTTCTATTGATGTTAAAAAAGCCGAGGATACCCTGTGGAATGAATTAGTTAATTTTAGGAAAAAACCTGTTACTGATAAAGAATTAGATAAAGTAAGAAATATGTATCTGAGTACACTCTCAATGAATATATATGATTTGCAAAGGATAGGTTTCGAGTTATCATTTTATGAAGCATTAGGGAGTGCAGATTTATTATTTGAAAATTATGAAATTTATAAATCTATTACAAAAGATGAAATAATGAATTTGGCTGATGATATATTAAAACCTGATAATGCTTTTGTTTTAAATTATTTAAAAAAATAAATAATATGCGACCAAATATAATCACTCCTACTAAACCTAAAATACCTGAGGTAAATGAAATAAATCTAAGCGATAATAATAAAATCTATACTTTTCATACTACTCGTACAGATTTAGTCTCTCTATACCTGATCATCCCTCTTGGATATAAATTTGCAAATAATCCTGTGATAGGCAAATTTGCTTGGGAAATGATAAAATCTGGTACTAAACAAAAAACTGCAATCCAAATTGCCGAAGAAATAAATTATTATGGTGCTTCAATAGATATTTCTGTAGGACCCGATTCAGTCAATATTTCTTTGATTGCGCTTAATAATCTTTTTATCCATGCATTAAATCTTTTGTTTGAGCTACTTACAGATCCTACATACCCTAAAAAAGAATTAATACTTCAAAAACAAGAAACCTTAGGAATTTTGAAAATCAAAAATAAAAGGGTAGACTTCATAGCTAATAAAAATTTTTTCAAATTACTATTTGGCAATAATCATCCTTATGGTAAACATATTAAATATTCTGATATACTACTGACATCGAGAAAAAATTTAATAACATTTCAAAAAAAATATTTCGATTTTTCTAACTCTCTTTGGGGGCTTGCAGGTAATTATAATGATGAGATTATTAGATTTATTACAGAACATTACGATATTTTACCCCACTTAAATATAAAAGATTTAAAATTATCTACTGGTATGCCATCTCAAAAACAATTACATATTAATAAAAAAGATTCTTTACAAACTGCTATTAAAATAGGATGCCAGATAAAATCATTAAAAGAAAAAGATTATCCATATTTTTTGATAGGTCAAACTATTTTTGGTGGATATTTTGGTAGTAGACTTAATAAAAATATCAGAGAAGATAAAGGACTCACCTATGGCATTTATTGTAGAACTAATCATTTCAAGCATCAAGCTGCATGGAGTATATCTGCTGAAGTAAAAGCTGAACAAACTAATTTCGTAATTGATGAAATTAAAAAAGAATATGATAAATTTGTAAATGATACTATTAGCAATGAAGAACTCGATAGAGTAAGAAACTATTTAATGGGGACAAGCTTGTTTGCATTTGACGGGGCTTTTAATATCATAAAAAACAAACTAAAAATGATAGACCTGGGTACATCGATGAAAACATATTATGAAAACCTTTTTTATGTTATTAATGAAGCAAAAGAAAATGAAATTAGAGAAAAATTTGTAGAATATGTGCCTTGGAATAAAATGATAAGGGTAACCGTGGGTAAAAAATGATATGAGTGAGCTAGTGCAAAATATAGATAATGAGCGAAAGCAGAGTATGCTTAAAAAAAAAATTCAATTTTCAATATAATGTATACTAAGCGAAATATTTTTTTTAACAAAAAGTTTTTCTACTTTTAAAATGATTTTTTGATTTTTGTATTGTTTATTTTGAATTTTTATATTAAATAAAAAATATATTATCCATAAAATTTTTATATTTGTAATTATTATTTTCTAAAAAATTTATGACAAAAGAAGAAGCTATTGATAGAATTAAATATTTAACTGCTGAACTAAATAGGCATAATTATTTATATTATGTAAAAAATTCACCAGAGATTTCTGATTATGAATATGACCAACTACTGAAAGAGCTAGAGTGGTTAGAGAAACAATACAATTATCAAGAGCCTGATAGTCCTACTCAGAGAGTAGGTGGATTTATCACTAAGGAGTTTCCTAATCAGCCACATCGTTTTCCAATGCTATCGTTAGATAATAGTTATGATTGGAATGAAGTGGTTAGTTTTTTTAAAAGAAATATTACTAATGTAGATGATGTAGAATTCGTAGCTGAGCTCAAATATGATGGTTTAGCTATAAGTTGTATTTACGAAAATGGAATACTCATTACAGCTCTTACCCGTGGCGATGGCACTATAGGTGAAGTGGTAACGAATAATGTAAAAACTATTAAAAATGTTCCATTGAGGCTTTTTGGAGATTATCCTAATTGGGTAGATATACGAGGTGAGATTATTATGCCCTTTGATTCTTTTAATAAATTAAATAAGGAAAGAGAGGAAAATAGCGAATACCCCTTCGCAAATCCACGCAATGCTGCCGCTGGTTCATTAAAATTACAAGATTCATCTCTCGTAGCTAAAAGAAATTTACAATTTATGCCTTATGAAGTTTTAACTGAGACTCCTATTTTCTCTAATCATTATGAGGCAATGATGAAAGCTAAAGAATGGGGAGCACCAGTGCCGCCATATATAAAGCTATGTCATGGGTTGAATGAAGTTAAAATATTTATCGATGAATATGAAATCAAACGTGATGAGCTACCATTTGGCATAGATGGGGTGGTAATTAAAATTAATAATTATGAATTACAACGTCAGCTTGGCAATACAGCTAAATATCCACGCTGGGCAGTAGCTTTTAAATATAAACCAGAGCAAGCTCTAACTCAAATCACTTCTGTAGATTTCCAAGTTGGACGTACTGGGGTCATCACACCAGTGGCTAATCTAAATCCAGTATTACTCAGTGGTACTACAGTAAAGAGAGTCACTCTGCATAATTTTGATTTTGTCAAACAAAATGATATTCACGTAAAAGACTATGTGTGGGTAGAAAAAAGTGGAGAAATTATTCCTAAGATTGTAAAAGTAGAAGTGGACAAAAGTCCTCCTGATGCATATCCCGTTTGCCCACCTCGTTTTTGTCCGGCTTGCAATAGTCCTACTTTGCATAAAGAAGGCGATCCATTCGTATATTGTACTAATGATAAATTTTGTCCACCACAAATCTTAGGCAAATTACAACATTTTATTAGTAAAGACGCTATGGATATAGAAACTCTAGGCGAGGAAAAAATAGAATTACTTTATAGAAAGGGACTAGTAAAATCTCCTGCTGATCTTTATAATTTAACTTATGATCAACTTTTAGGATTAGAAAATCAATACCAGATGCCTGATGGAAAAATTCGCATTGTGCGGTTTCAACACAAAACTGTAGAAAATATTTTAAAATCTATAGAAAAATCTAAATCTAAACCATTTGATAGAATGCTGTATGCCCTAGGTATTAAAAATGTAGGCTCTGTAATGGCTAAAAATATTGCTAATTATGCTAAATCTTTAGATAAATTGATGCAAATGAGTAAAGAAGAGCTACAACAGATACCAGAGGTAGGTGATATAACAGCACAGTCAATCATAGATTGGTTCTCAGATCCAGATAATCTACTTTTAATAGAAAGATTAAAAAAAGCTGGCTTGAAATTTGCATTAGATGAAGAGACACCAAAATCAGAAAAATTGAAAGGATTAAATTTTGTAATATCAGGTGTATTCGAAGATATAGAACGTGATGATCTGAAAAGATTGATAGAAGCTAATGGAGGTAAAGTACTCTCATCTGTTTCTAGTAATACAGATTACCTGATAGCGGGTGATAATATGGGACCTGCCAAGCGCCAAAAAGCTAATGAACTTGGTATCCCTATTATTTCATTTAAAGAATTTGTAGAAAAATTTAAAATAAATAATATATGAAAAGTTCGAAAATATTAATTTTATTTATAATAATTGCTAATTTTTTATTCAGTAATATAGAAAATGTATCCGCTCAGTTACCAGAGATTAAGGAAATAACTTTTGTTTTAAAAACCCCACCCCTCTCTCCTGAATATTATAGAGAGTATGAATTTATTATCAAAAAAAATAAAATTCAGCTTAAAATTAAAAGACAAAATGAATTATTAGATAAGACAAAAGTTAAAATAACTGCTGATGCGTGGAATGAAATAATCAAATATTTCAATGCTAATAAAATACAAATTGGTCCAGAAAAAACCAAATATGATTATGAAGGCTGCGTCGGCGGTGTCACCTATCTAGTAACTATAAAATTTAAAAATAAAGAAATCAAAAAAGGATTAACCTATGAATGTGGTAATAAGCAATTTGGTAACATGGAAGGACAAGTAAAAAAATTGCATGATTATTTAAAATCATTAATACCAAATTTCAGAGAATTGTATGAATTAAATTGATAATATTTATTATTTATTCAATATTTTTAGCATATCCATTTCCAAGGTTGTTTCGGGACTTTCTATTATCCTACTAATTTCTTTTTCGTCTTTATAAAAAATAAAAGTAGGTATCTTTTCTATGTTTAATGACTGGACCAATGATTCATACTCCCTAGCTTGCTTTTTTTTATCTACACCTATTAACAAAATTTTATTTTCATCATATTCTAGTAGATTAATAATTTTATAAAATTTGGGTATTTGCTCTTGAGAATCTGAACACCAAGTACCAATGACAATTGTAATGTTAACATCGTTAATTAAATGTTTTAACTTATTTATTATCCCCACTTCAGGTTTATAAGCTTCATGATATAAATAAAAATATTCAGCAAAATCAGAATTCATTAAGTCATTTTTATTTAATCTACCTATTAGTATTTCCTGTTTTAAAATAGTATCATATGTAACAATATACGTATTTTGTGAATTTAATAATTGTAATGGACAAAAAAACATACACAATAAAAATATTTTTCTCATTAATTTATTATTTTTGATAAAAATTTCAAAAATGTCAATACAAATTTACAATTTATTTTTAAAAACACGAACAATAGCTATATTGATTGATCCTGATAAAACAGACAAAGAATTGTTAGATAAATATATCTACGCTGGTAATAATGACTGTTGTGATTTATATTTAATTGGTGGGAGTTTGATTTTTGATATTGAATGGTTTAGAAATATTATAATAACATTAAAATCAAAAACTTCATTACCAGTAATAATCTTCCCAGGTAATTACACACAAATAATAAGTGATGCTGATGGCATTTTATTTTTACAACTTTTTTCTGGTAGGAATCCTGAATATTTAATAAGCCAACAGATAATAGCTGCGCCTATTATTTATAAATCTGGTTTACCTGCTATATCTACAGCATATATTTTAATAGATGGTGGCAATATTAGTAGTACAGCTTATATGACTCAAAGCTTACCTATACCTCCTGATAAAAAAGATATATTAATAGCTACTTGCTTGGCAGCTAAATATGCTGGCGCTCAACTAATTTATTTAGAAGCTGGTTCTGGTGCTTGCAATCCTATTAAAACTGAAATATTAACAAATCTCAAAAATATTATTTCATTACCTATAATCATCGGAGGTGGGATTAATAATTTAAATATTATTGATCAATATTTTAACCATGATATAAATGGTGTCGTTATAGGCAATCATATAGAAAAAGATAATAATTTTTTAGAAGAGCTAAAAGAATTTAGGAAAAATATTTATTAATTTTCTTGTATTTTTGCTATTAATTTAGATTAATTTTATTTATGGAAATAGTAATAGCTATAATAATAGCTATATTCCTTATGATATTTATTTTTTTTCTAACTAAAAGATATAGCAATGAAATTGCCCCAGTTTGGTGGATGATAGCTTTCATTCTAAAAATATTGGCAGGTATTTTTTTAATATTTATTTATACTAATTATTATTTTGATAGAAACAAAGCAGATATTTTTAAATATTATGATGACGGCAAAATATTATGGAACTCTAGCAAAGATAACCCAAATGATTTCATTAAAATAATTTTTGGAATTTATGATAAAAATGAATACCAGACACTAAAAGACAAATATTTAATAAATACTAGCAATTGGGAAAGAGCCAATTATGTGCCTATAACTTGCGATAACAGAATGATGATACGGATAAATGCTATATTGATGCCTTTGACAGGTGGCAACTATTTGCTACATATGTTATTTTTTGTTTTTTTAGCTTTTATAGGTCAATTTTTATTTTTTAAATCCATAAATCCATATATAAAAAATGCTAAACTTTCTTTTATAATTATTTTTTTCTTTCCTTCTTTAGTTTTGTGGACTTCAGGAGTATTAAAAGAAGCACTAGTAATGTTTTTGTTAGGATTATGGTTTTTTAGTATACATAAAATAATTACAAAACGAGTTTCTATCTTTACTATCATCCTATTCATATTAGTAACTATATTATTTTTTACAGTTAAAATTTACATAATTATTGGATTGTTTTTAGCCATATTTCCCTTAATAATATCTAAAGTTTTGAAAAAAATTGAAATTTGGAAACTATACTTGGTTTTTTTATTATTTTATATATTATGTATTCCTCTGATCAAATGGATATTTAATTTGGACCTATTAATGATAGTAGTTAATAAATTAACTTTAGCCACTAATTTGGCAATAAGTGAAAATGCTGGTAGCCTTATAAATCCATTAAATTTAAAACCCACAATTTTTTCATTTATTTTAAATGCACCATTAGCATTAGTAAACACTTTATTTAGGCCTTTTGTTACTGATTTGCATAATATAATTGTTATACCTGCCTTTATAGAAAATGTACTGTGGATCAGCTTTGCCATATTTACATTTATTTTTCATAAAAAATCATTACATAGAAATAACAAATTGATTTTATTTTCTTTTTTATTATTTGCATTAATTGAATTTTTACTAATAGGCTATACTACTCCTATTGTAGGCGCTATAGTCAGATATAGGATTTTTCCATTATTATTTTTATTATTAAGTTTTGTTATTATTATAGATATAGAAAAAATTTGTAAAAAATTTAAAATCAAACATTTATGAATAGAACAATTGTAATAACAGGTGCCAGTAGCGGTATAGGTGCAGCTACTGCTAAAAAATTTGCTATAAATGGCGACAATTTGATTTTGCTAGCTCGTAGAATAGACAAGTTAGAATCTATCAAAAAAGAAATTTCAACTCTGAGTAATGTAAAAGTATTGATAGATAAAGTAGATGTAAGAAATAAAAAAGAAGTTTTTAATTTTTTCAGTAATCTTACTATTGATTGGCAAAATATAGATATTTTGGTTAATAATGCCGGGTTAGCTCTTGGGTTATCGCCATTACATGAAGGTAACATAGAAGATTGGGAAGTTATGGTACATACAAATATCATGGGACTTTTATATGTTAGTAGAGCTGTTTTACCTGGAATGGTAAAAAGATGCAAAGGACATGTGATAAATCTCGGTTCTATAGCCGGAAGAGAAGTATATGCTAATGGTAATGTTTACTGTGCTACCAAGCACGCTGTACATGCATTGTCAGAAGCTATGAGAATAGATTTATTACCATTTAATATTAAAGTTACAAATGTTGCTCCTGGTGCTGTAAACACTGAATTTTCAACCGTACGTTTCAAAGGGGATAGAGATCTTGCAGATCAAGTATATACAGGATATACGCCTCTGATGGCAAATGATGTAGCTGATGCTATATTATACGCAGCCAACCTACCTGATCATGTCAATGTAAATGATATACTGGTAATGCCCACTCATCAAGCAAATGCTACCATATTTAACAAAAAGAACAACACATAATAAAGTTTGAAGCTATTGAGCTTCCTAAAGGGTGATTTGTTGGAAGAGACTTTCTGAAATTAATCTTTGTTTTACTTGAAGTAGTTTATATCATTATCAAATAATTTTTATTTAATTTTACAAAAAAATAATTATGGATAACTTCAATCTATTAGATTATCAAGCTCTACCCAAAGAGCAGAAACGTAGATTTCTAGATAATCTATATCAATTTTTATTAAAAAACAACTACACAGCCGTAGATTATCAGAAGCTAAAAATACAAAGCACAGCCCCCATCTGCCCTCGATGCAAAAGCGAAAATGTAATAAAAGCTGGAGTACGCGACGGCAAACAAGTGTACAAATGCAAAGATTGCGGCCGACAATACCGCGAAACAGCCAGAACCTTCGTATATCGCATGCGAAAAGCTGATAAAATGCTCGATTACCTAAAATGTATGCTAGAAGGCAAAAGTCTAAGAGCTTGCGCATCGGAGGTAGGCATAAGTCTGAGAACGAGCTTCAATTGGCGACACAAGATACTAGCAGCGATCAAATCATTACAAGGTGGTATAAGCTTCTCAGGCATTGTAGAAGCTGATGAGCTGCTAATGAAGTATTCAGAAAAAGGTCGCAAATACAGAAGCCGAAAAGAATACGAAAAAGCAAAGAAAAAGAAACATCCCAAAGTAGCTGTGCTGGTAATGACAGACAGGGAAGGCAATTTACTTTTCAAACACCTAGGACGCAAAAAAGTAACCAATAGTCAGATAAGAGAAGAGCTATCGCATAGAGTGACAGATNNAAGCAAAAAAGTTGTTGTAAACAAAACGCAGATTAGACGCGGTGTATACAGTGTACAAGTAGTCGATAAGCATGTAAACGATTTCAAGGTTTGGTTGCGGCGATTTAGAGGAGTGGCTACTAAATACTTGCAGAGCTATCTGATGTGGTTTGTAATCACACATAAATACTTGACAAGTGAGATAGAATCAGACATTGGTCGGCTTTTAAACCTTGCATCCTCGGATAGATGGGCGTGGGATGAGTATTGGCGGCTGGTGAATACGAAGTATAGATAAACTACTTCAAGTAAAACAATGATTTGCTTTTAGACCCCTTTCGATTCCTTTCACAATTACAATAATTTTCCCTTCTATAATCTCTATCCCAATTTAAATAAATAGATCCAAGAAATTTAGCTTTGTAAAAATTGCGCTTCATAAAGGCGATTTGTGAACGGAGCTACATAAAAATATCCTTTGTTTTACTTTACGTATTTTATAGCATAATTAAATAATTAGACGCGGTGTATACAGTGTACAGGTTGTCGATAAGCATATAAACGATTTCAAGGTTTGGTTGCGACGATTTAGAGGAGTGGCTACTAAATACTTGCAGAGCTATTTGATGTGGTTTGTAATCACACATAAATACTTGACAAGTGAGATAGAATCAGA
>LFSZ01000032.1 GCA_001512885.1 Rikenellaceae bacterium DTU001
AATTTCATTAGCGCCACCTATTACAGCAGCCATGGCTTCAATAGTATTTCTTAGCATATTATTGTACGCATCATAAGCAGTTTTATTAAAAATGCCTGTTTTGCTATGAATAGTAATTTTAGCATTTTCATTAGGTATGCCATAAGCCTCTAAAATCTTAGCTATCAGCATTCTAGTAGCACGTAACTTTGCAATTTCTAAAAAATAGGTACTTCCAATTCCGAAAGTAATTCTAATACGAGGGATGATTTTTTCGATTTCTATATCATTATCAGTCAAAATATCAAAATATTCAACTAGTTGAGCTAATGAAAAAGCAATTTCCTGTATGATATTAGCACCTGCATTATGATATATTATTCCATTAATATTGATAATTTTAAATTCGGGGTTCCAATCCGAAACAAATTGAAACAAATTTAATAAACCATTTATATCATCTTTATAGCTATTATAGTATTCACCATTAAGTAAATAAAAACCAAAAGGATCAAAATTAAAAGAACCTTTTAATTGATTAATGTTTAAATGATGTTCATTTGCCCATACTTTAATTAGTTGAGCCAAAGAATAATATGAGTGTAAATCATTAAAATGGAGTGAATATTTAGCTATGTCAATATCTTGAAGCAAAATATTTAAATAATCTATTTTATCTATATTTTGAATATCAAACTCTACTGCATCTGCGCCATTTGATAAGGCTTTCAAAGCTGCTTCATTAGCGCATTTTAAATCTTTTGCATCAATATTTTGAATTACTTGCCATTTTAGTTTTTTATCATTATAACCTCGTAAATAGGGGTAAACGTTAGGATAATATGTAAGTTCAAGTAAATCTTCGATATCATTTTTTGTATAAAAGGGTTTTACTTCAAAACCCTCATCAGTTTTCCAAATAATTTTTAAAATATCAGCCCCTTTTAGACTATCTTTTATCGCATTTTCCCACTCTTCAGGGGAAACTGGGGGAAATTCTGCAAAAAGCTTTTCTTTTGGCATATTATATATCTTTTCTTTTTGCAAATTTAAGCAAAATTTTTAAAATATTAAAAGAAATAGAATGTTAAGTTAGGGAGTTAGATTTTGGTAACTAATATATGTTTAAATTAACATATGTTATATTCACTAACTC
>LFSZ01000029.1 GCA_001512885.1 Rikenellaceae bacterium DTU001
AAAACCACCCAAATGAGCAGAGAGAGCAATAATACCTTTGCCTTGCTTGTATGCTTCATCTAAATATTCTTTACCTATCACTTCTTCGATAAATTCATCATAGTCTGGCATTTTATTTCTAGAGGTATAATGTGCCATTTCAATGAACATGTCTTTATACAATTTAAGAATTTTATTAACTTTTTTTTCTAGTTCTTTATCGCTCAATGTATTATCGTATAGTATTTGAAGATTAGTACGCAAAACCCATTTATGTTTTCTGTGAACTAGTAACCGCATAAATAAGCCAATAATAGCTTTGTGAACATTAATAGGTAATATTTTAGCGTTAAAGAGTAGTAAATTAATCACACCTCGACCTAAAAAAATATTATCTGATCCCTCTCTTTTAATTAATTTAGAAATAAATTTTTTATCCATATTTTAATTTTTGTTTAAATTTTTTAATGCAGCTTTATTTACTTTGCCTGAGCCTGTTTTAGGTAATTCATCTAAATATTCAATCTCTCTAGGAACCTTAAATTTAGCCAAATTTTCCCTCATATATTCTAATAAATATTGTTTTGGGAAAACTACTCCTTCGCGTAATGCAATATAGCATTTCACTATTTCACCACGTAAATGGTCTGGAATGCCAATGGCAGCGGCTTCTTTCACACAAGGATGTTTTAGTAGTAATTCCTCTATCTCAGCAGCCCATACAAGCTCACCACCTACTTTGATAGTATCTTTAGATTTGCCAATGATATAATAATTACCTTCTTCATCTTTTCTAGCTAAGTCACCAGTATAGAACCATCCATCCTTGAAAACTTCATTGTTCAATTCAGGCTCTTTATAATAACCTAAAAATACTGATTTGCCTTTAACAACTAATTCCCCAACTTCACCAATTTTAACTTCATTTCCATGGTTGTCAAATATCTTTAATTCCACATTAGGAGTGGGCTTGCCGATAGAACGTATGTTACCTGGAGTAGATAAACTCGTAGGTGGTATCACCTCTGTCATACCCCAGCCATTTACTATAACAGCATTAGGACATAATCTTTCAAATCTCATCATTAATTCAGCAGATGATGGTGCTCCGAAAACAGCTGCCCACAGTAAGGATTCTAATTTATATTTCTTTATATCTTTTAAGTATAGAATAGCGTAATACATAGGTGGCACCATGTGAAAGCCCGTTACCTGCCAACGATCTACTAATCTTACAAATTCATAAGGATTAAACTGTGGCATAATTACTGTACTAACACCAAATTTTATAGCCATCATGGGATATAATACTCCGCCAGAATGCGAAAAAGGTATTGGAGCTAATAATCGCTCTCTCTCATCTACTCTCATTCGATCTTCTAAGCCGCTATAAGTGCCAAAATATTTATATTGCTCAGCTCCTAGATGAATATGTAGATAATTCCAAGCTGCACCTTTTGGCATACCAGTAGTGCCAGAGGTGTAAAATATGCTCGATATCATATTTGTAGTTATACCTTGATCATCCAAATCTGGCTTAGAATTGGTAGCTAATCTCCAAAATGATAAAAACTTCGAATTATCTTCGATAGTAATAATATCTTTCAGAGAAGGTATAGATTGACGTAATTCTAATAAGTTAAATTTTGCTTCTGTAGTAGTAATTATTCCTTTTAGTTCACAATGAGTAGCTATAGCTATTACTTCATTTTGACTTAGGAAAAAATCAATTGGTACTACTACACAACCTATAGAATAAATAGCATAATATGCATAAATATATTCAATGCAATTGGGCAAATAAATAGCTATTTTATCACCTTTTTTATATCCAAGGTCCAAAAAACTATTGGCAAGTCTAAAGCTATTTTCTTTTAAATCCAAAAAATTGTACTCTTTATCATTATAAATAAATGCAGTTTGCTTACCGAATGTTTCAGCAGCTCTTATTATTAATTCTCTTACATCAGGTCTAGATTCCATATATTTTTTTATTAATAAATGCAAAAATAATAAAAAATTATTTTAAAAAAAATTTTATATTATAAAAAAACCGGCTATAAAATTAGAAATAGAAAATAATATTCCATATACTAAAACTAATTCCGAAGTTTTAGCATCTAAGTGCTTTATTTCTTCTAGGGTTTCTATTGTAGCATGATTTATAATATTAAAGTTTTTTATAGCTATAGGCAAAGACAATAAAACTAAGAAGCATAATGGATGTAGTAAATTTAAAAATATCAATAATGCTGTGAAAAGGTATGCAGCAATCATCAGTACTATATAATAAACTTTAGCTTTCTCTAGTCCTAATAGCATCGCGGGGGTTTTAATTTTTGCTTTTTTATCAAATATAATATCTCTAATATTGTTTGCATTCAAAATATCTACTATTAATAAAGCAATTGGCACATTGATGAGCATCACTTCCCATAATAAATTATTAGTCATAACATAAGCAGTACCAAGGCCAATCATTGGTCCATAAATAATAAAAATTACTAAATCTCCGAGCCCTATATATTTGAATTTTGTGTAATAAATAGTAAAAAAAATACCAATAGCACCTATCCATAATAAATGATAACCTGTGTGAAATGTTAGAAATAATCCAAGAATTATACCGATAATTAATAAAATATATCCATAAATTATGAATGATTTTGGTCTCATTATATTTTCTATTATTGTACGTCCTCCACCTAAAGATTCTAGTCTATCTACTTTGTGTTTATAATCTATATAGTCATTTATAATATTGCTACTGGCTTGAAATATTCCAGCTCCTATTAAAGCTAAAAATCCATAAAATATATTTATTTCTAGTGAATATTCTATTTTTAAAAAATAAACATAAGTAATTGTCATTAATGCTGGGACAGTAGATGCTGCTAATGACCATGGACGAACTGCAATAAGCCATTTTTTTAAACTCATATATTTTTTACGAAAATAATAATATTTTCATTAAAATAATATTTTTCAATTAAACTTTTATTATATATTTTTGTCAAAATAAAAAATTATAAAGATGAAAAACTTTTTTTTATTTGTATCTTTAATGGGATTTATTATTTTTTTTGTTACTAGTTGTGTAAAAGATGAATTCAATGTTGATAATATTGCTACTTCTGATTGGAATCCTAATGTAGCAGCACCTATTATAAATTCTAATCTATATATGTGGGANNNTTTATCAAGGGAATATCGCTACTAATACTATGGAAAATTATATTAATATTCCAAGTCAAAATCAGTCATTTAGTCAGCTAACCATTAATATACCTGGTGGCAATCTAAGCAGTGATTATGAGGTTACTCACAATTACTCTTTTACTCTATCTCTACCTAATAATATGCTATTAGATACGATGATTTTAAAGTCATTAGATCTTAATTTGCATATCAATCATAATATTAATTATCCAATAGATGTTGATTTCTCTATTAATAATGCTACAGTGAATAGTAGTCCACATAATGAAAATTTTTCAGTTCCTTCACTGAGTTATGATTATTCCAAACATTACAACAATATTAAATTGCGTTTAGGAGCTAATAACCAGTTATCTTTTGACATTAAAATTAATATTCACGGCGATGGCTCTGCTAATCTATCACCATATTATTTTATTCTTAGTATTGGTTTGAATAATATTGGTTTTTCTAAACTTTTCGGGTATTTAGGTGATTATAATTTAAATTTAGATAGTGATACTATAAAAATCAAACTGTATAATAATCACTTTGATGGAATAATTAATTGGGAAGATCCTAAAATATTTTTAACCACTACTAATAGTATAGGTGTTCCTATAAATATTAATATTAATCAGATCAAAGCTCGTAGAGAAAATCTACCTAGCTCGTCAATGACCATTACAGGTATGCCTCCTATATGGAGTCTAAATTATCCTTCTTTGTCAGAGATTGGCCAAAATAAGTTATCATTTTATCAAATTACAAAAAATAATTCTAACATTGTATCAGCCTTCAATATTAGTCCTAATTACATAGATGTAGTAGCAGATGCACGAATAAATTCAAATGGTCATAGTAATTTTGTAATAGATACAAGTAGACTTCATTTAAATGGCAGAGTAGAATTACCATTTCATGGAACAGCTAGAGATTTTGTTTTGATAGATACATTAGAACTTGACCTTGGTGATAGTACATATTTCAAACATGTAGATTGGTTTATGTTTAAAATTTTCACTACTAATTATTATCCTGTAGATGCAGATATACAAGTTTATTTATTAGATGCACAAAATAACATTATAGACTCAATCTTACCACCAAATCAGCGAATAGCCGCTTCGGGCATTGTAGGGCCAGCACCTGATTATTTTGTTATTAGCCCGAGTAATAAATTAGCTACTAATAAATTTGAAGGAGCTAGAAAAGATGCATTAGTTAATGTAAGAAATGCTGTTATTAAAGCTAAGTTAAATACTACAGACCATGGTAATAATATTGTAAAAATTTATTCTTATCAATATATTAATTTGAGGGTTAGTGCGCAAGCACAGCTAATTAATCCTTATCCATTTAATTAAAAAAAAATAATTATTATGAAAAAAAAATATTTATTTATATTGGTAACTGCATTGTCTATTAATATTTACGGTCAATATAATTTCACAACTAATGATATACCTGTAATACCCCAGTCCACATATTTAAATCCTGCTTTGATGCCTACTTGTAGAGTTTATATTGGATTGCCTCTTATATCATCTAATAGTATTTATATAGCTCATACAGGATTCAATCCATACCAGGTTTTAGAAACACGTAATGATACTACTTTTATCAATGTAAATTCAGTAGTAAATAAGCTTGCAAAAAAAAATTATTTATTTCAAAATAATAATATAGAATTATTATCTTTTAGCTTTAAAATAAAAAATAAACATTATTTTTCTTTTAATATTGTGGAAAAAATAAATACTTGGGTATCATATTCTAAAAATCTTGTAGAGTTTGCATATAAAGGTAATGGAGCATTATTAGATAAATCTATAACTTTAAATCCAGCATTAGATTTTAGTTATTATAGAGAATATGCCTTAGGCTATGCTATGAATATAAATGACAAAATATCTGTAGGAGCTCGTCTAAAACTATTATCTGGTAAGATAAATATAAATAGTGGTAATACTGACATCAAACTCATCACTACTGGAGAAATGTATGATATCACTGCTATTGGCACGTTAGAGCTAAACACTAGTATGCCCGAAGAAATGCGTGATACTAATTATATAAATAATTTTGACAGTTTAGTTGATAATACGGATTTTGTTAAAGATTTTATATTGTTAAAAAATAATTTAGGTGGAGCACTAGATCTAGGCTTTACTTTTAAACCTATTGATAATTTAATAATAGGCCTATCTATTATAGATCTTGGTTTTATAAATTGGAAAAATGATCCATTAAATTTTATAAATCGTAACGAAAATGCTAGTTTTACATTTACTGGAGTAGATGTAGCCCCACTCATCGCTGGTTCAGACTCATTATTTGACGAGAGATTAGATGATTTATTAGATTCTATTAAAGATGTGTTTGATATAGATTCTACATACAACTCGTACACTACTTGGTTGCCTACTAAGATATATCTCACTGCGAGTTATGATATAACACCTAAAACTACTATGGGGGTAGGAGTGCATTTGATGTTTTTAAACAAATCAGTGTATCCAGCTTTTCATTTTAAAGCTTTACATAAATTTAGTCATATTTTTCAAGCTTCTATTAATTATACTATTGCTAATAGAAACTATACTAATCTGGGTTTCGGTTTTGCACTTACACTATCGCCATTTCAATTTTATTTGACTACAGATAATATTCTAGGTCCACTCATATATGATGAATATCAATATTATGATGAAGGTGATAATAAATTTAAATATGTTAACGTGCCTCATAATCTAAAATACCTTAATGTGCATCTAGGAATTAATCTTGTTTTTGGTTGTAAAGCTAAAAAATATGCAGAACCATCAATTAGATTTTAAAAAATTTGATTTATATGAAAAAATATATATAATTTTGTAAAAAAATATAATAAATAATAATTTTATTTTATCAATTAAACACATTATTAGTATTTATTAAAAAGAATAATATTAACTAATTAATCATCATTATTATTAATTAAATCACTTTTATTAATTAAAATTTTTTCAAACAATTAAAACCAACCCCCTAAAACAATATATTATGAAAAAGAAAATTTTATTAAATGTAATTTTAGTAACTATTAGCATTGTTACTTTTGCACAGATGCCTACGGGCACAAATCCATTCTCTATCGAAGGTGGACTGACTATAAATACACAGACAGGATCCACTTTTGCTGCACCAAGTTTAAAATTGAGATATTTTGTCAATGACAAAATATCTACTCGTTTAGGCTTGGCTATAAATTCCACCAAAAGTATTGACAAGATTTATGGATTAAATGATCAAGGGTTACCAGTGGAATCTAAACTTGGAACCTATGAAGAGAAAGATTTCAGTACTCAAATTAGCTTAGGAGCAGCTTATCATTTTTCTATAAAAGAAAAACTATCTCCATATGCTGGTTTAGATTTTGCTTTTTTGACTGGATCATATACTGAAACATGGAAAAATACAGATCAAAATCTAACAGGTTATGATGATAGTAAAAATGGCCATTATAAATATAAATATGGCGGGTGGGGATTTATGATATTCACAGGCGTAGATTATTATTTCGCTGAAAATATTTTTGTAGGTGCAGAAATTGGTATCGGAATGATGTCCTATAAAGATAAAAATGGTGAATGGTCACAGACCGTAGGACAAACTACTACTACTGTCGACATCTTTTCAACCTTTTCTGAATCATATTTCGGAAATATGGCTTCTACTATGATACGATTAGGTTGGAGATTTTAGATTTTTATATTTAGCAAATTGCTGATATTTTTGATGATGAGATAAAACACCTTAAAAATATTTATAAATATTTTTAAAGGTGTTTTATTATAGATTATTGATAATCTATAATAAATTTTTCAATCCTTCAAGTATTTTGTAGTGATGGTATCTGTTTTTATAAAATCCTCAATTGTTCCTTCGAATATTAAATATCCACCTTGCTCACCACCATCTGGTCCAAGCTCTATGACCCAATCCGCTCGTTTTATTAATTCAATATTATGCTCTATGAAACAAATAGTATGTCCTTTCATAATCAATTCTTTGAAACTTTTATAAAGCATATCTACATCATAATAATGCAAGCCAGTGGTAGGTTCATCAAATAAGAAAAGTGTTTTTTCGGTCTTTTCGCCAGCTCCTATGTAGCTAGCTAACTTTAATCTCTGCGCCTCCCCACCTGATAATGTATCTGTAGATTGTCCCATTTTCAGATATCCTAAGCCTACTTTTTTTAATAATTCTAATCCATTCAAAGTCTGAGTGATCAAATTAGCTATTTTTTTATTTTTAGAAAAACTATATTGAGATTTGAAAAACTCATAAGCATCATCGATGGTCATTTGTAGAATATCATAAATATTTTTTTGTCCAAATGTAACCTCTAGAACATCTTCTTTAAATCTTTTACCATGACAATCTTCGCAAGTTATCTTTACATCAGCCATAAACTGCATTTCAATAATGATATATCCATCGCCTTTACAAGTTTCGCAACGTCCTCCCGTAGTATTAAAGGAGAAAGTACTAGGCTTGTAGCCACGCTGAATAGATAAAGGCATTAGACTGTATAGTTCTCTAATATAATCAAAAATCTTTAAAAATGTAATAGGATTGGATCGAGTAGAACGCGAAATAGAAGATTGATCTATTAAGACTATATCTTTAATTAATTTAAAGTCGCCACTAAGTTTGGTTTTCTCAAAATCGAAATGTTGAAGATATTTATTAAATTCTTCATAAAGCTCATCTACTACTAAGGTCGATTTACCCGAGCCACTTACACCTACTATAGCTATCAACTGATTTAGGGGAAATCTAATGTTTATATTTTTTAAATTGTTTTTGTTAGCTCCTTTTAATTCTATGTATCTATTATTAGTTTCTAAAAATGAAAATTTTGTTTTTGAATCAATTGCTGGTAATGGATCATACAAATATTTAGCAGTAAAACTATTAGGATCACCAGACAATTGATCTATTGGACCAGAAAAAACCACATTACCACCTTCGCTACCAGCTTTAGGACCTAAATCTACTATCCAATCTGACGCCTTGATGATGTCTTTATCGTGTTCTACTACTATAATAGTATTTCCTGCCTTACTAAGTTTTTTTAATATATCGATTAATTTGTGTGTATCTCTTGGGTGAAGTCCTACTGTAGGCTCATCTAATACATATAATGTATCTGTCATAGTGGAGCCTAGAGCTCGACTCAAATATACTCTTTGGATTTCCCCGCCAGAGAGCGTATTCATACCTCTATTGAGCGTTACATAAGGCAAGCCTACTTGTATCAAATAATCTATTCTACTATTTAGCTCCTTGATAACGTATTTTACTTTTTCTCTTTCTTTTTCAGTAATTACCCAAGTATTTATAATGTCTCGCACTTGATCTATCTGCATCATCAATAAATCTGGCAGTGAATATCCATGAATCTTTACATACTGAGTTTCTTTTCTCAACCTTGTACCTTTGCAAGCCTTGCAAATAGTCTTTTCTCTGTATCGAGATAACATAACGCGATATTGTATTTTATAAGTATTCTCCTGTAGCATCTTAAAAAAACTATTTATACCTTCGAGATCATCGCGTCCATTCCACAAAAGATTTTTTTCCTCTTCTGTAAGGTCTTTATATGGTTTATGAATAGGGAAATTATATTTTTTAGAATATTTTATAAAATATTTTTGCCATTCACTCATCTTTTCGCCACGCCAAGGAGCCACTGCCCCTTCATAAATCGATAAAGTGGGATCTGGTATTACTAGATGTTCTGCTATATCTACTACAGTGCCATAGCCTTCACATACAGGACATGCTCCATACGGAGAAGTATAACTGAAAAAATTAACATCTGGGATGGAGAACCTCATGCCATCTAGTTCGAATTTATTAGAAAATTCTACCCATTTTCTCTCTTTACCACTCAGAATCACAATGAATATTTTGCCATCACCTTCGAAAAATGCTGATTGTATGCTATCTTTGATCCTGAAAGCAAAATCTTCATCATCAGATTTAGTAAGTCTATCTACTAGCAAAAACAGTTTATCCGAGCTTATCTTAGTTAATTTATTATTGTCATTTAGCAGATCTCTGATAAGGTAAATATTATTATCCAATAATACACGACTGTATCCATTTATATGCCAGAGACCTAGCTGTTCTTCGACATCTCGACCGACCATTTCAATATATGGAGCTACTATAAAAAATCTACTTTTATCTGGAAAAGACATCACATATTCCACTACATCTTCTACTTTGTAATGTTTCACCTCTCTGCCAGATATAGGACTATAGGTTTTGCCTATTCTAGTATATAATATTTTGAGATAATCATATATTTCTGTGATAGTGCCCACAGTAGATCGTGGATTTACATTTGTAGAGAATTGCCTGATAGCTATAGCTGGTGAGAGCCCAGTGATCTTATCTACATCTGGTTTCATTATTTTACCTAAAAATTGTCTAGCATAGGCACTGAGACTCTCGACATATTTTCTCTGCCCCTCGGCATAGATAGTATCAAAAGCAAGTGAAGTTTTGCCAGAACCTGATAAGCCAGTTACAACTGTGATTTTTCGTTTGGGTATGCTGAGAGTGATATTTTTTAGATTATTAGCTCTCGCTCCCTCTATTAATATTTCTCTGTAATTGAAATTTTCCATCATTTTTGTAATTGTTATTACTTTGATGCTCTGCATACCACCGTTGATGATAATCGAGCAAATGGCTGCATGCTCCCACCAAAAAACTATTAGACCTGCATGCTGGATCAAGTATTTTGATATTTTCGATTTCTTTTGGCAAGAGCCCTTCTATTTTTTTGCTTAGGATAATTTTTGTATCAATGATTTGAGCAGTTTGGGTACTACATCTAATGAGTAGTCTAGTTCTAGGCGTTCAACAAATTTATGAGCATCTTTACCCATAGGTCCCAGATTTACGACTGGAATGTCTAACAACAAGAGATCGTCTAAAGGGATATCATATATGATTCCCCATCCTGGTGTGTTTAAAGCTAAAGGTACGAGCTCATCTTTTTCTCCTTGAAATCCTAAATAGCTCAAGTCACTGATTGATGCGAAATGTTCTGAAATGGCCAATATTTCGCCAAATTCATCCTTAGCTTCTTTAATTATTTCTTCTACAGCTGCAAGCATCTTTTTCTCAGATTCTATTTCTCGTTTGTTGGTTTTATGAGGATAATAAGGGGGTAAAAATCCCACAACAATCATTGGGTTTTTATCTGGATAAAGGCGAATCAGCTCCCCTACAGTGGCAAGAGATTTATCCCTTTCATCCAATTCATCTGGTAAATTATTTATAAATTCTTTAATATAATTATCCAGCTCCCCTTCAAAAGTTTTAGATACTTCTATCAATAACTCTTGCCATGTTATGATTTTAGTTTTCCAGGGTATAGGTACTGAAGTGTTTGCTTTTTTAGAAAATTCATTTGCACTTTGCTCCAAGTGATTTATAGCTTTTTCGAAGGCTTGAGTAGCTACTTCTTTGCTTTTTTCGAGTATTTCTGCCGGTGTGCTGGTTACTGTAAGGTGATTAAAATAAACCATCGCTCTGGCAGGAAGAGTTACAGAGTAAATTTCTCTTAAATCTTTTTGTTTGAGGGATGCAGGGGGTGGATAGACTTCGCCTCTCCACTTTTCGGCCCATTCGGGATTGCCTTCGAGTATCATATTTACTGCCGATGTGAGAAGGTTTGCATTTAGCCCGGCATAATATTGTCCTACATGGGATTCTCGTCCTACACAATAAAAAAAAGGCATTATTTTGCCTATAGTTCCGATATCTATGTATCTATTGGTGTCGCCAGGATACTTAGGTATTACTCCTTCGCTATTAATACAGGCAACAAATTCTAAGCCCTGGTTTTGTAGTTTAGCCAGGTGGGTTATAGCTGTGCGCATTCCTGCTGAATTATTCTCCTCATCTACAACCGCTAAAAATGCTATGTTTATAGGAATATTTTTAGGATTTTGTGAGTATTCGGCAAGGAGGGCCATCTGTATAGCGATACCAGCCTTCATATCCATTACGCCTCTGCCAAATAAATATTTGCCTGATTCTAAATCTTTTGCTGCTTCTTCAGGAAGATCTAGTTCTTTGATTCTTTTTGTGTATTCTTCGGGGTCAAATGCAACCTCTTCTAGAGATCGTGCTTCCTTGGTGTCTACTACATCTATATGACCTGTTAAGATAATAGTACGGTTAGTTTTAGGCTCGGCTTCTACCATAGCAAATACGTTTTTCCTACTAAATGGGTCATTGGGTATAGGAATGTAATACAGATTGTCTGTATGTTTTTGAAAGTAAGGTAGATCACGTAGAGTATCATGTATGAACTCAGCTATTAGCGTTTCGCCTTTTCCTGGTGAAACACTTGGAATTTTGACTAGGTCCAATAGCAAATTATAAATACCTTCTCTTGATATATCCATTATTTAGCCTCCTTATAAAGATTTATTGTTTTATAATTAAATTGATAATTTTCTTTTTTAGATTTATGACTATTTTCTATAAATTTAATTTGGTTTTCGGCTTTATTTACTTTGTCACTGAGTAAAATTTTATCCACAATATAATCAAATAATTTAAGTTTATCATCTGAAATAGTAGATATATAAGCTAATTGTTTTAATTCTTTTGTATAGATGTTTCTTTCATCTAATTTTATTTGAGCTATGACAGAGCAATGATTATTAATTAATCTAGATAAACTATTTTGAGTATATTTTTTTCTAATTTTTAACTTTTTAAATTTTTTGATAATACCTTTTATTTTAATATTATTCATTAAAAATAATTTTATGCAAAAATAAAAAACCTTTTAATATTAAACAAATAAAAGAGCATGTTTAGACCAAAAAGATTTTTAGTTAATAAGCTTTTTAAAAAAAAAAAGAATCTAACACGAAAAGTCAGAAAATCTAAGTTCTTTAATATTGCACTTATGTTTGTCTATATTAACAAACAATTTAACTATAATATTCATTAAATTATCTTAATAAAAAATAATGATTAAATATAAAAATGACTTTTTGTAGTATATTCAATATTGCTTTTGTCATTCATAAAATATATTTTCCCTTTAATCATAATATTATTATTTTAAGATGTAGGTTTAAAAAAAAATAAATAAAAAAATTGCATTTAAAATTTGTATTTTTGTAATTTGAAAATTTAAACATTATTTTAATATGGATTTCATAGCTGAGTTAGAATGGCGAGGGATGGTATATGAGATGATACCGGATGTCAGAGAATATTTATCACAATCAGGATGTACTGCTTATGTAGGCATAGATCCTACTGCTGATTCATTACATATTGGGCATTTAGTTTCTATAATGCTTCTTCGTCATTTTCAAAGGGCAGGTCATAGACCTATTCTGTTATTGGGTGGGGCTACTGGTATGATCGGAGATCCTTCTGGTAAAAGTGAAGAAAGAAATTTATTGGCTGAGGAAATTATTAGAAAAAATGAAGAAGGAATCAAAAAACAAGTAACAAAACTATTGGATTTTAATGATAAAAAAAATGGAGCTTTATTACTAAATAATTATGATTGGATGAAAGATTATCGTTTTTTAGATTTCATCAGAGATGTAGGCAAACATATCACTGTAAATTACATGATGGCAAAAGAAAATGTGAAAAGACGTATTAACGGTGAAGTAGGAGAGGGGCTTTCTTTTGCTGAATTTTCTTACCAATTAGTACAGGCTAATGATTTTTTGCATTTATATAAAAACTATAATTGCAAGCTTCAAATGGGTGGTAGCGATCAATGGGGTAATATAACTACTGGTATAGAATTAATAAGAAAAGTAACGGGGGCTGAGGCTTATGCTATCACTTGCCCTCTCATTACAAAAGCTGACGGTAATAAGTTTGGAAAAACAGAAAAAGGAAATGTATGGCTAGATCCTGATAAAACATCCCCCTATGAATTTTATCAATTCTGGATAAATACATCTGATGAGGATGCTGAAAAATATATTAAGATTTTTACTGAACTTGATAAAAATACAATTGAAGCTATCATTGCCGAGCATCACATGGCACCACATAATAGAATTTTGCAAAAAAAACTTGCGGAAGAGGTTACTTTTATGATACACGGTGTGCAAGCATTAGAAATAGCTAAAAATACTAGTGAATTTCTATTTGGAGATGGTTCTATTGATATATTGAAAAATTTGAATGATGACTCAATATTCTCTATATTCGCTGGAATTCCTAAATACAATATTTCTAGTGAATCGATCGCATCAGGGATTAATATAGTGGATTTACTAGCAGTAAGTACTAAGATTTTTAATTCAAAAAGTGAAGTTAGACGCATGATAGCTAATAAAGGATTATACCTAAATAAAGAAGTAGTAGATAATGAAAATCTAATAATAGATGCTAATAATCTTATTAAAAATAAATTTTTAATAGTTCAGAAAGGCAAGAAAAATTATTTTTTAATAATTGCTGAATAAAAACTATTTTACTTGCATTATTACTCTAAATCCTATATCACTAAAAAAATGTAATTTCGCTAATAAATTTTATTTATGAGAATTTGCAATATCATAGGTGCTCGTCCGCAGATAATAAAAGCCGCAGCACTTAGTAGAACTATAAGAAACTTATACAAAGAAGAGATCGAAGATATAATAATACACACTGGACAGCACTATGATGCAAATATGTCTGAGATTTTTTTTGATGAGATGGATATTCCTCAGCCTCATTTGAATTTAGGTATTGGCTCTGCCAGTCATGCAGTTATGACTGGTAAGATGCTAGAAAAATTAGAAAGTGTTTTTATTAAATATAGACCAGATATTGTAGTATTATATGGTGATACTAATAGCACACTTGCTGGTGCTGTAGCTGCGATCAAGATTAATATTCCAATTGCTCACATAGAGGCTGGTTTACGATCTTTTAATAAACAAATGCCCGAAGAAGTCAATCGTATCGTTTGCGATCACTGTTCTACACTACTTTTTACTCCTACCATTACAGGACTTAGAAATTTGCAATATGAAGGGTTTCATTTAGATAATGAACCGCCACATTCTGCAGACAATCCCGCTATATATCTATCTGGTGATATTATGTATGACAATAGCATTTATTATTATGAAAAAGCTATGATATCATCTAATATCATAGAAAAACTTAAATTAAAAGATAAAAAATTTGTCATAGCAACTATACATCGCAATACTAATACTGATGACCCTAAGAGATTAAAAGAAATATTAGAAAAACTAAATGCTATTGTTGAAAATCTTAATATTTCTGTAGTGTTTCCGTTACATCCGAGAACCAAAAAGCTAATAAAATCATTTGAATTGAAATATTTATTAGATAAAATCATTGTTACAGAACCACTTTCATTCTTTGATATGATAAAAATGGAGAATTTTGCTTCTTTGATATTAACTGATTCTGGAGGTGTGCAAAAAGAGGCTTATTTTTATCAAAAGCCCTGCATTATTATGCGTAGAGAGACCGAATGGGTAGAAATTTTGGAAGCTGCAACAGGTGCTTTAGAACCACAAAACATAGATGATTTTTTATCACTGGCTAATTCGTTTATTTCAAACCCTCCAACTAATTTTCCCGAATATTTCGGAAATGGACAAACAGCAAAATTTATTTGTGAAAAATTATTAAATTATGCAAAAAATAAATAATGAAGAGGTGAATTATGAAATCACAAGATCCTGAATTCTCAAAGTTTTTAGAAGAAAGCTTTAAAGTTTATCGATGGGGAGCGAGAATCTCACTCGTAACACTAGTCTTTTTTTTATTTAATAGATGGTGGGGAATAGCAGGCAAAGAATGGTGGGCAGTATTGATAGCATTATTTATCTATGGTACCATTATGCCTTTTATTCAACCGTCACATTGGAAATTTAAACAAAAAATATCCCATGGTATGTTTGCGTATCTTATGCTACATCTAGATATGTTCATATATTGTTGGCTCATTTCTAGATTAAAATTAAAATATTTCGTTCCTTTTTTACCTCAATTACTCTTTCCCTTTGGATGGACTCTTATTTTTCAATTAGTTGTTTCTGGTATCAAAACAAAAAAATAAAAATGACTCCTGTTATCATAGCATCAGATTTCATTTCTGAGAGACTAAAATATACTTTAGATTTTATTTTTAAGACGGTATTAGAGTTTCCCTATATTTTAATAAATGACTTAGATGCTTTTGCTCATATTAGATATAGTACCAAGCCATCTACCGAAAGCATAAATATTTTTAAGATTTCACCTTTATTAAATGATAATTTTTTAACAAAAGAAATACCAACAACTGAAAAAAGTGATAATCATTTATCATTGTATCCTATTAATCAAGAAAATTATTTTAATCAAGATATTTTTTCAGCTGTTTTTTATTGTATTTCTGGTTACGAAAGGTATTTTAATAAATATTTTGATATTCATGGAAGAT
The DNA here is from genome assembly GCA_001512885.1 of Rikenellaceae bacterium DTU001. Lineage (GTDB taxonomy): Bacteria > Bacteroidota > Bacteroidia > Bacteroidales > DTU049 > DTU049. The sequence continues at coordinate 15,695 of LFSZ01000029.1, forward strand.
TTATTCCCGAGAATTCAACTATTTTTCATAGAGGCTTTCCTTTTATTTATCCTTGGGTAGATAAATGGATATTTTTATTAGCTAAAGAGTTAAAAACAAGATTCAAAGATTTACCTATTCAATTTGAAAAAATTTATAAATTACAAGTAACTATAGATGTAGACATAGCATACACATATCTATGCAAAGGTTTCTATAGGAATATAGGGGGCTTGTTTAGAGATTTATTAAATTTAAAATTTTTGGATGTTTTTAATAGGATAGCTACACTGATGCAAATCAAAAAAGATGATTACGATCATTTTGATTTATTATTAGAAATAGGTAAATATTTACAAAATCCATTGATTTTTTTCTTTTTGCTCTCAAATAAAACAACAAAATTTGATAAAAATAATCATATAAATTGTCGAAGATTTTTGAATTTAATTAGAACTATTTCAAATAAATATCATGTAGGTATACACTATAGTTATTATGCAAAAGATAATCCAGATTTAATAAAATTAGAAAAAACTACTTTAGAAAAAATCATCAATGAAAAAATCAAAATTGGTAGAGCTCATTATTTGAGATTAGATATGCCAGATATGAATAATTTAGCAAATATAGGCATTAAAGAAGATTATTCTATTGGTTATGCTTCTTTACCTGGATTTCCTCTAGGAACATCACATCCATTATATTATTATGATTTGAAAGGTGAGAAAATAACAAATTTATTATTACACCAAACCTCATTGATGGAGGGCACATTTGTAGACTACAAAAAAAGTACTGTCGATGATTTCAAAAACACTTTTGAGCAATTAAAAAGTTCATTAGTATTAGGGGGAGAGATAGTTTTATTGTTTCACAATGAAAGCTTTACAAACAAAAATAGATGGCAAGGCTGGACACCATTTTTTATTGAATTTTTAAAAAATATTAAATGAGTTGGCAATTAATAAATAGATATAATATAAATGAAAATAAGTGGAATGAGGTAGTAAGCCTGTCTAGATCTCGTCATATTACTGGACTTAGCTGGTATCTAGATATAGTATCACCACAATGGTATGGGCTCGTATGGGATGACTATCAAATAATTTTTCCATTTGCTAAAAAAACAAAATTGTTTTTTCCTTATTTTTTGCAACCTCCCATGATTACTTATTTTAGACCTTTTTCGCTTATTGATATTAATGGAGAAATTTTTCAATCACTCATAAGTGTAATTAAAAAAAAAGTTATATTTGCTGATTTTTATATTGATGATTTAGGTTTTAAAAGTAAATATATATCTGATTGTAGAATAAATTATTTGCTTAGACTAGAAGACATCGAAGATCTTAGATCTATGATGAGTGAACATCATTTAAGAAAGATAAAAAAAATGGAAAAAAACGAACCATGTTTGATACAATTAACAAATGTGCCTACTAATTTTTTAAATGATTTTTTATGCAACTCGCCATATATGCTAAATGAAACTGAATTGCGAAATATAATTATCAAATTAGGAAAAAATATCGAACAATATCAACTAGGAGGATGGTGGGGCCTAAAAATAAAAGATACTATTATGGCTATTGCTCTGATTTCTATTTATCATGACATTTTAGTATTTCATTCATTTACAGCTAATGATAAAGGTAGAAAATCTGGCGCCACTCATTATTTAATATATAAAATTATAGAAAATTTCAAAAAATCAAATGGCAAAATTATAGATTTTGACGGTGGTAACGAAGAAAAAATGGCTTTTTTTTATCAAGGATTTGGTGGTAAACCATATAAATATTTAGAACTTAAGATCAAAAAATGGTAAAATATTAATATTTACATTAACTATACTTGATTTTCTTTATCATATATTTTAATATAATTTCTTATTTTTTCGACTGGGCCAAAAATCACTAAACGATCATTTTGATGTATTAGTGTTTTGCCATGTTTGTGAGGTGTATATTCATAAGCTGGAGGATGATATAGCTCACTACGCTCGAATGGATTTTCTACATAAGAATAACGTTTTAACATCAAAACATCAATTTCTTCGTTGATTTTGATATCTTCTAATTTCAAATTTTCATAAGATTTGGGTACATCTATCTCTACTGCGATGTAATTTTTAGATATAGGAAATGTATCAAACACCATTCTACTAGCTATTTGCATTGCTAGCCTACCTGCAGATTCTATTTCAGGTTCGAATATATATTTTACCCTCAATAGTGATAGTATTTGTTTGTGAATAGCATTAATGGCTCTAGCATATATAATATTTGCTTCATATTTTTTTAGCAGAGCTACCATAGTGAGGCTGACACCTATGTCGTGACCGATACAAACTATGCAAAAATCATACATAGATACTTCTAATTCCTTTATCACTTGATCTTTTGTAGCATCACCTTCTACTACATTTGTAATAGAATCTTTATGTAGATCCACTAAATTGTGATCTATATCTATTCCTGTTACTTCTATATCTTCATGAGTTAGCCTTTTGGCTAATTCACTACCGAAATTACCTAATCCTAATACTAAAACTTTTTTGCTCATTTAATTTTTTTTATAAATATAAATCAATTTCTGGATATTTGATTAATCGACGTTTGGCTCTTTTTATAATAGCTAAAAACAGAATAACAAATTGCATACGCCCTACAAACATTTCTATGATTATCACTATTTTGGAAGCTAAAGATAGATTAGGAGTGATGCCTAATGTCAAGCCAACTGTACCAAAAGCAGAGAACACCTCAAACATAATATTCATAAAGCCTAAATGAGGATCAAAAGCACAAACAAATATAATACCTATAAGTATAGTTAAAAGTGAAAATACAATTATTACAAATGATTTTTGCACTGTAATATTGCTAATGGTACGATTTTTAAATGTTATTTTATCTTGATTTCTTCCAATGGATATAGCATTTAAAAAGGCTAATGCTATAGATGTAGTTTTGATGCCGCCACCAGTACTACCAGGTGAGGCACCTATCCACATTAATATTATTATAAACATTATAGTTGCAGGAGTGAAACTAGCAAAATCTAAAGTATTAAAGCCTGCTGTCCTTGGTGTTACAGAACAAAAAAAGGCTTGTACTACTTTATCAAACCAATTATAACTGATTAAACTATTATTTGATTCTAATATTAATATAACTGCTATTGCTAAAATAATCAATATTAATGTGGTTCTTGTGACTATTAAATTATTGATATTTATTATTTTAGGTTTTATTATTTTAGGTTTGTTAAATATTTTTCTAATTAAGTTTTTGAATTTAAAATTAATATTTTTTAATAAGCTATTGATTACAAAAAATCCTATTCCACCAAAAATAATTAAACCGCTTATTGTAAAAATGCTTAGGTAATTATTAACAAATACTTCATTCATCATACCATCAGGTAAATTACTAAAACCAGCATTGCAAAAGGCTGATACGGAATGAAAAATAGCGAAAAAGATGTGTTGAGCTAGATTATCAAAATAGATATCGGGCACAGAAAAATATATTAGTATAGCACCTATGCTTTCAAATAATGCTGTAATTAAAATTATAGCATACAAATTTTTTTTAATTTCCCTAAAAGATGAACTGCCTAAATTAAATTCCAAACCTTGTTGTTCCTTTATTGATAAATCTGTTCGTGTGAATGATAAAGCTAAAAAACTAGTTATAGTCATTATACCCAGTCCACCTAATTGTATTAATATTATTATTATCAATTTGCCAAACCAAGTAAAAGTACTAGCTATATTTACAGTAGTAAGGCCGGTAACACATACTGCCGATACAGTGACAAATAATGAATCTTCATATTTTATATCCCTATAAGTAGCTGCAGGTAATAATAATAATAGCGAACCTATTATGATAATAATAATAAAACTTATGATAAAAATTTTGGCTGGATGTATAGATATTTTGTATAGATTTTGAGCCAAGAGACTAATAGTCCTTATAAATACTAGAAATATTAAAAATAATTTATAATAATGTATGTATCCAACATCATGTAAATAAGGAGAGATAAAATCAGGAATAAAATAGACAAAATAATTAATAGTAATGATAAAAATCATTTTTAATAATAAATTACTCCATGAAAATTTTTTACCACCAGGTAAAATCAATAAAATAATTTGAATTAGATATATTATACTTATACTCCAGCTAATAAAATCAATATAAGGTTCTAGATTGTGCCCTACAGTTGGAGTATAAAGATTTCCTAATAAAAAGATCGTTAATAATCCAGCGAAAATAGATAAAAAAGATAAAATTATATTACAAAATCTTAATATTTTAGGGTTTACTTTATAAAACCATTCAAATATTTTAATGCTTGTGAGCTTTAAAAAATAAAAAAATTGCTTTAATAACTTTTTCACAATTTTTTAAATTATTGTTAAATGTATAATTTTTTAAAAAATTTCATACAGATTTATATTTACTTGTTATCTTCATAAAGCCACTCTACATATGAGCTATTAGTCTCCCTGAGATGTACCTGCACTAAAGTTACTTCTGGAGGTAGATGTGGAGTTATAATGTCAATAAAATGTAATAAAAGATTTTCACTGGTAGGTTGAAAGGGCAATTTTATTATTCTAGAAAAACTTTTTATATTTTCAACTTTATCTAACCATTCAGCATTTTTATTAACTATTAATGAATGATCAAATAACTCAATTATTTCTTTTTGAATAATAGATTTTAATGTATTAAAATCTATTACCATGCCATATTTTGGAGAATTTTTATCTGTATTAGGCTTACCTTTTACAGTTACTATTAATGTATATGAATGTCCATGTACATAAGCACACAAACCATCATACTCATCTAATACATGAGCCATTTCGAAATGAAATTCTTTACTTATTCTTATGTAAGACATTTTTTTTACAAAAGTATTTATTTTTATAATAAGTATTTATAATTTTTTTAAGAAATCAATAAACAATAAAATAAAAGTATACTGAATAGGGATGGATGCTTATTTGATATCATTCATTGTTTTACTTTACGTATTTTATACTACCATCAAATAATTTTTATTTAATTTTACAAAAAAATAATTATGGATAATTTTAATCTACTAGATTTTCAAGCTCTACCCAAAGAGCAGAAACGTAGATTTCTAGATAATCTATATCAATTTTTATTAAAAAACAACTACACAGC
>LFSZ01000108.1:0-289 GCA_001512885.1 Rikenellaceae bacterium DTU001
GTTCTTTGTGCATTCTTTGAGAACTTTGTGGTTAATATTTGATTATCCTATAACAAATAAACCAATATTAACAAATTTTTTATAAAATCACTCTTTTTTAATTTTTACCTATACAAAACGTTATAGAACTTTTTCTATAATCTCTATTCCAATTTAAATAAATAGATCCAGGAAATTTAGCTTTGTAAAGATTACGTTTTGTAAATACGATTTGTGAACGGAGCTATATAAAAATATCCTTTGTTTTACTTTACGTATTTTATAGCATAATTAAATAATTAGACGCGGT
>LFSZ01000108.1:428-17790 GCA_001512885.1 Rikenellaceae bacterium DTU001
GCTGGTGAATACGAAATATAGATAAACTACTTCAAGTAAAACAATGATTTGTTTCTGGACCCTTTTCGATTCCCTTTTCGATTCCACCAAGTAATATTTTAGCTAGCTAAAATATTACTCATTACTAAAGCCAAACACATTTCTACTTTATTAAGCTCTATTTATAATATGCTTAAACTATCGCCATTACATATAGCTTTGTAAAACAATTTTTAGAATCTCTTTTTCTTTTTCCCATACAAGCTCATCAGCAGCTATTTTTAGGTTTTCTTTCATCTTTTCATATACTTCTTTATCTTTTAGTATCCTTTTGATGGTTTCTGCTATTTTTTTAGGGTCTATATTGTCTATTACTATGCCTATTTCATATTTTTCTATAATTTTTCTAATTTCTGGCAAATCAGAAGCAATAATGGGGATATTAGCTTGAATATAATCGAAAAGTTTATTTGGCAAACTATATAAATAATTTAAACAAATAGGTTTATCTAAACTGAGTCCCAAATCTGCTGATGTTGTATATTTCATCATTTCTAAATATGGAAGTTTAGGGACAAAAACTACTTTATCAGTTAAATTTTCTTTTATGGCAAGAGATTTTAGTTGGTCTATTACATCTCCTGAGCCTATGATGTACAAAATTGCATTGTCAATATATTTCATTGCTAATACCGCTTCTTCATAACCTCTATCTATATTGATTCCAGAACCTTGCATTATTATAAGGTATTTGCCATCATTTTTTTTTAATTTTAATGGTTTATACACATGATTTTTCATTTTAATAGGTAAATTTCTTACTACATAAATTGGTTTATTATATTTGTTTTTATAAATATTTGCAATAGATTCATTTACAGTAATAAAGGTATCTACATGCCTAATACCTATTTTTTCTACTACTTCCCATATCTTTTTAACCAATTTCCTATTATATACTTCTGCAGTTTCAGTAAATAACTCATGACTATCGTAGATTAATGGTTTATTTTTTATCCAACTAATTAAGGAATTTGCTAGTAAAGTATCTAAATCATTAGCCCATAATATATCTTGGTGAGTAAAAAGAAGATAAAAAAAAAGTCTAATATTATATGCTAAATAAAATAACGGTCCTTTATTGATGATAAATTTGAATCTCTTAGTTTTGTATGGTCTATTTATCGGTAGACTATTTGGCAATTTCCTACCAATAAGCGTAATACTGAACCCCATTTCTATCAATAAAGAACAAGTGCGATAAACTCGTTGATCTGTAGCGAGATCATTTATTACTGATATTGTGATTTTTTTCATTTATTTTAGCATTAAAAAAAAATAATAAAATATTTAAAATCAAAGATAAATAATTTGTTCAAAACTTGAAATATTTATATTAAATTAGCAAAAAAATTTAATTATGAAAACTATAAAACCATTAATAATATCAATTTTTATATTTATAATTGGATGTTCTCCATATAAAATTTATAATAAATATGAGGATTTAAAAACTAATAATTTTATTGAATTTTATTTACCTATAAATATTCTTAAAATTGATATCGAAATTGAAAAAACAGATTTTATTCCTGGAGAATTAAATGAATATACTATAGAATTTTTAGGTAATATACCTTGCATACAAGACAGCTCTACACATTACCAGATAAAAAATGTGAAAGTAAATGTATTTGCATTACCAGATACTAATGCTATTTATTATTTAGTTTTTAATAAGGTTCCTAAAAAAGATAATTTTTTAATTCATTTTTATGATAATGGACTTATAAATATTAATAATGAGAATAATACATCATATAAACAAGAAAAATATTTAATAGATAATGAACATTGTAAAATCAATGAGACACAAAATCCATTTAATACATTTATATCGAAGCAATTACAAGAAAAGGCAGATACCATCAGACAAATGATAATGGTAGATTCGGTTAAAAGAATAAAAACGAGTATACAAACACGCTTAGAACCAAAAACTGACTATGATTTAGCAAAAGAAATATCCGAAGATATTTACTTACTCAGAAGTTATTACTATGATCTGATAAGTGGAATACCTGAAATAGGGTATGAGAATGTTACTTTTACTATAATGCTTAATGAAATAAAAGAAGTATATAATGCTTATTTATCATACTTCACCGGTAAGATTATAAAAAGCCCAATTAATCATTCTTTAAAAGTAATTCCATCTAATAATCCTGATAATGAAAAAATTTTTATTTTCTCTTTTAATAAACAAAGTGGATTTTCGTATGAACCATCAAAAGTTAACAAAGATAATTATTATCTAGAAATAATACCTCTCAAAGAAAATCCAAGCATTGATAATAAAAAAATAAATAATAAATCATTTCCAGCCAGAAAAGCATTACCTTGTGAAATTAGAATAATAAATGAAACTGGAAATGATATTATTTATAAAGAAATATCAAAAATTGCTCAAAAAGGGTATGTTTATTATTTACCTTTTGATACTAAAAAAATAATTTTTTCTGAAATAAATGGTGAGGTTTTATTGATAGAATTGTAATTGGTAAAATCTTTGTATATGCTTCAATGAGTGTCTATCTAATATTTCAGATCTGAAATTTCTCAATATCATATAAAGCAAAAAAATAATTTTGTTTTTTACGTCATATCAAAAAAATTGTATATTTTTATAGAAAAATTATTTATGACCTTGCAAGAGCATATTTCGAAAGTAGCAAGTGGAGAACATAAATTTGAAAACGTTTTCCAGTCTATTAGCAGGATGATCTTTGGAGATCCATCCAAAATAGAAAAAGTAATAGTAAATGGGACACCTACCTACGATTTTAAAATATTTCGTGAAGGTAAAAAGCATATAGTAGGTATGTATGAAGAGATAAATAGCTTTGCTTCTTTTGTAAAAGATGCTGCCGAGGGTGGCAGCTCAGCAGAGATGGCTTTTGTCCTAATTGGTGAACCAGGCAATGGTAAAACTTTTTTTGTAGATTTCCTTAGTTCTAAATATCGCGAATTTATTAGTAAACCAGGCAATCAGCGTTTTACTTTTAAATTTACAAATGTAGAACTATTAGACCGTTATGGCCAAATCACTGAAATAGAAAGTCAAACCTTCGAAGATCCTATGATTTTAGCTATGAATATTTATGACGATATAGATAAAAATGAAGCTTTCATGAAAGAAAATGGACTTAATAATAAACAAATCAAAGAAATATATAAATATTATCGTCCATTAGGAGCCTGCACTTATTATATTTGGAATCAAATTAAAGATTTTTGTAATAATGATATCAAAAAAGCTTTAGATTTTGTAACAATATTTCCAGTACCAGTTTCAGAATCTCGAGGTATTTTAGCTGGTAAATATGCTGCTAAAGACAAGATAACTTCCTCTTCAGTAGATCTCATTGGTGATGAGAGTATCGCTAGATTGTTACATTTAAAAGATGCAGACAATCCTTTTCGTTTCGATTTACGTAGAGGTGCTCTAGCTCGTGTAGCTGGTGGTGGCATACATTTTGCAGATGAAATTTTCAAAAACAAAAGGGACCTCATTCAGATTTATCTTGGCGTCATACAAAATAGAACAATAGAAATTGAGGGATATAAATGGCCTTTGGATACTTTGATAATAGCTACCTCTAATAATTCTGAATTTGCTAATTTTCTTGAAGAAAAAGAGCAAGCTCCTATAGTAGATAGATGCCGTATAACATATATGAGTCATAATACAAATCTACATTTACAGGAAGAATTGACAACTTATGCACTTGGTTCTGTAGATAAAACAACAATTTTCGGTGAAAAGCTACACGTAGACCCTAATCTCAATTATGTATTATCAGTGGCTTTCGTCCTATCTCGTATGCCTCAACATGAAAAACTCACTCCAATAGAAATGATGAAGCTTGCTGCTGGCGATGTAGCTGGAGAAAAAAGCATTCGTACACTGGCAGAGGTGATAAATGAGTTAAATACTGATCCTGATATCACAAAACGCTTCGGTCAGAAAGGTCTCGGGCATCGCAGTCTTGGTCGTTCAATACAAATTCTGAGAGAACGTAGTGAAACGCAAGAAGGTAAATGTATGTTTGCTGGAGATGCATTCCCTTCTATTCAAAGAGTTATCTTAGATTATGTGCAGGATGCAAATGATAGAATAAAATATTTCAATGATTTGAAAATAGCTAAACAATTGTATCGTGAACGCGTGAATACTGCTATTTTTAACGCTTATATGAATGAACCACACGCCGTAGAAAAAGATGTGATGAATTATGTAAATATGATAATTGGATTAGAATCTAAAAATCTTGGAGAAGATAAAACATGGACGTATGTAGATCCACAAACAAAAAAATTAGTTAGCATTAAGATAGATGAAAGCTTTATTAATAGTGTAGAGGAAAGATTGGGACTAAAAACTGAAGAACAAAAACAAAGTTTCAGAACAACTATTATAAAAATTTATGGGCAAAAAGTATTAACTGACCCTAATTATAATTTTATGGACAATAATGAATTAGTAAAAGCTGTAACAGATGTAAGGCTAAAAAGTGATATTGGTGGCAAAGGTAGTCTAATCGGTGCTTTAGCTAATAGGACTAATGCTGATAATCAGAGACTTTATGATAGGATAATGGATACAATGTTAAATAAACTTGGATATTGCCTTACATGTGCTATGAAAACTATTGAATATTTCTGCACTTATGATGATGCAAATTAATTAGTTATGAAAGAAAATGAAATGGATAATCCAAATATAGAAAAAGAAAAAAGCTTGCCATCATATCATCGTGGACATTTGCCACCTCTATCTGAAGATTATCCTACTTTTGAAAGTTGTAACGACCTTTTATTTTTTCATAAATATAATCCATTTCTAGACAAAATTTCGTCTCTTGAAACTTTGGAAGATTTATTAAAGCGTGATGAACAAAGAGAAAAAGATGGATTTCATAGACGTATTAGGTTGGGAAAATTAATAAAACCTCTTGGTGGTGATAAAAACAAAGTAATTGTAGTACCCACAACTACCGAACCAAAATTTTATCATGACGAGAGCATGATGTCTGAAGAAACAGGAGGTAGTGGCGAGGGTGAAGAGGGACAAGTCATTGGTAAACAAAGAGTGCGACCTACCGAAGGCGAAGGTGCAGGACAAGGTGCTGGACAAGGCGAAGGCGCCGAACATGAAGTCATAGCTAATGCTTTTAATTTAGGTAAAATATTAACAGAAAAATTTCAATTGCCTAATATTAAGCAAAAAGGAAAGAAAAGATCACTTACAAAATTTAATTACGAACTTACAGATATTAATCGCAGACAAGGTCAATTAGTAGAAAAAAAATCAACTCTGCGTAGGATTATAAAAACTAATTTATTACTTGGAAATATCAAACTTGGCGAGCCTGTTGATACTTCTAAGCTTTTAGTTACTAATGATGATTTAGTATATCGACTAGTCTCTAAAGAACGTGATTATGAAACGCAAGCTGTAGTGTTTTTTGTTCGCGATTATAGCGGATCTATGGAGGGCAAACCTACAGAAGCTGTTACTTCTCAACATCTAATGATTTATTCCTGGCTCGTCTATCAATATCAATATCGTGTAGAGACACGTTTTGTCGTGCATGATACTGAAGCTAGAGAAGTTTCTAATTTTACTAATTATTTCCAATTGCAAGTGGCTGGTGGCACTCGTATAGCTCCTGCCTTTCAAAAAGTTTATGAAATTATTCAGAGAGATCAACTAGCAAAAGATTACAATATCTATGTGTTTTATGGCACAGATGGCGACGACTGGGATACAGACGGTAAAGAGCTGAATGATAACCTCATTAGACTTTTTCCTATCAGTGCTAGGATAGGATTTACAATTGCTAAAAATTCATGGTCCATAAATCAAGAAACTACTCTTGAAAAAAATCTTAAAAATTATCAAATTGCAAAAAAATATCCTAAAGAATTTCGCGTAGATAGCTTCGATGCTGATATTGTAGATGAAAATAGAATAATTGAGTCTATTAAAGTATTAGTAAGTGAGTAATTTTTTTATGTATGGAGATTTGTAATAATTTATATTAATTTGTGTATTATATAATCCTTAAATTTAATAGATGAAAAAAATTATTTTTATCCTTAGCTTCTTATTTGGATTTACTTCACTTTATTCACAAAAATTAAGTTCTAATAATTCAAAAGCTATAAAAAATTTTAACGAAGCCATAAAATTATATGAAAATTATAACTATCTCGATGCCATAAACAAGTTTAAAAAAGCTATTAACATTGATCCATTGTTTATAGAAGCTTACATCCTGACAGCACAGGTGTATAGTGATTTGAACATGTTCGATTCATCAATTGTATATTATAAAAAAACAGTAGAAATAGATCAAGATTTTTTTCCTAATGCTTACATGTTTATTGCTAAATTTAGCTATATGACTGGCAAATATGAAGAAGCTGTAAAATATCAAGAGCTATATTATAACCATTACAAACTAAATCCTACCCAAAGAGCAAGAGCCAAAATAGACCTAAATATTTACTATGATGCTTTAGAATTATATAAAAATCCTGTGCCTTTTAAACCAATAAATTTAGGACCTAATATAAATTCTATTTATTCAGAATATTCTCCCGCATTAACGATAGATGATAGCACAATAATTTTTACAAGAAAAGTACCAGTTAAAGATAAAGCAATGGAACAGGAAGATTTTTATCAAAGTAAAAAATTACCAAATGGTAATTGGGAGTTGGCTATGCCTTTACTAGGTGAATTAAATACTCCGAATAATGAAGGTGCACATACTATATCTGCTGATGGCAAAATTCTCTATTTCACAGCTTGTAATAGAAGTGACGGACAAGGGAGTTGCGATATTTATAGAAGTTACAAAATAGGGAATACATGGACTAAAGCTGAAAATGTTAAAGAATTAAATTCTGTTTCCTGGGATAGCCAACCCACCTTATCTGCTGATGGTAAAACTATATATTTTGCATCAGCTCGAAATGGTAATATGGATATATATGTGGCGCATATGCAAAAAAATGCTAAGTGGAGCCATCCTCAACCTTTACCTGATAATATAAATACGGCCAGGTCTGAATTGACTCCTTTCATTCATCCCGATGGTAAAACTCTTTTTTTTGCTTCTGATGGCCATGGTGGTATGGGTGGATATGATATTTTTTATACCAAAAAAATAAATGATACTCTGTGGACAACCCCTCAAAATATAGGTTATCCGATAAATACTCATAAAGATGATGCTTTCTTATTTGTAAATGCTAGTGGTAAGTATGCTTTTTTTGCTTCAGAAATTGAGAATGGCTATGGTGCTTATGACATCTATATGTTTGAATTTCCAAAAAATATTATCACTACTCCCGTTACTTATTTCAAAGGTATAGTAGTAGATATTGATGGTAATAAGCCAATAATACATGCTATTGCTGAATTATTTTCTCTTAAGGATGCTTCTATTGCTGGCAAAGCTATTACTGATATAGATGGTTCATTTTTATTGCCACTGCCAGCCGGAGAAATCTATGCTCTTAATATAAGTGCAAAAAATTATCTCTTTTATAGTGAACATATAGAACTAATAGAAGCATACGACTCTCTCGATCCCTTTGTAAAATATATTTATTTGAGACCTATTAAAAAAGATCAAATTATGGTACTCAATAATATACTGTTTGATTTTGATCAAGCTACTTTAAAACCAGAATCATATGTAGAATTAGAAAAATTATATAATTTTTTAGTAGATAATCCTAATCTAGTTATCGAAATAGGGGGGCACACTGACAGTATAGGTACTAAAGATTACAACTTGATTCTAAGTGAAAAACGTGCAAAAGCCGTATATGACTATTTAATATCTCGTAATATTAATCCTCAAAGGCTTAGATATAAAGGCTACGGAGATACAATGCCTATAGCTGACAATTCTACAGAAGAAGGACGCAAATTAAATAGAAGAACAGAAATAAAAATACTATATAATAACTAATAACATAAAACTTTCTAAAATTCTACATCTTATACTTTTGATTTTATACCCTCAAACACATAGAATTTATTATTTGAAATACAAAAAAAAGGTATTGCTATAAGCCAGATTTTGTCTATACATTATAGTATAGCCTTATTATTTATCTGAGTATACTGTCTCCAATATACATAAGCGACCTACCCTCCAGCTCGACCGACCAAGTCTCAAGCGCTGGTATACATGGTCTTGCACCCCATGAGGTTTATCGCATCTACTTGTTACCAAATAGATGTGTGAGCTCTTACCTCACATTTTCACCCTTACCCTTTTATTAAGGGTGGTATATTTTCTGTGACACTATCTGTACCTTTGTTATCTCTAACAAAGATCCTTCCATCTCGGAAGCATGGCGGTCTTCGGTGTCTGGACTTTCCTCTCTTTTTTTCAAAGAGCAATAAGACACAATACCTTTTAATGCAAAATTACAAAATTTTTTTGAGATAAACTAGAATTAATTCACAATATTGCTACACATTTTGAAAATAATTGAGTAAAGTATATTAAATTCTTTAGTGCATATGTAATATATATTATATGTCTTCAAGTTAGTACTTTTGTAGTAACATTAATTATTTTATTAAATGATTTTGATCATTCTAACAATAGGAATTCACCATGCTGTGTTTCCCATATGTTGTTGTTATACTTCAACGTGATTTTCCAAATATAAACTCCTGGTTTGGCATCGTGACCATCAATAGTGCCATCCCACATAGCATTAATGTCTGTTGAATAAAACACTAATTTTCCCCATCTATCAAATATCATAATGGAATAACTGTCAGGATCAGGAGAAAGTCCATATATATATGGATAGAAATAATCATTCAGTCCATCTTTATTGTGTGGTGAAAAGGCAGTAGGGACATACAAAGAATAAATGCCTATTACCTCCAAATAATCCATTGCTTGAGACATGCATCCTTTATCTGTATAACCTGTAAGAATAATGGTATAATTTCCTGGCATTGTAAATTCATAAGATGGATTAACATCATTAGAAAATATTACAGATTGGTTTTGTAATAAGTATTGCCATTCATAACTGTCAGCGTCTGATTCATTAGTAAATATTACTAATGGTTCATCAGTGAAAATGCTATGAGAAGACATAGAAAAAGCTACATTTGGTAAAGGATAAGTTGACACAATACCTGGTACAAATACACTATCTTTACAACCATCTACTGATTCTACTACTAATTTAGCATCATAAGTGCCAACATCATTAAATTTATATGTAAAACTACTCTGATGTGAAGTTACACCATTACTTAAATACCATAGATATTGAGTAATAGGTACATCTGTCTTTGAAGTGAATGATACTACCAAAGGAATACATCCTTCTTTAGGTATAGCTTTTATTGAAGGATTTGGATTTGGATGAATACCTATAGTTATACTAGCTGTATCAGCACAACTAGATATATTGCCAGTANNTGCCAGTAACTGTATAAGTAGTTGCGTTATCCGGAGAGACAGAAATCTGTGATAAAGTATCTCCACTAGACCAAATATAAGAATTAGCGCCAGTAACAGTGATATGAGCAGTATCATACCTGCAAATATTAAATGATTCACCATCAAGGAGTGGGGTATCATTAACTATAAATTGCAAATAAACAGAATCAATCACATTAATGTAGACAGAATCTGTGCAATAGTTGCCATCTGGGAAATATGCATTAACGTAAATCATCTGAGATGTATCAGGTAAAAAGTGAATAATATTGCCATCCATTCCATTAGACCATTGAATTTGCGAAAAAGCACCAGTAGTATCTGCTGTAAGTGTGATAGAATCACCTTGACAAATACTAATTGTATCATAAGGTAAATCCAGGTGAGCAACATGGATACGCACAGTATCTTTAACAACAATTTGAGTAAATCCGCAAACATTATAAGTGGCTATAGCTACAGCAGTTGCATTAGAATCAATGAAACTATTAAGAGATGTTTGATTCACCGGTTGTGGATCACCATTGAGATACCATTGAAATATATTAATTGGAGTACCTGATGGAGTGAAACGCCAAGCTTCATTTGTTGCAGTCCACACACCAGTATTTCTGTTTGGTGGAAAATATGCTATAGTACCATCAGAATTTTGTATACCTAATGCACACCTACCACCATTCCAGCCAGAATGCACAGGTTTGCTTTGTATATGAAATTCTATAGCACTAGTGCCTTCATAAAGCACTATCTGCATAGTAGTTTTTATATTTTGCACATTAAAATGGCAAACTTGATCAAAATTTAAAACAAAAGCTCTACATGGATATGTGCCTAAAACTCCATATCTCAGATAGCCACATCCACTTCCTGAACTCGTCAATGGATAGATATCATGGTAGCACATAATAGCGTTAGTAGGCAAAGACGAATTAGGTAAAGATACTGAAAAACTCCATGGACAATATTCATTAGCTAAATCTGTATTAAATGTAATGATGCCATTTGTGCCTACTACTACTTGCTCATATTCCTCACCAAAAAAACAAAATTTAAATGGTAAATCGAATGCATATAGATATTTATCATCAGCATAATTACCAGGGACAGGTGATCCAGCATCAAATGGGAAAGGTGGAGCATAAGGAATGCTAGTAACAATATATTGATCTGTAGCACCCACGTTGAAGGGATGTGCTTCTATGTTTATGTTTCCAGAGTCACATAGATAATAATCGTTTATTGGAATTGATGAACCAGGTAATGTAGTATATACATTAGGGCAACCAGGACTTGGCTGAGAGTATAAAATTTTAATTGGTAAAAAAAACTGGATAATTAATCCAATTATGAATATCTTTTTCATATAATTTTATTAATTAGACAAAAATTATTTACAAAAGTTTATTATTGCAAAACTACAAAAAATTTTTTTTTTAAAAAAATTTCCCTAAATTCAATTAATAAATGCAACATCAAGAGAATAATATAGCAAAAAGAAGAATATCAAAACAAAATTACAAAGATAAGTTATTAGTTGTGGGTTTACAGATTATAGATTTTAATTTTTCCAAATTTACTATTGAATAACTCTAAATAAAGATTTTTTATATTATCCACTAGTATTTCGATAGAATAATTGTTTAAAATAAAATCTTTATTTTTTACTAAGGATTCAATATTTATAAAATGGCCATCTATTATTTTTATCATAGCCTCAGCCAATGCTCTGACGTTGTTTTTTTCCACTAATATAGCATTGTCTTTTACTATATCAGCTACACCACCTACACGAGTAGCAATAATAGGTTTTTCACTAGCTTGAGCTTCTATTAGGCTAACAGGCGTGCCTTCATTATTAGAGGTTAATAAAATAGCATCTGATGCTGCCATTATAGCATCTATATCATTTCGCCAACTAGTGAAAATGATATCTTCATTGCCATGAGCTTCTTTATAAGAAGTGTTTAATTCGTTTATTTTTGTGTATTGTATCAGTTCGTCCCTCAACTCTCCATCACCTACAAATAAAAATTTAATAGGTTTGTTGGATTCTTTAATAGCTATTTTAGCAGCATCTATTGCTAATTTATGATTTTTTATAGGGGCTATCCTGCCTACGAGACTAAATACAAAAATATCATCCAAAATATTAAATTCTTGCCTTACCTTTTTTCTCTTGGTTTCTTTATCAAAAGTATATTTTTTGAGATCCAAACCTAAAGGTATTACTTTTACCTTTTCATCAGTAGCTATTTTATAATTTTCAGTTAAATCAATTTTTTGATTTTGACTAAGAGCTATCAATATATCTGTTTTTTTAGCTAATTCTTTTTCTAATAAAACATAAAAATTAGATTTCAAATTATTAAAATATGCATCAAACACATGACCATGAAAAGTATGTATGATGATAGGCACGCAAGTATTGTATCCAGCCCATCTACCTATAGCACCAGCTTTAGATGCATGAGTATGTATTATATGAGGTTTAAAGGTTTTTATTAAATCTTTTATTTTTTTGTATGCTAAAAAATCCCAATATGGATGTATTTCCCTTTTCAACTCAGGTAAAATCAAAGGCTCTATACCGAGAGAATGAGGTATCTCTAATGACGATGCTTCGTATCTACCATTTTCGCCTCCTACTAAAAGAGTCTCAAAGTCTCCTTCTAAATACTTAGTCAAATAACAAGCATTATAAGTGGGACCGCCTAGATTAAATCTATTCAATATTCGAAGAATTCTTATTTTATTCATAATTATTACTTAAATTTATCATTTAAAACATATAATGTGTAGAATAATCTTTCTGATTTGTTTGCAAATTTATATAATTTATTTTGATTTTTTATTACATTATCATTTAATAATGGTTTTAAATTTACATTTAATCCTTTTTTAATCAAATCATCTAATAAAAAATCATTCATCCATTTTCTAATAGGTACCTCGAAGCCATGTTTGGGTCTATTAATTATATAATCTGGTAAAATATTTTTATATAAATCTCTAAGTAAAATTTTATTTGTTTTAGCATTAAACTTATAGGATTCAGGTATTTTGAAAACATTATCTACCAATCTATAATCAAGAAAAGGAGAACGCAATAATACATTATTATCCGAGCTTACAAAATCTATTTTTCGTAACATATCACCTTCGAGGACAAATTTAAAATCTATAGACAAAATGTTTTTATTTTCGTTGTAATAAATATTTTTCAAAAAATCAATTTTTTCTTTGAAAGATTTATCATTTAATAGTTCAGGATTGAGTATTTTTTGTACAAAAAATACATCATTCATAGAGCTGAGGTAGAAATATCTATCAAAATCAGTCAATTGATAAGCTTTTGAAAACCTTTGCAACTGTCTTAATTTATTACATAAATAAATACTTGTATCATAAATATGAAAAGGTATCGTATTCACTAAAGAAATAATTAAACTATTCAAAAAATTTCGCTTATGTAATCTGGCCCATGCTCTATATTTATTATATCCTCCAAATAGTTCATCTGCACCATCACCAGTAAGCATTATCTCAGCCTGGGGTTTGATAGCTTCCACAAGTGAATATAGAGCTATAATAGAACTATCTGCAAAAGGTTCATCCATGCAATATAAAACGTTGCTAATTGAATTGATTAAATCATTTTCTACAATTGGAATGATCTGGTGAGAAATATTATTATCAAGAGCAAATTGTTTAGCAATATCAGACTCATCATAATATGGTAAATCGGGAAAACTAATAGTATATGCTGTGATATCTGGCCTAAACTCATGTGCTAAATAAGTAATAATAGAAGAATCAATGCCTCCACTCAAAAATGTCCCTATCGGCAAATCGATATTCAAACGTTGCTCAATACTTTGTTTTAATAAAAAATCTATAGAATCTATGCATTCTTTGATTTCATTGACATCATCGATTTGTTCTGGAAGCTCATAATATTTTTTTATCATTATATCTCTACCATTATAGATTAGATAGTGTGCAGGTAAAAGTTTATTTACCCCTTCGAAAGCACTGAAAGGACTTGGTATATAAGTAAGAAAAAAATAAAGTGTTAGAGAAGAATAATCCCAATTGAGCGGTAAATTTATATATCTTAGGGTTTTGATATCTGAAGCAAAATAAAAAGAATTTTTATCGAAGTAATAATAAAGCTGTTTACTACCAAATCTATCTCTTGCTAAAATCAATTTATCCTCTACTGTATCATAAAAAGCAAGAGCAAAAACCCCATTGAACGATTCTAATGCTTCAACATCATAATGTATTAGGAAGTATAAAATTATCTCAAGTGTTGAATTAGTAGCTAAATTATATCCTAAATTAATTAACTTATTTTTTAATTCTAAGTGATTAAAAATTTCTCCATCAAAAATCAAAACATATCTATTGGTATGGTCCCAGATACGCTGATTAACAGATTGATTATAGTTAGAAGTTTTAGAATCTATAAGTATTAGTTTAGAATTTACAAATTCATAATTTTGCCTATCACACCTATCATTTACAAATATAACAGATGATTTATTGATAGATAAAATAAAATCATCTTTATTTATAGAGTAAATACCTGCAATACTAGACATTAATAAATAATACAAATAAAAGTACAAAAATAAAGAATAATATCATTTAAAGATTTATTATAATTTTGAATATTGTATGTATAATAGAGTAAATCACAGAAAATATTTCAAACAAACAATAAAATTAATGCTAATCTACCTTATTTTTATATATTTATATATAAATAAAAAATGAAATATTGCATTTTTTATAATAATATTTATTTATTAAAAAAATCATATTTTAGCAAAAAAATTCAGATTATGATATTAAAACATTTACCCGAACGCACAAAAAAGATACGCAAAACAGGTATTACGATGGTAATGGATAAAGGCTTATCACCTATCGAAGCCGAAGGGCTCATGGAAGTTGCTTCAGATTTGATAGATTTTGTCAAACTAGGCTTTGGCACTTCTATTGTTACTCAAAATCTTGAGAAAAAAATTCAAATATACAAAGAAGCTGGGGTGAAAGTATACTTTGGCGGCACTCTATTCGAAGCTTTTGTTATTAGAAAGCAATTTTCTGATTTTATTAAATGGGTTAAAAAATATAAGATTGACACTGTAGAGGTTTCTGATGGAAGTATAGCTTTAGAACATGAAAAAAAATGTGAATACATTAGCATTTTAGCTAAAGATTATCTTGTATTGTCTGAAGTGGGGAGTAAAGATGAATCTATAATAGTAAGGCCAAATCTATGGGTAAAAGAAATGAAAGATGAATTAGATGCAGGTTCTACATATGTAATAGGCGAAGCACGTGAATCTGGTAATGTGGGTATATATACTAAATCAGGTAATGCACGTGTGATGTTAATCGAAAAAATCAAAAAAGAATTACCTGTCGATAAAATCATATTTGAAGCACCCCAAAAAAACCAACAAGTATATTTTATAAAAGAGTTTGGCACTAATGTGAATTTGGGTAATGTAGCATATCAGGATGTAATAGCACTAGAAACACTTCGTCTCGGGCTACGCGGCGACACTTTCTTTGATTTTTTACCAGAAAACTATGAAGAATATAAACAAAAATAAATATTTATTATTTTTTTATTTCAGAATAATGTAATGCCAATAATAAATGAATATTTTACGAAATTTATCATTAAAAGACAAACACACTTTTCATTGCGAGTGTTATGCAGATATTTTCATAGAAATAGAAGATAGTGATGATCTAATAAAACTAAATAAACAATATCCAGATATATATAAAAAAGCTGTTTTTTTAGGAGAAGGTAGTAATATGTTATTCACAAAAGATACTATATCATTTGTAATACATTCCGTTATAGATTTTATAAAAATCATCAATGAAGATAAGGATAATATTGTGATAACTGCGGGAGGTGGTACTCAATGGGATAAGCTTGTGTCATATTGTGTAGAAAATGAATATTGGGGGGTAGAAAATCTATCTGGCATACCATCTAGCTGTGCTGTAGCTCCTATACAAAATATTGGTGCTTACGGAGCTGAATTTTCTTCAGTTTTACAAAAAGTTTATGGATTTAATTTTAAAAAATGTGATTTCGAAATTTATTCTTCTGATAAATTAGATTTTGGCTATAGAAAAAGTTTATTACAGCAAATGCCAGAATTTTTTATTACTAAGATAGAAATAAAACTTAAAAAACGAGCTAATCCTAATCTTTCTTATAATGATTTAAAAAATAAATTTCAAAATTATAATCCTTCAATAACTGAAATAAGACAAGCTATTTTAGATATAAGAGATAAAAAAATTCCCTCACCAGATAAAATAGGAAATGCAGGATCATTTTTTAAAAATCCAATATGTAGTTATGATAAAATTTCAGATTTAAGATCTAAATATCCTGATATTTCCTATTATCCTTATAATAATGATAAATATAAAATATCAGCAGGTTGGTTAATCGAAAAAGCAGGCTGGAAAGGCTATAGAGAGGGTGATGCTGGTGTATCATCAACTCACTCTCTCATCCTAGTAAATTATGGTAATGCAAAAGGAAAAGATATTTTAATCCTTGCAAATAAAATTATTAATTCTGTAAACGAACAGTTTGGTATCATGTTGACACCAGAGGTGAAAATTATATAATAAATTTGTTAAAATACTTTTTAATTGTATATCATTAACTATACACAAATTTTTGCTACATTATATTTAATTAGAGGCATTTTTATTTAGATTGTTGTAGATTTATAAATAATTTTTTTAATAGACATTAAGATTATAAAAAACGGGGTTTTGCACGGTCAATATATGAATACCCACTAATAAATCATCGTATAGGTATATAATTTTATGCACATAATCACCTCGAGCTTTAGCTCAGGAGATGAACAAAGAAAAAGATATACCCTTTTTCAGGGCTAAAGTCCGAATAATTAAGACCATGACTAAAAGTTGTGATTAATTATAGGCAATCTTCTAGATATTAACCCTGACCTAAAGGTCATGGTTGTAAGGAAAGAGAAACAACAGGCTTAAATCCAAAAAACAGAGAATACAAAACTATTATAGAGTGTATAGCATTAACATATATAAAACAATAAATATGATATGAACAATGATTTAATTATAGATTAAACACCTAATTTAATAATTATTTTATATATTTTAAATAGGTATTGAGATAAATCTTTTATGTGGTAAGTTAAAGTTTTAGAGGCTGAGAAAATTATTTATATATTCTAGTAATATTAATTAATATTATTGATAGAAATTATTGGAGTGGTATTGTATGAATTTGGAAAACTAACATATGTTTTAATTAACATATGTTATATTTATTAGCTCCCTATACCGATACCACGCCCACCTGTCCGAAGATGCGAGATTGAGCATTCGTCCAGTATTGCTTACAGTCTTGCCTGTGAGGTATTTACCCATCACTACATACCACATAATGTAGTTTTGCAGGTATTTGGTAGCTACGCCCCTAAATTTGAAGTATATCCAATTCGTGAATTCACTAGCTTTCTTCTTGACAGTACTTAGGCTATATATGCCTCGCTTTTGTCTATGGCTAGTTACTATTTCTTTGTGCTTGATTACATTTTTTCTAACCTTTTTGAATGCTTTTTTATTACTGCTACACATGACTCCATCCTTTGGCATTTTAGCCTTCAGAAATTGCTCTATCTGTTCTGAACTTAGCTTTTTGCCATCAAATTTGTTGAATAATAAGTTACCAGCTCTATCAGTAGCAGCCAATACGGCTACTTTCTTTGGCTTTTGCTTCCTAG
>LFSZ01000045.1:0-11956 GCA_001512885.1 Rikenellaceae bacterium DTU001
ATTTCTTATGTGGTAAGCTAAAATTTGATTACCCATACTATCCGTTATAGAACCAATTTTTATTTAAGTAAATGTGATTTTATGGTATAATTTTTGCTAAATTTTAAATAATCATTAAATTTGTAAAAAAAATATGAAAACATTTAATTTTTTTGTTTTATTAATATTTGTATCTCAAATATTAATGGCACAAGGTAATAAAGGGCCTATTATTAAATTTGATAATGAATCATATAATTTTAAGGAAATAATTCAGGGCTCAAAAGCAGAAATAGATTTTGTTTTTACAAATGTAGGAGATGAACCTCTCATAATATCTAATGTACGTAGTACTTGCGGTTGTACAGTACCTAAATGGACTAATGAACCTGTTAAACCAGGTGAAAAAGGTAAAATCACTGTTAAGTATGATTCTAATAGGATTGGTAATTTTTCGAAACAAATTACCGTAAGCTCTAATGCTAATAATGGTAATGTAGTTTTACTAATCACTGGCAAAGTAAGTCCAAAACCTGCTGAAGCTATACCGTATAGTAAAACTGACGCTTCTGGAATTCCAATAGTTCAATAATTATAAAAAAAAACTATTATCATGAAAAAATTGATTTTCTTTTTTTTGGTTTTTACAATGATGAGTAACTTATCAGCTCAAGAGCCTATGATGGCATTTGATAAAACAACCCATGATTTTGGCAAAATCAAAATAACAGATATAGTGAGCGTAGACTTTACTATTAAAAATATTGGAAAAGCTCCTTTGTTTTTATCTGAACCGCGTTCTACTTGTGGATGTACTGTGGCTTCATATCCTAAAGAACCTATTATGCCAGGACAATCTAATAAAATCAGTATAACTTTCGAACCCGAAAAAGAAGGGCCTTTTACTAAACAAATAACTATTTTTTCTAATGCCGAAAATTCTCCTATCACGCTGGTAATCAAAGGCGAAGTGATCAAATAGAAATGAAAAAATTAAACAATGAAATAATATTTTTTTTTTAAAAAAAAGTGATTAACAATTATAAAACAATGAATATATGTTAAGTATTTCAAAAAAAGGGCAAATGATGCCCCCTTCTCCTATAAGGAAGTTAGTACCCTATGCAGATGCAGCTAAAAAAAGAGGTGTCAAAGTTTATCATTTAAACATAGGTCAACCAGATATCGAAACACCTAAACTAGCTATAGATGCACTAAAAAATATCAATCTAAAGGTAATAGAATATAGTCATTCGGCAGGAATATTATCTTTTAGAGAAAAATTATGTAAATATTATGAAGAAAATAATATTCACGTGACACCAGATGAAATTATAGTAACTACAGGAGGTAGCGAAGCTATATTATTTACCTTTGGTACTATAATGGATAATGATGATGAGGTTATCATACCAGAGCCTTATTATGCTAATTATAATGGATTTGCTATTAACGCTGGAGTTAAAGTAGTTCCTATAATCTCTACTATAGAAGATAATTATGCTCTACCTCCGATAGAGGAGTTCGAAAAATATATTACTCCTAAAACCAAAGCTATTCTTATCTGCAATCCTAATAATCCTACAGGTTATTTGTATAGCCAAGAAGAAATCGAAAAATTAGGTAAATTAGTAAAAAAACATAATTTATTTTTAATAGCAGATGAGGTATATAGAGAATTTGTTTATGATGGTAGTAAACATTTCTCTGTTATGCACCTAAAAGAAATAGAGCAAAATATAATATTGGTAGATTCTGTATCTAAACGATATAGTGCTTGCGGTTTTCGTATTGGTATGCTAGTATCTAAGAATAAAGAAGTAATGGCTACTGCTATGAAGTTTGCTCAAGCAAGATTGAGTCCCCCTACTTTTGGTCAAATTGCTGCTGAGGCAGCTATAGATGTAGACAAATCTTATTTCGAAGCTATTAAAAAAGAATATGTAGCTAGACGTAATGTAGTGATCGAAGGTATAAAAAGTATTCCGGGAGCTTACTGTCCTACACCTAAAGGTGCTTTCTATATAATGGCTAAACTGCCAATAGATGACTCAGACAAATTTTGTCAGTGGCTTTTAGAAGATTTTAATGTAAATAATGAAACTGTGATGCTCGCCCCTGCTACCGGTTTTTATTCAGTACCAGAGCGTGGATTACAAGAGGTGAGAATTAGCTATGTACTTAATGTAGATGATATGAAACGAAGTATGGAGCTACTAAAAAAAGCTTTAGAAGTTTATCCTGGAAGGAAATAAATTTTTTTGTTGAAATCTTACTTTTTTATATAATAATTACTAAAATGGGTTGAGAATTTTAAAAATAATTTAAATTATTTTTAAAATATTTTACTTTATTATAATTTTTTTTAAAATTAAGATTTAATGGATGATAAAATATATAAAAAGTGTAAATGATACATTACCAATTAAATTTATGGTAAATTAATTAGATGTACAAATTAGATGTATAAAAAAAGGGGCATATGCCCCTTTTTTTATAAAATTATGAAACAATTTAGTTTGGTAAAAGTTTAGAAACTTTCAATTCTTTTATTTTACCATATTTTTTTAGATCTTTGAAAGGTAGATCTTCTTTGTTACCTATAATAGCGTATGTAAATTTTTTGCCTTTTAAATTTTCCTTAGCGAAATTATCAATATCATCAAAGGTAAGTGTAGGCACAATATCGAAAACAAGTTTTCTAACATCGAAGTCTATGCCTCTATCTAATGCTATCTCATAAGCAGTGAAAATATCTGAACGTAAAATTCGTTCGGTACGTAAAGATTTTAAAATAGCATCTTTGGATAGTTCTATAGAGTTATCTGATCTAGGGATGTCATTCAATAAAGTTATGAAACCATCTATAGCTCCATCGAGTTTGTCATATTGAGTGCCGATGAATGACAAGCTATAAGCATAGTCGTCTTTTTTATCTGGTAGCTGATAAAAAAACAGAGCAGTGTAGGCTAAAGCTCTACGTTCACGCATTTCTTGGAAAATTATACTATTCATACTACCACCGAAGTACTCATTAAATAATGCTACTGTGGGTTCCAATTTAGGATTATAACCTTTAGGACCGCGTGAAAACATAAATAATTGAGATTGAGGAATATCGTAATTGACCCAATACATTACATTTTTATCTGTAGGTTGTATTTCGAATTTATAAGTGTTATCTAAAATATTAAAAGGTGGATTTACGTGATAATGTTCTTTCATAATAGTGATCAATTCGTCTAATGAAATATCTCCATAGAAATAAATCTTTTGAGAATATTTAGGTAAATTTTTAACAAATGCTAATAAATCATCAGGGTTCATTTTACTTAATTCTTTTGTAGAAAGTGTGTGCATCATAGGATTATTTTCGCCATATAAACTATAGCTGACAAGAGCGCTAATAATATACATCATATTTTTTGTAGCATCGGTTCTTTCTTTTGCTAAATCATTAATAAAATTTTTATAAATAGTATCATTAGATTTAGCATTATTTAAAAGGTGCATAACTAAATCAATACCTGATGGTAAGTTTTCTGTAAGTCCCGAAATACTTATGTATGTTTTATCCTCGCCAATATTTATACTATAAGAGATTCCTAAACGATAAAACTCATTTGATATCTCCTCTGGAGAATATTTATCAGTGCCCAACAATTTAATATATCTAGCTGCTAGAGGTAATTCTTTAAAATTTTCTAAGCCAATATCATAAACAAATCTTAAATTAAAAGTAGGATTTTCTGTATTTCTGATATACCATATAGGAATATCTGGTGTATACTCTCCAAATTGGATATCTTTTTTGAAGTCTAAAAATACAGGTGCTATGTCAGGGACAGGTGTTTCTTTGATTTTTTTGAAAAATTCTGACTCTTCATCTTTATTTGTTTCGATAGGAGTGAGTTTATTTTTTGCAATTTTTTGAATATTAGGATCTTTACCTACTTTTTTGTATACTACTACGTAATTATTTTGAAAATATTTATTAGCAAAATCTATTACATCTTTTTTAGTAACTTTATTTAATATTTCGTAAGTTTCTAAATATTTATCCCATGGTATACCCAGAGAGAATGCATCTACAAACATCATTGCACGGCTAGCGTTATTTTCTAATTGTTTGATTCTTTCTAATTTCACATCATTAACTATAGCTTGTAATAGCCATTCTTCGAAATCTCCTTTTTTCACACGTTCTATTTGTTGTAATAGTAAATCTTTAACTTCTTCAAGAGATTGCCCTTCTTTGGGTTTACCCATGAGGAAATAAACACTATAATCTTTTAGCGTATATGAGCCAGAGCTAGCTCTCAAGACTTTTTGTTTTTTTACTAAATCTATATCTATCAATCCAGCAACACTATTACTCAATATTCTATCAAAAATTTCTAATATTGGTAGTTCTACTTGTGCAGCTGCAGGTAAGCGATAACCGATTAGCAAATTTTCTGCATCAGGTCCTAATACTTCCTTTATTATAGGAGCTGTAATAGGTTTTTCTTCAGGAATGTCTAGTGATGGTATAGGTCGAGATGGCAATTTACCGAAATAGTTATCAATGATTTTAATTGCCTCATCTGGATTAAAATCTCCAGACAAAGCAATAGCCATATTATTAGCTACGTAATAAGTTTGATGGAAAGCTTTGATATTACGCATAGAAGGATTTTTGATGTGTTCGGCATAGCCAATTACTGGTACACGATAGGGATGTACAGCAAATAATGACTCAAACATAGCATCAAAAACTTTGCGTGAGTCATTTGTCATTGTCATATTTTTTTCTTCATAAATAGTTTCTAATTCAGTATGAAAGCCTCGTAGAACAGGATTAATAAATCTATCTGATTGTATTTTTGCCCAATTTTCTAGCTGATTACTGGGGATATTTTCTTGATAAGCAGTGAGGTCATAAGAAGTAAAAGCGTTAGTACCAGTAGCCCCTATGAAGCCCATCATTTTATCATACTCATTAGCTATGAAATATTTAGATGCTTCATAGGATATGCTATCGATGACTTTGTATAGAGCTTTACGCTCTTTTTCGTCTGTAAGAGTTCTATATTTTTCAAATAATTCCTCTATTTGATCTAACAAGGGTTTCTCAGCTTCCCAATTGAGTGTTCCATAATTGGGTGTACCTTTAAACATCATATGCTCGAAATAATGTGCTAATCCAGTAGTTTCTGGTGGATCACATTTAGAACCCGAAGCTACAGTAACATAAGTTTGTATTCTAGGCTCTGCCTTGTATACAGTCATGAAAACTTTTAACCCATTATCTAAGGTATATATTCGGGTGTTCATTGGGTCATTAGGGACAGTTGTGTATGAATAATTGCTAACTTGAGCAAATAATTGCCCTATTCCCAGTGCAATTATTAAAGTTAATAAAATTTTTAATTTTTTTATTCTCATAATTTTTATATATTTTGTGGATTTGTAGGTTTCAAATTATATTTTTTAGCTAAAATATTTAATGAAGGGTATTTATTTTTTAATTCATCGAAAAATAATTCATCATCTTCGTTATTTGATGCTTTTTTATTTAGTGCTGTTGTATTGTTATTTGCTTTTTTATTTAATTCTATTTTGCTTTTTTCTTTCTTATATTTTTCTTTTTGTGTAGATTCATTTACTTTTATTTGTATTTCGTAACCATTTTGAATTAAATTATTAGCAAGATATTGCTTGATATCTATTAAATTTTTATTGATACTCTCAGCCTCTATTAGATTTTCTACATTGAATGTGAGCTTTTGTCCATCAAAATCAATATTTATTTTAGATAAAATATGTGAAAGGCTAGGTTTATCATTTATTATTTCGTTAGCTAGTTGATTTAGAAGTTCCTTAATATTTTTTTCATTTAATTCTTTTTTGTTCTCTTTTTTAGTATGGTATTCTTTGATTTTTTCTCTTATACTAAATGTATTTACAATACCAGACGAATTAATGCCATTAGCTAATTTAGTGGGAGTAGTGTGTTTTGTACTATTGACAGATGTGAAATCATTTCGTTGTATATTTTCTTTGGTAGCAACTGTAGATTTTTTGGTATTTATATTTAATGTATCTGATGATAAATCAGTAAATTTTTCGTCATTATTTTTTTTATTATTATCTATAATTTTTAAAAGAGAAACCTCGAGTAGGAGTCTTTTGTTGTGAGTATTCATATAGGCTACATCAGCTTCAGATAAAATTTTTAGAGAATTTGAGAGAAAATCATAGGAACAATATTTTACTTGACTTATTAATTTTTGCTTATGAGTTTCACTTATTTCTAAAAGCTCAACTGTAGCATTCATAGAAGTGAAAAGTAAATTTCGAGTATGTTCAGCTAATCCTTTTATGATATGAATTGGTTCGAATCCATTAGCAATGATCTGATCTACGAGTAATAGTGTTTTAGATATATCAGCTTTTATAAGCGTATCAGTAATCTGAAAATAAAGATCATAGTCTACGATATTTAAGTTTTCTATAGCTATATGATATGATATTTTGCCTTCGCCAAATGAAGCAAGCTGATCAAACATACTCAATGCGTCTCGCAAGGCTCCATCACTATTTTCGGCTATCACGTGTAGAGCTTCTACTTCGTAAGATATGTTTTCTAATTTTGCGATTTTTTCAATGTGTTTTACGATATCTTCATTTGATATACGTTTGAAATTATATATTTGACAACGACTCAGAATAGTGGGTAAAATCTTATGTCGTTCGGTAGTAGCCAAAATAAATTTAGCATAGGCTGGAGGCTCTTCTAGAGTTTTTAAAAAAGCATTAAAAGCACTATCAGATAGCATGTGCACCTCGTCAATTATATAAACTTTATATTTGCCAACTTGTGGTGGTATATTTACTTGATCTATTAGTGCTCTTATGTCATCTACTTTGTTATTAGAAGCTGCATCTAATTCATAAATATTATACGAGTTATTTTGATTAAAAGATATGCATGATGGGCATTCATTACAAGCTTCACCATCTGGAGTGATATTTTCACAATTAATAGTTTTAGCGAAAATGCGTGCTGTAGTAGTCTTGCCTATACCTCGAGGGCCGGTAAATAAGAAAGCTTGCCCTAGTTGATCAGTTTTGATAGCATTTTTTAGGGTTTTTACTATCACTTCTTGCCCAACTACTTCGTCAAATCTCGTTGGTCTATATTTACGTGCAGAAACTAAATACTGTTGAGTTTTCATATTTGCAAAAGTAATAAAATAAAAATAAAATAAAAAACATTTTTTATCTTTTTAGGAATTTACAAGTGAAGCAATATTTTTGTACTAGATTAAAATATATGTTATTTATGTTGTTTTAGCAAACAAATAGATTAAAAACATAATTATTTTGCTTTTTTTCATTCCACATTGATATATCATCATTGTTAGTTATAGCTTAAAAATAATTATTATTAAATATTTTAAGTGGTTTATAAATTATTGTCATATCATATAAAAGGAATAATTTTATAATTTTATAGACAAATTATTTTTAATAAATAAAATTTACAAAATAATTTATTAAAGTGTATGAATGATGAACTTTTTCATATAGTAAATAAAAGGACTTTTTTAATTGCTTTATTAGAGGCCACCTTTATAGTTATTTTACCAATCTGGGGCTATATTCTAAAAGATATTCCAGGTGTTAATGAATTTTTGATAGGAGTGATACCGAGAGATTTGCAACATATATATGGTATTTTTATTTTTCCTTTAGTTCATAATGATTTGAGTCATTTATTTGGTAATGTCATTGCTTTATATGTATTGCTGTTGCTTTTGAAAAATTCTTTCTCGCCTTATTATTACAGAATAATAGCATGTGGATGGGTTTTTCCTGGAATATTTATTTGGTTGATAGGTAATAGTAATACTATGCATATAGGAGCTAGTGGATTAGTTTATCATTTGGCTTTTTTTATTTTCTGGATTGGTGTTGTGATCAGGCATCCCAATTTCATAGCACAATCTTTGATAGTTATTTTTCTGTATGGTGGTTTTTTTTGGGGAATTCTTCCTTTATTTCCTGAGGTTTCTTGGGAAGGACATCTCGGAGGTTTCATATCTGGTACTTTGCAAGCATTGATTTTGTATAAACCAATATCAATGTTGTATCCTAAACAAGAGGAGGAGGAAGATGAAGACGATGCTCCGCCTGATTGGTACGAGGAGGAAAATGATAATATTATAGATTTTAGAGATACTAAAAAAAATAATTAGAAGACTATAGCTTCATAAATATATATTTCTGCATCAGGATCTTTCCATCCATAATATCCGATGCCAGCTTTGTCTCGAGCACAATGACCAAGAAATTCTTCTAATGTCCAACCAGTATCGGTAGCTACTTGTGGCAGGAAGGTACCAGAATTCATCCCTTTTTTGATATAAATACCGTGTTTGCCTAATTGTATTTCGTCGATAGAATTAATTTTTTTCAATGGAGTCAAAACACTGATTTCTATATCTATTTCATTTAGTTCATCAAAACTAAGTGGCGGGAAACGAGGATCACTGAATGCTGCACTCTGAGCCATTTCCATCACATTTTGCCATAATGGTCTGTCTTGTCTAAATGTCCCTATACAACCGCGCAGTTTTCCTCTTTTATTTATAGTAACGAAAACACCACAATTAGTATGTAATCCTGGCCAATCGGGAATATCAACCTTAGGAAAACTATGATACGTTAATCCATACTTAATGCTTTTAAAGGCTAAATCTTTGAGAAATTTTTTCTCTTCATCAGTTAGAGTAAATTCAGTATCAGTAGATTTAGTTTGAATATTTGTATTTTTATCAGATGGTACTACTATTAGGCTAGCGTATCCTACCACCCTCGAGTGATCACCAGATATATCGCCACTATTAGCAGTATAGATTTTTTTAATTGCGCATGGTTCATTTTCTATTATTTTTAAAAGTACATATACAGCAGCAGCACCGCATGCTGCTGTTGATAAATTTGGATATTTACCCGATGTTTCTATGTAGTTTACTGTAGTTTGAAATTTTTTCGGGTCACCAGACAAGATAGCCTCTACAGTTAAACTATCAGAAATAATAGCATCTTTGTATGATGGATAATGAGATAGATCTGTACTGATTACAAAAAGATTTTCTGGTTCATAATATTGTTTTAGTATGGTAGCTATCTCATCTAAGATTATAGTATTTTCG
The DNA here is from genome assembly GCA_001512885.1 of Rikenellaceae bacterium DTU001. Lineage (GTDB taxonomy): Bacteria > Bacteroidota > Bacteroidia > Bacteroidales > DTU049 > DTU049. Next base: position 9,183 of record LFSZ01000045.1, read on the forward strand.
GTACCTATTAAGATAGGAACTATTTTAAAATCTGGTGCTAAGCGTAATTGCAAAAAAGGAAGCTGTACTTCTAATGAATGCTCATTGTCGTGATAATAGCTTGGATGATCGAATATTTTGTGTTGCAATAATTTTTTGCAGATATCATCATTTACTTCTACTTCTCCGAGAGCATTAGCAAAAGCACCAGATGTATATAGCGATGCACCACTAAAATACCCTTGATGACTTCTGCCTATTAAAAATACGTTTTTGTATTTAGCTCCAGGCTCTATTTGTGCATATGCTCTAGCGGCTATAGCTCCGCTATAGACATATCCAGCATGAGGTACTATTATTGCTCTGATTGGAGTTATGTATTTCGTAGGTTGATATGCTTTATACCAACTTTCGATTTCTTTTTTTAATTCCGTTGCACTAGCTGGATAAAATGTGCCTTGCACTATAGGTTTACGTATAGGATACTGACAATTTGAAAATAAACTAGCTACCATAAAACAAATAATTATAAATTTTTTTTTCATACTACAAATTTATATATTTTTTTTCACATAAAAAATAAAAATTATAAAAATTTTTTATGTGAAATTTAGGTTCTATAACATTTTATATGGGTTAAAAATTAAAAAAAAGAGTAATTTGTTAATATTGGTTTATCTTTTATTGGACAGTTAAATATTAACCACAGAGTACTCTAATAATGTTCAAAGAACACTGAGAAGAATGGAATTAAAATGGCACTTTGTGATAAAAAAATAACCTAAATAATTAAAAAATTGTTATTTTTTTGTAACAATCTAAAATTTGATTATCCAAATTATAACCTGAGATATGTTGGACGGGGAGAATTGAAAACTTGAAAACTAATCAGTCGGAAAACTAATATATGTTTCAATTAACATATGTTATATTTACTAACTCTCTATACCGATACCACGCCCACCTGTCCGAGGATGCAAGGTTGAGCATTCGCCCTGTATTGCTTACAGTCTTGCCTGTGAGGTATTTACCCATCACTACATACCACATAGTGTAGTTTTGCAGGTATTTGGTAGCTACTCCTCTAAATTTGAAATATATCCAATTTGTGAATTCACTAGTTTTTTTCTTGACAGTACTCAGGCTATATATACCTCGCTTTTGTCTATGGTTAGTTACTATTTCTTTATGCTTGATTACATTTCTTCTAACCTTTTTGAATGCTTTTTTATTACTGCTACACATAACTCCATCCTTTGGCATCTTAGCCTTCAGAAATTGCTCTATCTGTTCTGAACTTAGCTTTTTGCTTTCAAATTTTTTGAATAATAAATTGCCAGCTCTGTCTGTAGCAGCTAATACGGCTACTTTCTTTGGCTTTTGCTTCCTAGCCCGCTTCAGCTCTTCGGCATTTTTGTATATTCTGCCTTTTTCAGAATAATCCATCAATAGTTCATCCATCTCTACTACCCCGAAAAAATTGATATTATCTTCGAAACTTTGTAGAGCTGCCAATATCTTGTGTCGCCAAGCGAAGCTTGTTGGTAGACTGATGCCCACTTCTTTAGCACAAGCTCTGAGACTTTTGCCTGCTACCATACATCTGATGTAGTCGAGCATTTTCTCTTTCTTTTGTAACCTGTAAACAAAAGTACCAGTGGTAACTCTAAATTGTCTGCCGCAGTCTTTGCAGCGATAGTTTTGCATTCCATTTTGTAAACCATTTTTAATAATGTGATTGCTACGACAGTCTGGGCACAGTGGCGGGGCGCTGAGTATTTTCAGACCTTGATAATCGACTACATCGGCTTCTAATTTTTTCATTAGAGAATAAAGGTTGTCTAAGAATTCTTTATTCTCTTCCTTGCTCATAGCAAGGTATTTACTGGTGTTTTCCACTATTTTTTTCATGAATAATAATTTTTGTAAAAATATAAAAATTATTTAACATATAAACTTGAAAAACTTAAACATTTATTAATTTATTTATTATTGGGATGAGTGGAAGTTTGTATAATATCTTCATGCTCTTTGTGGTTAAAAAATAACCTATTTGTAGCAATCTAAAATTTTATTACCCACAATAAACGTTATAGAACTTAATAATTATTTAAACTTTTTTTAATAATTTTGTAGAATAGTTAATGAAAGATTTTTTATGAATTGGAGCTTAGTTATTAAAAGATTTGTTTTAGCATCGATAGTTTTTCTTTTTTTAACAAGTTTTTTAAATGGGCAAAATGGCACTTATCGTATACATTTATTAATAATAGATTTACCCGAAGATCAAATATTTAGGCTAATAAGTATTAAAGGCAATGCATTAGAACCAGTCGATAGTTTCTTTAGTCAAAATGGTGCTGTTGATTTTGTATATTCTAAACCTTTACCACGTGGTCAATACTCTATTACGTGGCAAAATAATCAAAAATTCATTGATTTTTTATTTAATAATGAGCATTATATCGAATTGCATACTAATCATAAAGATCCAATTCAAAATTTAAAAGTAATAAGTTCTGAAGAGAATAAGTATTTTGTTAAATTTTTGAAAATCAAAGATGAATTATATTATTTAATAGATATGGGGGATGAAATATATTCTAAAAACCCCAAAGATCCTTTACTTGGCATAATTATTGATAAAATAGATAGTATCAATAATGAATTATCAAAATTTATTAAAAATGTACCAGAAGAATTTTTAGCATATAAAGTAATTAAAGCTAATATACATCCATCATTAGAAGAATTTAATAAAACACATCCAAATAATAGGTATAATGACATTAAAT
>LFSZ01000045.1:12015-20325 GCA_001512885.1 Rikenellaceae bacterium DTU001
GAGCAATATAAAAAAGCTGTAGATTTCATTTTAAGTCAATTTTCATGGAATGAACAACAATACAAATATGTACTTAATCTACTTTTAAATACTTTTTATACCCCTCAGTATGAATCTGTATTTTTATATATTTATTTCAATTATATGCATGATACACAATGTAGTGCTAGTGTTTCCGATGAAAATTATAGAAAAGCTATGATGATAACTAAACTTAGTAAAGGTGCCGAAGCTCCCGAACTTACTGGCATCACTTTAGATTCGGATAGTTTTAGGTTAAGTAATATTACTAACAAACCTGTTTTATTAATATTTTGGGCACCCGATTGTTATCATTGTAAGTCTATAATGCCTTATATTAATAATCTTTACGAAAAATATGGTGATGATATTTATTTTGTTAGTTTCTCCATAGATACTAATGTAGATGCTATTAAAAAGGCCACAAAAGAAGATAGTATTAAATTCACTGTAATTACTGATTTACAAGGATATAATGGAGAGAATTGTCTCAGATGGTATATTTGGGGAACTCCTACTTTTTTTATCATTGATAAAAATGGCAAAATTTATTCTTCACCTTATTCATTTGAAGGTTTAGAAAATGATATAAAAACTGTTTTGCTAAATTAATTCATTTTCAATAGTATTTTTTAATAATAATTTTAATTGTCAATAACTCAAAAAAATGTTGATAATTATATTTTATTTTAGCAAAATTTTATTGTAATTTTACTTTTTGAAATTAAATAATAAAAAAATTTAATTAAAAATATCTCTTTATAAATTAGGTAATAATATACAAAAAAATTAAAAAAAAATATGACATTATGAGTGAAAATAAGAATAAGCCAAAGAGTTACACTTATGAAGAAGCAATAGAAGCATCTACACAATACTTTAATGGTGATCAGCTGGCTGCTACCGTTTGGGTAAATAAATATGCACTCAAAGATAGTAAAGGTAATATTTACGAGCTTACACCTGATGATATGCATTGGCGTCTAGCAAAGGAACTGGCACGCATAGAGAGTAAGTATCCAAATCCTTTGAGTGCTGATATGATTTATTCTTTATTAAAAAATTTCAAATATATAGTGCCACAAGGCGGCCCCATGGCTGGTATAGGTAATGACCATCAAATTTCTAGTTTGTCTAATTGTTTTGTTATAGGTAATCAGGCTGATTCTTATGGTGGCATAATGAAAACAGATGAAGAGCAAGTGCAATTAATGAAAAGACGAGGAGGGGTGGGCCATGATTTATCCCATATCAGACCCAAGGGTAGTCCAGTCAAAAATAGTGCTCTTACCTCTACTGGAGTAGTTCCTTTCATGGAGAGATACAGCAATAGTACTCGTGAAGTAGCACAAGATGGTAGACGTGGTGCGCTCATGCTCACTATTTCTATCAAGCACCCAGATGCTGAGGATTTTATAGATGCCAAAGCTGATCTGTCAAAAGTGACTGCTGCTAATATTTCTGTTAAAATAGATGATGAATTTATGAAATGTGTGATCGATGACAAGCCTTATGTGCAGCAGTTTCCAATAGATTCTCCCAATCCTAAAGTGATAAAAACTATCGATGCTCGCAAACTTTGGCAAAAAATTGTTCATAATGCATGGAAATGTGCTGAGCCTGGAGTTATTTTTTGGGATACTGTGCTACGCGAATCTATCCCTGATAGCTATGCAGATATGAGCTTTAGGACTACATCTACAAATCCTTGCGGTGAGATACCTTTGTGTCCTTATGATAGCTGTAGACTGCTTGCTATCAATCTTTATAGTTATGTTATAAATCCTTTTAGCGATAATTCTTATTTTGATTTTGATTTATTCAAAGAACATGCAGCTTATGCTCAACGGATTATGGATGATATATTAGATTTAGAATTAGAAAAAATAGATAAAATAATAGCAAAAATAGATGCTGATCCTGAACCTCCTGAAATTAAAAGAACTGAAAGGGAATTGTGGGTAAAAATCAAAGAAAAAGCTATCCAAGGAAGAAGAACTGGAATTGGAATAACAGGAGAAGGAGACATGTTAGCTGCTTTAGCCTTACAATATGGTAGTGATAGTGCGATAGATTTTAGTGAAGAAGTACATAAAACCCTGGCCCTTGAAGTTTATAAATCTTCCGTTAAACTTGCTGTAGAACGTGGACCATTTCCAATTTTTGATTTCAAAAAAGAAAAAGACAACCCTTTTTTGGATCGTTTATTTTCAATACATCCAAACTTAGAAAGTGAAATGGCTAAATATGGACGTCGCAATATTTCTATGCTAACTATAGCTCCTACTGGTAGTGTTAGTATATTAACGCAAACTACTTCTGGTATTGAACCAGTATTTTCTATTTTTTATAAAAGACGTAGAAAAGTAAATCCTAATGATAAAACTGTAAAAGTATCTTTTATAGATGAGTTGGGTGATGCATGGGAAGAGTATAATGTGTTTCATCCTAAATTTTTGACTTGGCTAGAGGTAAAAGGATATTCTATTGATGAGATAAAAAATAATTTTTCTGATGATAAAATAGATGAGCTAATAAATAATTCTCCATATTATCATGCTACAAGTGCAGATGTAGATTGGGTTGCTAAGGTGAAAATGCAAGGTAGGATACAAAAATTTGTAGATCATAGCATCTCTGTTACTATCAATTTACCCGAAAATGTAGAAGAAGAGTTGATAGATACACTTTATCGTACAGCATGGGAGAGTGGTTGTAAAGGTGTAACTGTATACAGAGAAGGTAGTAGGACGGGAGTTTTAGTGAGCTCTAGTAGAGATATAAAAGAATTTGGTGAGACTCATGCTCCTAAACGTCCTAAAAAGTTAGAAGCTGATGTGATACGTTTCAAAAATGAAGAGGAGGAGTGGATAGCTGTAGTGGGTTTATATAACGATAAACCTTATGAAATTTTTACAGGTAGAGCCGAGCATCTTTATATTCCAAAAGATATCACTAAAGGATATGTGATTAGAGAAAAAGATCTAGGAATGGAGCATGCCCGCTACGATTTTGTTTTTTATGATAAGGACGGCTATGAAGTTATTATTCGTGGACTATCTCGTACATTTAATCCTGAATTTTGGAATTATGCTAAACTAATCTCTGGCATTCTACGTCATGGTATGCCACTTTTAAAAGTAATAGATTTAGTAGATAATTTGAAATTTGATAATGATAGTATAAATACTTGGAAAAAAGGTGTTACTAGAGCATTAAAACGATATGTGCCAGATGGGACAAAAGTTGAAGAAAATTGCCCTCAGTGTGGCGCCGATGATTCTTTAGAATATAAAGAAGGTTGTGTCGTATGCTCTGAATGTGGCTATTCTAAATGTGGTTGATTTTTTAATATTTTATGATTAAAAATTTATAATATTTCTATAATGAAAATTATCATACCTTCACTTCTTTTACCACCAATTTCTTTTTTTATTGATGCATTGAAGGCTGATGAATGGTTAATAGAGATAAATGAAACTTTTACAAAGCAAACATTCAGAAATAGATATTATATAGCTACTAGTCAAGGTATAAGAGCTATGATAGTGCCTCTATATAGACCTAATGGTAGTAATACCCTTACTAAAGATATTTTACTATCAAAAGATTATAACTGGATAGAGTACCATCATAAAACAATTATAACTAACTATAGAAATAGTGCGTATTTCGATTATTATGAAGATGAATTGATCGATATTTTTTCTAAATATGACAAACTATATGAAATAAATACAGCTCTTTTACAATGGACTTTAAACCAATTAAATTATAAAATCGATATAAACTATACTAATGATTTTAAAAATGATTATTCAAATGATTATTTAGATTTAAGAACAAAATACAGAAGATACGAAGCAATAAAAATACCAGTTTATAGACAAGTATTTATAGATAAATTAGATTTTATACCAAATCTATCTATTTTCGATTTATTATGTAATTTAGGTCCCGAATCAATAATTTATTTAAAAAATTTAATTTTATGAAAGCATATGTAACTCAATCAATCATCCCAATGTACAGAGATCCAGATTATCAGAGCGAGCTTATAAATGAGATATTATTTGGAGAATTAATAGAGTTAAATGGATCTTATGGAGATTGGACTAAAGTTAAATGTTTGTTTTATGATTATGAAGGATGGATATGTAGTTATGCTTTTGACATTTTAAATGAAGATGATGATATTAGTAAATATAAAACCATTACCTCTATCACTGCTCTGATAGAAATAAAAGATCAGATAATGTGTGTAAGTAAAGGAGCTAGAATCTATGATTTTATGAAAATAAATATTGTAGACGGTAAATTTAGAGAAAATAATACTAAGATTTCTGTTGGAAATATAATCGAAGATGCTCAAAGTCTATTATTCTCACCATATCGTTGGGGAGGCAAAACACCTTTTGGTGTAGATTGTTCTGGATTTGTGCAATTAGTTTTTTATGTAAATAATATCATTTTGCCTCGTGATGCAAAAGAACAAAGCAAAATAGGTGAAGCTCGTATCTTTGCACATGATGCTTATCCTGGAGATTTAGCTTTCTTTGGAAATATTGTTTATGACGAAGAAAATCAAAGAGAAATCATAAATATCAATCATGTGGGAATAGTTCTGAATAACTCTACTATCATTCATGCATTTAAAAGTGTACATATTGATATGTTTGACCACTACGGGATATATAGCGAAAATCTAAAAAAATATACCCATCAATTGATGTTTACAAAAAAGGTATTAGAATAACTAACAATATATAATTTTGGAACTCTTAGTATAATGTTGGTAAATATAAAAATTTTAAAAATAGCTCGCGTTTAATTATTTATTAATAAATAATAATTATCAATGTGAGTGGCTAAGTTTTTGAACTAAATACAACATTGAGATTTTAATTTTGTGTAATTTAGAATTTAAAATTAATTATTATGGAAATAAATAATAAATATTACCACTCAGTTTGGGGTGATTTTAAAAATCATAGTATCAATTGCATAGATCAGAGGAAATTACCTTTTATTTTTGAAATATTGGAATTAAAAACAATGGATGATCTTTCGAATGCAATATCTACGATGGCTATACGTGGAGCTCCTGCTATAGGTATTGCGGCAGCTTATGGTATATGGCTATCTCATTTATTAAGGGATGGTAATAAAAATTTAATAAAAGAAGATTATAAAAAATTGATAAACTTGCGTCCTACGGCAGTAAATCTAAAAAGAGGCGCTGATTTCGTTTATTCTAATATTAAAGATCATATTACAAATGAAAGGGTATATAAATGTGCAGATCAATTTGCCAAACAAGAAATAAATGCTTGTTACCAAATAGGGGTACATGGAGTAGAATTGATAAAAAATATATACAAAACTACTAATAAACAAGTTAATATATTGACTCATTGTAACGCAGGGTGGCTAGCTTGTGGAGATTATGGTACTGCTCTAGCTCCATTATTCGAAGCTCAAAAACAAGGAATACCTATACATGTGTGGGTAGATGAGACCCGCCCATTAAATCAAGGCTCACGACTTACAGCATGGGAACTGGATAATGCTAATATTCCTTTTACTATAATAGCTGATAATACTGGTGCTCTTTTGATGATGAATAATAAGGTAGAAATTGTAATAGTAGGCGCTGATAGGATTGCAAAAAATGGAGATGTAGCTAATAAAATAGGAACGTATCTAAAAGCTCTCGCTGCTAAACAACATAATATACCATTTATAGTGGCAGCACCTAGCAGTACTTTTGATTTTAATATTACAGATGGGCAACAAATACCAATAGAGGAGAGAAGAGGTAAAGAAATGCAATCTATTCAAGTTTTTTATGACAATAAATTAATCTCTGCGGAGCTTTTTCCCGTTCATTATACATCTGCTAATTATGCTTTTGACATCACTCCACATGATTTTGTAAGTAATTATATCACTGAAAATGGTATTTTTGACTTTATTGACCAGGTGAACAAAAAAATATAATTAGGTAGAAAATGTTTTTTTTATTTTTGTAAAAATTGATTAATTATGAATAAATATAAAAAGCATGCAAAAGAACTGGCTGATTTCATGCGACGTTTATATCAACAAAAACTTACTACTACACTAGGTGGTAATATAAGTATGAAAGTCGATGATGGAATTCTAATAACTCCATCTCAAATAGACAAATATTCGCTAAAGGCTTATGATATAATACACTTGAGTATGGATAAAAAGGATATCAAAAGTTTAAATAATGCTAGCATAGAGACACGTATGCATCTAGCAATTTATAAAGTCAGATCAGATGTAGGAGCCATCATACATGCACATCCTTTTTGGTGTACGGTGGCATCGATTTGGAGGCTAAAAGTAGATACAAACCTAACGGATGAAGCATATTATAATATAAAAAATATTGCTTATGCTAAATATTTCCCAATGGGAAGCAAAGAATTGGCTAATGAAGTTGCAGATAAATCAAAATCTTCAGATGTAGTTATGATGGCTAATCACGGTATAGTTTGTATGGGCAAATCTCTTGTAAAGACTTTCGAAAAAATAGAAATTATTGAAAACCTATGCCATATAAGCTGGCTAAAGCAATTTAATGATAAAATCACATGTTTAACTGATGAAGCCAAAAATTATATAAATGAAAATTATTAAAATCCAACCTTTTACTTTATCAAAAAATATACCATTAATTTTTAGAAATTTTATCAATCTACTTTAAATAATGATTACTATTAAATTTTCATAATTTTATAGAAAAATTATATATATTTGTAAAAAAAATAATTATGAAAAAGTTTTATTTTTTTATAATTTTAAATATTTTTATGTGGAATAGCATTTATTCACAAAATTATTTAACTAAAATTAAAAGAAATTTGATAGAATATCAAGTAAGTGATAGTTTAAAAAAGATGTTAATCGATTACATTATCAATGATTTTAGTAAATATAGCGATAGCTTAATTTATTTCCTTATAGATGCAAATGGTTATAAATATTTGGGGTCTTCAAGTACCAATACTGATACTTGTGTTATACATATAGGATTTATTACAGAAATATTACCATCTATAGAAAAAGAAATAAAAGGTTTTTTTAAACTTAATAATAAATTATTTTTTGTAATAAATGGACATAAAGATTTTTTGTATCCTACTGATAGTATCAAGGAAGTAGAATATATGAGAGTAAAGAGTCATAAAGATAATCCTTTATTAGAATTTTTATTTTATGAAGATGATATGCCATTTTGGCTTTTTGATTGCAAAGATGGAGAATTTTATCTAATAGATTATTGGAAAAATTATAATTTCCCAGAATGGAAGTGATATTATTTGAATTTTTTGCAAATAAAACTGATGTAGAGTGGAGTCATGCTATGACAGGTATAGCTGGAGATAAAGGATTAAATTTTATAACAACTGGACATGATAAAGGTGTAGAGCCAGGAATGACAGCTTTGATAAATGGACAATTACAATATGGTTATACTGCAAGAGAATTTAATCATAGTCATCCCCAAAACACACCCTATCCTTCTGGTATTTCAGGTTTTACTGGTGAAACTGGTGATGTTCAATGGGCGGGTGAAGTTTGTAAAATATTTGGTAATAATGTAAAATTTAATATTTATACTCCTAAAAATGGGAAATACATACAATTTAGTCCCAATTCTAAAAAATCTGATTATTTTTAAATATAGTAGTTTATGGCAAATAAAAAAAATTTTTTTTATTTTTATAAATTTTTAATTACATTTATAGTATTAATTTTATTAAAAAATATATTAATCTCCCAAGATTTAAAAAAATTAATATATATGAATGAATATATAATTGTTGATACAACAATATATAATGATTTATATGATATCATTTTACCTGAATACAATTTATTCAATAAAAATGAATATAATGCTTTTTTTATAAATTATCATATTAATTCCAAAAAATTCAATTTATCAATGATATATGCACCAATTTCTGATAACCTTGATACATCTATTTATATTGGATTTTTTTATATAAAAGATAAAATTTTTATTTTTGACAAACCTTTTAAAGAATTCATTGATTGTTTGGAAATAACAAATAATAAAAAGGAATTTATTAAATTTGAGAAAAAAAAATCAAAAGATATTATTAATAAAATTATAGTAGATTACCCTTTATGGCTTATGGAATATAAAAATGGCAAAATTTATTTAATAGAAAAATATATATAAAATATTAATATGTACCACTACCACTCCGACCATCTCGGCTCCGCCTC
>LFSZ01000077.1 GCA_001512885.1 Rikenellaceae bacterium DTU001
AAACAAATAATAGAAGCCTGTAACACTTCACCAACAGCTCCTACAAATTTAACTACTACATTACTAGGTTGTCCGGATAATGAAGTGAAATTTTCGTGGCAAAATTCTGGTACTGGTTGGTATATACAAGTATCTACTAATTCGTCGTTCCCCCAAACTAGTTCATATATTAAATGGATCTCAGGGTTAACTACTTATACTGGACCTACAGGCTTCGTCTTACAATCTGACGGCGCCACACCTTTAGCATTTCAATCTGCTACAACATATTATTGGAGAATATATTATGGTGGGGGTAATTATACAAGTACTCACTCTTTTACTACTTTATCATGTTCATCTGTACCTGCTAATTTGTCAGCTACAGTATTGGGATGTCCAGATAATGAAATAAAATTTCAATGGCAAAATTCTGGTACTGGCTGGTATATACAAGTGTCTACTAATTCGTCATTCCCTCAAACTAGTTCATATATTAAATGGGTCTCAGGGTTAACTACATATACTGGACCTGCTGGTTTTGTCTTACAATCTGATAATGCTACTCCATTAGGTTCATTTTTATCAAATACTTTATATTATTGGAGAATATATTATGGTGGAGGTAATTATACTACTACAAAAACCTTTACAACTCCTAATTGTAATCCACCTAACGTAACATTAAATGCTACCCCATCGTCTATATGTAGTGGACAGAGTGCTACATTGACAGCTAGTGGAGCAAACACTTACAGTTGGTCACACAGTCTGGGTAGTGGAGCTAGCAAAACTGTAACACCTACAACTACAACGACATACACAGTCACTGGTACTGGATCAAATAATGCTACTAATTCTGCATTAATTTTAATTACTGTCAATGATTGTTCGAGTACTCAACCTACTAATCTGACCACTACATTATTAGGTTGTCCAGATAATGAAGTACAATTCTCTTGGCAAAATTCTGGTACTGGCTGGTATATACAAGTGTCTACTAATTCGTCATTCCCCCAAACTAGTTCATATATTAAATGGGTCTCAGGGTTAACCACTTACACTGGACCTGCTAGTTTTGTTCTTCAGTCGGATAACATAACACTTTTAGATCATTTTCAAAATAATACATTATATTATTGGAGAATATATTATGGCAATGGTAATTATACAGATACACATTCCTTTACTACGCTAGATTGTGCTCCCATGATACAAGTTACAATAACTGCAGATCCAGAAATTATTTGCAACGGTGAAAGCACTACACTCACAGCTAGTGGAGCTAACACTTATGAATGGTCTCATAATTTGGGTACAAATAATACTATTACAGTATACCCTACAACTACTACCACTTATTCAGTAACAGGTACTTCTGGAAATCAATCAAATTCTGCTAGTATTATTATTACTGTTAATCAAATACCTTCTATTAATATATCAGCCTCTCCTGATGAATTATGCTCAGGTAATTCAACTACTCTGAATGTATCTGGTGCTAATAATTATAATTGGTCTCATGAATTAGGTAATAATTCAACTATAAATGTTTATCCTACTTCATCAACAACATATTCTGTTACTGGAACTATTGACGGATGTTCCTCTTCAGCTAGTGTATTTGTTAATGTAATTCAACCACCTATTGCTGGATCAGCAAATATTAATACTAATATAATTTGTCAAAATAATATGGTTACTTTAACTTTGTCTGATTTTTCAACTAATGATTCTATACAATGGCAAATGTCTAACGATGGAATTAACTGGTTTGATATCCCAAGTGCTAACATTACTCCTTTTAATTATTCTGTCACTACTACTGGTAATGTATACTTTAGAGCACAAGTTTCTAATAACTGCGGTAGTGTCATAAGTAATATTTTAACAATTTTATCCAATCCTATTCCCAATACACCTATTATAACTCAGATCGACAATAATCCTATCATATTACAATCAAATGCTCCTACTGGTAATCAATGGTATAAAAATAATAACACTATCGCAGGAGCGACAAATCAAACATATCTGGTAACTGAAAATGGTACTTATCACACAGTAGTTACTATTAATAATTGCTCATCTTTACCTTCTAATCAGATAACTATTAATAATGCAGGTATAAATGATTATGCTAATGATGAAATATTAGTATATCCTAATCCAGCCCAAGATATTATATATATACAATCTTCTAAACCTATCAATGAAGTTATGATTATTAATAATTTAGGTCAGATAGTAGCTCATTATTCTGAAACTGGCATTATTGATATCAACCAATTAGCTGATGGAGTTTATCAAATTATGATAAAAACTACGGATAATATTAATGTTTTACCTCTATTAATTAATAAGTAATTTTTTTTGAATTTAATATAAAAGAGCCTAGAATTATTATTCTGGGCTCTTTTTGTTTTTTAAATAAATTTGTTTAACAATGCTAATCAATAATAAAACTTAATAATTTAGATTAATTAATTTAACATTAAATCAAAACTTAGTTGAATTTAGATTGTTTTTTGATTTTTCGAAAAAATCAAATTATGTTTTCATTTTATAAATAATTTTTATTTACTTTGCAATAAAGTTGTGGAAAATGAAAATTCGTATAACTCTTTTTGTGTTTGTATTTTCCCTTGTCACAAGCATCTATGCTAATAATCATGAGGATACTATAAATGTAAATGAATCCAATACGCTATCAGTAGACGAGATAATGGATGCGGTTTTTGATCACGTATTAGATGCTTATGAATTTCATATAATTACAATAGGAGAAAAGCATATATCACTTCCATTACCAATTATATTGATCGATGAAGGCAAATTAGTCACTTTTTCATCTGCTAAATTTAATCATGGACATACTTCATATTTAAATTATAAAATAGCTGATAAAGGACCCAAGGAAGGACGTATAGTAAAAATAGATAAAGAAGGTAATATCATAGAAAATGCATCTCTAATAGATATTTCTATTACAAAAAATGCATTTTCACTAATGTTATCTGCTATCATTTTATGTGCTATATTAATACCAATTGGTAATAAATACAAAAAAAATCCAGATAAAGCCCCTAAAGGATTTCAAGCATTGATGGACATGGTATTTGACTTTGTAATAAATGGAATAGCCAAAGACACTTTGCCAAAAAATAAATATTGGAAATATGTTCCATATTTACTAACATTATTTTTATTTATATTACTAAATAATTTGATGGGTATAATACCATTTTTCCCTTTTGGAGCTAATGCTTCAGGTAATATAGCTGTTACTATGACTTTAGCATTGATAGCTTTATTAGTAATTAATTTTAGCGGTAATAAAAATTACTGGAGAGAAATATTTGCAAATCCTCAAGCACCAGCTTGGTTGTATCCCATTTTGATTCCTACAGAGATAATGGGGATGTTTACTAAACCTTTTGCGCTTATGGTGCGACTTTTTGCTAATATCACTGCTGGGCATATTATAATTCTATGCATCGTATCTGTTATTTTTATTATAGGATCTGTATGGATGGCTCCTGTATCTATTTTGTTGGATTTTTTTATGTATTTTATTGAGCTTTTAGTTGCTTTTTTGCAAGCTTATATATTTACTGTATTAACTTCTTTATTTATAGGATTAGCAATGCCACAACATGAAGAGAATTAATAACCCCAAAAATATAAAATTATGATATCTTTATCAAGTTTCGGAGCAGCACTGACAGTAATAGGATGTGCATATGGTATTTCAACCATTGGTAAACATGCTATGGATGGCATAGCTCGCCAACCAGAAGCATCTAATAAAATTCAAACAGCAATGATTATTGCTTGTGCTCTTATAGAAGGTGTATCACTTTTCGGAGTGGTAGTAGCCCTCATAAAGTAAAAAATTTACTTTGCGAGGTATAAATCTACCTCGCAAAGCTTTTTTTTAAAAAAAAGAATGATATGTTAATAAATCCAAGTTTTGGTTTAGTATTGTGGACTACAGTTACATTTATATTGGTTTTCTTAGTGCTAAAAAAATTTGCATGGAAACCAATTGTAAATGCAATGAAAAAACGTGAAGAAACAATTTCTAATGCTTTAGAACAAGCAGAAAAAGTAAGACAAGAAGTAGCCGAATTGCAAGCAAAAAATGAAATTCTATTGCAACAAGCTAAAGAAGAACGCGATAAAATCTTAGCTGAAGCTAGACAAATTAAAGATAAAATGATAGCTCAAGCCCAAGAGCAAGCTCGGAGAGAAGCTAATAATATCATAGAATCGGCTCGTGAAGAAATCAAAAATGAAAAACTACGCGCTATCGAAGAAATTCGTGTACAAATAGCTGACATTTCGCTTGATATTGCTCATAAGGTTCTTGAACATGAATTACAAAATCCAGAACTAAGCAATAAAATTATTGAAGAACAAATAGAAAAAATAACTTTTAACTGATTAATTATGAATGTAGCTCAACGTTATGCCAAATCACTGCTAGATCTTGCTATCGAACAACACATAGCAGAGTTAGTGTATAATGATCTTTTATTAATCAATAAGATATTAAATGAAAATAAAGATTTGTGTATTGTCTTGCAAAGTCCAATAATCAGAAACGAAAAAAAAGAAAAAATATTCTCAGAAATATTTGCAGAGTATATTCAACCTTTATCTTTGAATTTTTTTACTTTATTACTAAGAAAATCAAGAATTGTTATTTTTAAAAATATTGTAAAATCTTATGAGGATTTCTATTATGAAGCTAATAATATTTTATGTGTTAATATTACTACGGCTCAGCATTTTAATGAATCCCTTTTAGATAAATTACAATCAAAAATTCATGGTTTTTTCCCAGATAAATCTTTGAAATTTAATGAAAATATTGATGAGGAAATACTCGGTGGATTTGTAGTCAATTTTTATGATTATATGATAGATAAAAGTATAAGAACAAAATTAATACAAGCTCGCAAACAAATAATGAGAAAAGAATATGAAAAGAAATATTAAAGTAAAATATGAAATTCGAGGTAAATTAAAATTATTAATATCTCAATCTCAAATTATAAACAAAGAATGTTAAACTGTTTTAAAATAAGAAAAAAAAATTTATGCGTACAAAAAATAAATTATGCTTAAAATAACCTAATTCTTTAGTAAAAAATAATAATTTAAAAATAAAATTTAATTAATGAAAAGTGTAAATTTTAAATATTAAAATATTTAGATTAATTAATGTTTAGTATTTATAAATTAGACTTTAAAATTGATATGTAAATTAAAAAAAATAATAATTATGTCAGAAATAAGGCCTTCGGAAGTAATAGCTCTCATTCGCCAAGAGATTGCTGGATTAGACCTTGAGAGCAATTTAGAAGAGATAGGTACCGTATTGCAAGTAGGCGATGGTATTGCTCGGGTTTATGGCTTAGGTGGCGTACAATCAGGTGAGATGGTTGAATTTGTAAAATCAGGTATCAAAGGAATAGTACTTAATCTAGAAATAGATAATGTAGGTATAGTGGTACTAGGAGATATCAGTGAAATAAAAGAAGGAGACAAGGTAAAACGTCTCAAACATATCGCCTCAATTATGGCAGGCGAAGGTTTATTAGGTAGAGTAATAAATACCTTAGGCGAACCACTAGATGGCAAAGGTCCTATAAAAGGTGAATTATATGAAATGCCATTAGAGAGAATAGCCCCAGGTGTTATCTTTCGTGAACCTGTAAATGTACCTTTGCAAACTGGTATCAAAGCTATTGATACTATGATACCTATTGGTCGTGGACAACGTGAATTGATAATAGGTGATAGACAAACAGGTAAAACAGCTATCGTAATAGATACCATAATAAATCAACGTGAAAATTACGAAAAAGGAGAACCTGTTTATTGTATTTATGTTGCTATTGGTCAAAAAAGTAGTACTGTTGCCCAAACAGTAAAAATCCTTGAAGATAAAGGAGCAATGCCGTATACAGTAGTAATATCCGCTCCAGCTTCAGATCCAGCTGCTTATAGACTTTATGCACCTTATGCTGGTGCTGCGATAGGTGAATACTTTAGAGATACAGGTAGAGATGCTCTGGTAGTATATGATGATTTGTCTAAACAAGCAGTCTCATATCGAGAAATATCTTTACTACTTCGCCGACCCCCTGGACGAGAAGCATATCCTGGTGATATTTTTTATCTACATTCCAGACTACTCGAACGTGCTGCTAAAATTATTAGAAATGATGAGGTAGCCAAACAAATGAATGATTTACCAGAAAGTATTAAAGATAAAGTAAAAGGTGGTGGCTCTCTAACTGCCCTACCTATCATTGAAACCCAAGCAGGAGATGTGGCAGCTTATATCCCTACCAACGTAATTTCTATTACTGATGGTCAAATATTTTTAGAAACTGATCTTTTCAATGCTGGTATTCGTCCTGCTATCAATGTAGGCATATCTGTAAGTCGTGTAGGCGGTAATGCTCAGTTGAAAGCTATGAAAAAAGTAGCTGGTACTTTGAAAATAGATCAAGCACAATACAGAGAATTAGAAGCATTTACTAAATTTGGTAGTGACCTCGATGCAGCTACTATGGCAGTATTAGATAAAGGTGCTCGCAATGTAGAACTGCTAAAACAACCTCAATATAAGCCAATGCCAGTAGAAAAGCAAATAGCTATCATATTTGTAGGCACTAGAGGACTAATTAGAAATGTTCCAATAAATAAAGTAAGAAATTTTGAAGATACCTACCTGCATAAGTTAGAATCTCTACATCCTGAAATTCTAGAATCCTTGAAACAAGGAATTATAAATGATAAAATTGAATCTATATTAACTGAGCTAGCAAAGGAAGTATCTAAACAATTTGAAGAAAAAAAATAAGCTATGGCTACATTAAAAGCTATTAAAACACGTATTAAATCAATAGAGTCCACACAGCAGATCACTCAAGCTATGAAATTGGTATCTGCAGCCAAACTCAGACGTACTCAAGATAAAATCATACACTTAAGGCAATATTCTAAACTATTAACTGAATTTTTTCAATTAGTATATGAAGAAAAAGGTAATTCATTAACAAATTTTTTTGACCAGAGAGATAAAGGTAAAATACTTATAATTGCTTTTTCATCTAATAGGGGATTATGCGGATCTTTTAATGCAAATGTTATAAGAGAAGTTAATAATTTTATAAATAATCTAACTGATGAAGAAAAAGAAAATACTGAAATAATAACAATAGGCAAAAAAATTTATGATGGATTAAAGAAAAATAATTATCAAATTGTCGGCAGATATGATGAGTTAATAGACAAATTAGACTATGATGCGATTAAAAATCTAACTAAACTATGGGTACAAGATTTTATTGATAATAAATATCAAAAAATCATTTTTATACATAATAAATTTAAAAATGCCGCTCAACAGTTTGTAAATATTTATCAATTTCTACCATTAACTTTTAAAAATGAAGTGAGTAATAATAGTTTGTATATTTTAGAACCCGAAAAGGAAGATTTTATTAAAATTTTATTACCTAAATATCTAAATACCGTTGCATATCAAACTTTTTTAGATTCTTCAGTTAGTGAACACGGAGCCAGAATGACTGCTATGAGTAAAGCTACTGAAAATGCTAATGAGCTTTTAAAAGATTTAAAATTGGAATATAATAAAGCTCGCCAAGATGCTATTACTAAAGAATTAATTGAGATAGCTAGTGGTGTAGAGGCACTAAAAGATCAATAAATATTTTATTAATAAACTTTAATTTTTTCACTATATTGACTAACAATAATTTGTTATATATGACTTTAAATTAATATTCTTATAAAATTTTCAAAAAAAAATTGAAAAAAATTAATTAATTAAAAAAATTATTATAAATTTGAAAAAAAATTATTATGAAAAGTAAAATTTTTATTTTTCTTTTGGTAGTTTTAGGTTTATTATTATCATTTTCTTCGTGTGAAAAAGAAGAGGGATGTAAAGCAGTAATAACTGTAAAATTATTAAGAGATACTAATCAAGTAGTACCTTATGCGAATATAAGGATTTGGCAAGTAAATTCAGATATAAATGTAAATGGCCAAGCTGATGCTAAGGGACGCTTTGAACATTTATTTAAAAATGAAGCAATATTGAATGTAACTGCATGGTCTTCTTTATTTATTCCTTTTGATACGCTTGTTATAGATACATTAGCTAATGATACTATGTATGGCGAGACGACCATTAGATTAAAAAAAGGTGAAACAGTATATAAAAGTGTATTTATTGACTAATATTTATTTTTAATTGCTTTTAAATAACAAGCCCTACATAAAGGTTCATATAAATCTTTTTCACCAATTAAAACCAAATTTTCATTAGCATTTTTTCTAAATGAATATTGAGCAATATCTCCACATCTAACACAAATAGCATGTACTTTTGTAATGTATTCTGCGATTGCTAAAAGTTTGGGCATAGGACCAAAAGGGCTTCCTTTAAAATTCATATCTAAGCCAGCTACTATTACCCTTATGCCTTTATTAGCTAATATATTACAAACATCTACTAATTCATCATCAAAAAATTGTGCTTCATCTATACCTACTACCTCAGCTTCACTGCTTAAAAGCAAAATACTCTGACTATTATCGACTGGAGTAGATAATAAGCTCATAGAATTATGAGATACGATTTGTTGTTCATTATATCTTTTATCTATTGCTGGTTTATAGATTTCTACCTTCAAATTAGCTATCTGTGCTCTGCGTAATCTACGTATTAGCTCTTCGGTTTTTCCCGAAAACATAGAACCTACGATTACTTCTATCCACCCAGCCTTATTTTTTTCTTTTTTTGATTCTAAAAACATAATACCTTTATCTTTTAGCAATAAATATTATTTTATTAAAAGGGAAACAAAATCATTATTAAACAATCTTTAATTTAATAAACAAAAATAATTATTTTTATTAAATCTAAAATGATTATTTAACAAAAAACATTAATATATTTAATTCAAATAATTTAAATAAATTAAATTATTTGATGTTAATCGTTGTTTTATTGATTACAGATTATTTTTTCTAATAATATTATTAATTATGTATTCAGCTATCTGCACAGCATTTGTAGAAGCTCCTTTCCTTAAATTATCAGCTACTACCCACATATTAATAGCTTTTTTATCAAATAAATCTAGACGAATCCTACCAATGAAGACTTCATTTTTACCTTTTACATTTATCGGCATGGGATATTCGCATAAATTAGGATTATCAATAACGGTAACACCTGGAGTATCATTTAACAATTTTATAACTTTGCTAATATCTATTTCTTTTTCGAAAACTGCATGTATCGCTTCACTATGACCACCTATTACTGGTACACGAACAGCAGTAGGTGATATTTTTATATTATGATCATTAAATATTTTATGAGTCTCATTTATAAGTTTTATTTCTTCAGTAGTATAGTTATTATCTAGGAAATCACCTGCATGTGGCAAACAATTAAGATCTATCTGATGAGGATAGATGCGTTCAGATATTTCGCCCTTTCTTTCTGATTCTAATTGTAAAACACCTTTCATGCCAGAGCCAGTAACACTCTGATAGGTAGCTACAACGATTTGTTTTAGTTTGTATTCCCAATGTAATCTCGAAAGAGCTAAAACCATTTGAATAGTGCTACAATTAGGGTTTGCTATGATTTTAGTATTTTCAGAGATAGTATTTGAATTGACTTCAGGAACTACTAATGGCACACTTTCATGCATTCTCCATTGTGAGCTATTATCTATTACAAAAGTACCTTTTTTAGCTAATATTGGAGCATAAATTTCAGAAATTTTGGATCCGGCAGATAATATAGCTATGTCGATATCTTTGTTTAATAAATCTTCTATGGTGATACAGTTATAAGTTTTATTATTAAATGTAATAATTTTTCCACAAGATTTTTTAGATGCTACTAGATAAAGATCAGAAATATTTAATTTATTTTCTTCTAATACTTTTATTATCTCATTACCCACCAAACCTGTAGCACCTATAACAGCTAATTTCATTTTTTTTCACAAAATTAAGGCAAAAATTTCAATTTATTAAGTATTAGTATTCAGCATATTCTATTACTTGATATTAACAATTGAAAAATATAATAAATTAAAAAAATTGAACAATTTTTTTTAAAATGCTTAATACCATCTATTTTAGTTAATTCGTCCGTGGCATTGTTTATATTTTTTACCACTACCACAAGGACAAGGATCATTACGTCCAACTTTTTGAGATCTATAAGGTTCGTTAGCTACTGCTACTTCCGAAGGATCATTGTACTCTTGACGTTTAGGAGCTGCTTGTGAAGTGCCTGCTGGCGTGCTATAATCCCTACCGGTTTTATAATTTCTCACTTTAGAAGGACTTTTTACTTGATCAGTTTCTTGTACTTGCTCTTCTGCAATAGGTATTCTTCCAATACTCAATGCCTTAACGACTTCTATATAAATTTTATCAAGCAATTGTTCAAAAAGTTGTGCACCTTCAATTTTGTATATCAAAAGAGGGTCTTTTTGTTCATATACAGCTGCGTTAACACTTTGCTTAAGATCATCCATAACTCTTAAATGATCCATCCAAGCTCTATCTATAATGGAAAAAGTAACAAATTGTTCGATACTTTTCATTAATTCAAGTCCTTTAGTTTTATAAGATTTTTTCAAGGGAGCTATAATAGTAAATTGATTTTTGCCATCAGAATACGGTATAGCTACATTTTCATAGCGTTTACCAGCATTTTCATATATTTCTTTTATAACAGGGTAAAATTTTTCTGCATAATAATGACGTTTATCTAAATATGCTTGATAGGCGGCATTAAATAATTCTTTAGATAATGTAGAAGCCTTGTCAGATAAAAATCTTTTTTCGTCAAATGGAGGGTCTATGCCAAAAGTTTGAAGACAAAAATTACTAAAAGTCTCAAAATCAGCTTGATCTTGATAAAACTCTAGTGAATCATTAGCCACTTTTTCAAACATTTGTACAATATCAGCATCGAGCTTCTCGCCATATAGAGCATTTCTTCGCATATTATAAATAACAGTTCTCTGAGTATTCATCACATCATCATATTCAAGTAATCTTTTACGAATAGAGAAGTTATTTTCTTCAACTTTTTTCTGAGCTCGTTCTATTGATTTAGTAATCATAGGGTGTTGGATGACTTCGCCTTCTTTATATCCAATTCTATCCATCACTTTAATCATTTTATCACTACCAAAGAGTCTCATTAAGTCATCTTCTAGTGAAACAAAAAATTGACTAGTACCTGGATCACCTTGGCGTCCGGAACGTCCACGAAGTTGTCTATCTACACGACGAGATTCATGGCGTTCTGTACCAATGATAGCTAACCCACCAGCTTCTCTAACGCCAGGTCCTAATTTAATATCAGTACCGCGACCAGCCATGTTTGTAGCAATAGTAACGCTACCAGCAAGTCCTGCTTTAGCTACTATTTCGGCTTCTCGTTGATGGTGCTTTGCGTTTAAAACACTATGTTTTATCTTCCTAAGATTCAACATTTTACTAAGTAATTCAGATGTTTCTATAGATGTAGTACCTATTAATACTGGTCTATCTTGCTCAACTAATTTTACTACTTCATTAATAACGGCATTATATTTTTCTCTTTTAGTTCTAAAAACTAAATCTTCAGCATCAATTCTAACACACGGTTTGTTAGTAGGGATTACTACTACATCAAGCTTATAAATATCCCAAAATTCTGCAGCTTCAGTTTCTGCCGTACCAGTCATACCAGCAAGTTTTTTGTACATTCTGAAATAATTTTGTAAAGTAATAGTAGCATAAGTCTGTGTAGCGGCTTCTACTTTAACATTTTCTTTGGCTTCAATAGCTTCGTGCAGACCATCAGAATATCGACGACCTTCTAATATACGTCCTGTTTGTTCATCGACTATTTTAACTTTATTATCTAAAACAACATATTCAACATCTTTTTCGAAAAGAGTGTAAGCTCTTAGTAATTGTTGCATAGTATGAATGCGATCGCTCTTAACGGCAAATTCTTCTAATAATTCATTTTTCTTTTCTTGTTTTTCTTTAGGATTAATGTCGCTATGTTCTAATTCAGCTAATTCACTCCCAATATCAGGAATGATAAAAAACTTTGGATCACCAGTTTCTTTAGCTAGGAGCTCTATTCCTTTATCTGTCAAATCTACAGAATTGTTTCTTTCATCTATCACAAAATATAATTCAGAATCAATAATAGGCATGTTTTTTTGATTCTCTGCTAGATAAATGTTTTCTATTTTATAGAGAATAGCTTTAATACCTGGTTCACTTAAAAATTTAATTAGAGGCCCATATTTAGGCAATCCTCTATGAGCACGTAGCAGAGCTTCACCACCAAGTTTTTCATCTTCATTAGTTCTATTTGGTTTTTGTAAATAATCTTTAGCATCATTAAGTAATTTATTTATCAATTGCCTTTGAGCATTAACTAATTTTACAACATAAGGTTTCAAATCATCATATTCTTGTTCTCTCACCTGAGTTGTAGGACCACTTATGATGAGAGGAGTACGAGCATCATCTATTAAGATAGAGTCTACCTCGTCTACAATAGCATAATAATGACCTCTCTGAACAATATCATCTAAAGAAAATGCCATATTGTCACGTAAATAGTCAAAACCAAATTCATTATTAGTACCATAAGTAATGTCTGCGAGATATGCTTTTTTACGAGCTTCACTATTGGGCTCATGTTTATCGATGCAATCTACAGTTAAAAAAAGAAATTCATATATAGGTCCCATCCATTCTTGGTCTCTTCTAGCTAGGTAATCATTTACAGTTACAATATGCACACCTCGTCCAGGTAAAGCATTCAAATATACTGGCAAAGTGGCAACAAGAGTTTTTCCTTCTCCAGTAGCCATCTCAGCTATTTTACCTTGATGTAAAACCACACCACCGATTAATTGTACATCATAAGGTACCATATCCCAAGTAATTTCGGTACCACCAGCTACCCACGTATTAGACCATATAGCTTTGTCTCCATCTATTTTTACATAACTTTTTCTTGTAGCTAATTCTCGATCAAAATCTGTTGCAGTTACTACTATTTGTGAATTTTCTTTAAAACGTCTAGTAGTCTCTTTAACAACAGCAAAAGCTTCTGGTAAAATATCATTTAATACTTTTTGTGTGTGTTGATAAATGATATTTTCTAATTCTTCTATTTGATGAAATATCTTTTCTTTTTGATCGATTGACATTTCTAAGTCTTCGTCTAATCGAGTTTTTAATTCATTTAATTCCTTTTCTTCTTTTTCAATAGTTTCTGATATTATTTTTTTAAATTCATAAGTTTTATTTCTCAATTCATCATTAGAAAGTTTTTCTACTGATTTATATGCTTCATTTATTTCGTCTACTATAGGCCACAAAGCCTTCATATCTCGCTCATGCTTAGTGGGCATAATTTTCTTTAATATACCTCTCATAATTTTTATATCCCTTCAATTTAAAATTATCTTACAAAATTACAAAAAAATTAACAAATAATTAAGCAAAAATTAAGCCAAAGAGGTTGAATTTAAAAGAAAAAGATTTTAATTTTTTTTCTTATTAGTTAAAAATTTTGAAATTGGGTAATAATATAGATTTGTTAAGAAAATAATAAATACATGTATTTATTATTTTTAGAGAGGTGATTGAGCTGACGCTGGGAATTAACATATGTTTCAATTAACATATGTTATATTTACTAACTCTCTATACCGATACCACGCCCACCTGTCCGAAGATGCGAGGTTGAGCATTCGCCCAGTATTGCTTACAGT
>LFSZ01000022.1 GCA_001512885.1 Rikenellaceae bacterium DTU001
GCAGTAGTACCACCTAATGAATATTCTATTCCAGCACCTATATCAAAGGTTGCCCTGAAAAGTGATATACGATTATTTGCTTTTTCATTATCATAAGTGCGAAAAATAAACGAATTGTCTTGAGCTGATATTTCTTCGGTATATTTAGTTCCTATACGCAATCCTAATGAGCCTCCTACTCTCATATAATATCTAAAATAATTGATTTCATTAGTTCGCATTTTCAATGTTATGGGAATTTGTAAATATTGAATTTTGTAAATAGAATTTATATTAGATAATTTATCTGTCATATTATCATAACTAAATAAAGTATCAGAAAGTTTCATTTTTCCACTGCCATACATTACATCAAAGCCCGAAGCTATCACTAAATTTGGTGCTACGGCAAATTCTGCCATAAAGCCAAAACCATAACCAAATCTCATGCCTTCATTTTTCCAATCTTTCATATCAGGCTTCATCCAGCTGGGGCCTAGTGTACCATACATACCACATCTAAAAAATTTGAAATCTGTCAATGATTCATCTTTTTGTGCTTTAATATCTATAGATAAACAAAATAACATACAGATAAACAAAATTATTGTCTTTTTCATTTCTTTGATTAATTTTGAAAATTATAAAACAAAATTATAAAATTAAATTTTTATGAAAAAATTAGTAATGGTAGTTATTTTGTTCTCCATGTTCTTTGCTTCGTGCAATTCTTGCAGCAAAACTAAAGAAAGAGAATTTTTACCTTCGATAGAGCGTAAAAAGTTACATAAATTATACTTACCACCTATCAAAATTCAAAGATACGAACAAGATCTTTTTGCCATTCCGCTTGATAGTTTAAAGAATAGACTTACAGCATTATATCCTAAATATAGTTTTTTTTATAGATTAGAAGATTTAGAAAATCCTGCTAATTTATTTCAAATAAAATTATATTTAACAGATCCAGTAGTTAAGCAATTAAAAAAAGATGTAGATAAACAATATGCTGATTTAGATTGGTTAGAAAAAGAATTGTACGAAGCTTTTAAGCGTATTTTATACTTTGATAGTACATTCAAAATTCCCAAGGTTTTCACTTATATATCTGGCGGAGATTTCGAATTTCCAGTAAAATATGCTGAGAATAACCTCATAATAGCTCTAGATATGTATTTGGGTCAATCTTATCCTATCTATGCTCAATGGGGTATACCTCGATATATATCATATAGGATGACTAAAGATTTTATAATAATAGATTGTATGAAAGAAATAGCACGTGCTTATGTAGAAAAATATACTCCGCCTACTAGTACTCTCTTAGACCAGATGCTATATCACGGCAAGATATTGTATTTCACAGACCTTACATTGCCATATATAGCTGATAGTATCAAAATATATTATACTACACCACAGTATATTTGGGCTAGCAAAAATGAAGGTAATGTTTGGGGCTTTTTCATAGATAAAAAATTACTCTATACCACCGATATGAGAGAAATCATGAAATATATAGGGGAGGCACCTTTTACTAGTACTTTTTCACAATATAGTGCTCCACGCATGGGGCAGTTTATAGGCTGGCAGATTGTGCGTTCTTATGCTAAAAATCATCCTAAAGAGAATTTTAAAGATATCTTTGCTATTACTAATTCGAGTATTCTTTTGCAGCAGAGTCATTATAAACCTAAAAAATTATAAAAAATTAGTTCTTTAACAATAAGAAAAGTCAAATTAATACTTAGATGTTAATATTATGTATATAAAAAAAATCAACTAGTCTAAATATTAAAAAAAATCGTTTCTATTACATAGTTTTTATATATTTTTAGCAAAAAATTTCTAAAAAAATGCGATGGATATTTACTAGTTTATTTGTTTTTGTTATTTCTTGCTTTAGCTTATTAATAAAACCATTTTATTATAAAAATGTATTAAATAATAAAAATATTAATATTGAAAATTATCAAAAAATAAAATTATTAGAATTGCCCATGTCTGAAACTATAATTCCTTTAGGATTTACTTCTGATGCTAAAAAAATATTAGGAGTTAAAATTTCAATAGGATCTGATTTATATTCCTTAGAGGATATATCTCAAGTACCATTTGTAGTTTATCAATTAAATAATGGAAAATCTGAACTAATAGAGGGTAATATTGATCAATTAAAAAAACTAGATATTAATGGAGATTTTTTAATATCTATTAAAAATAAAGAAACAGAAACAATAGATATTTATGCTTTAGAGTTGGACAACGGAGAATTATTAAGATATGAATGTTTGTCATTTAATACTAATGCTAATGATATATTTGGTGCATATAGTCCTAATAGACAAAAAATATATTTCTCTAGTGATATGCTAGGTGGCTATGGAGGTTATGATATCTATGAAGTGGAACATCTAGGAGCTGGTAAATGGTCTACACCGAGAAATCTAGGCCCAAATGTTAATACTAGTGGTAATGAAATTGCACCTTTCATAATGAGTGATGGACTTACACTATTTTTTAGTCGTAAACCTTCATTAAATAATGATAATTATGATATTTATGTATCTACTATTATGGATGATGGCACAATAGAAGTAGCAGATATCATCGATACTAATATAAATACAAATGGTGATGATTTATTTATTCGCATTAGCCCAAACAATAATAAAGCTGTATATGTAACAAAAATGAAAAATTCGTGGTGTTTCTATGAAATAAATTTTCATCAATAGATAGTAAGTTTATTTTTTATTCCGATATTATAAACCCTATATTATCACAATCTTTTATCAGAAGATCTCGTTTGCTTTTTCTAATCTTAATTTGTATATCTTGTCCTATATTATCTGCATTTATAATTTCAAATTCGAATTCATATTTTTTTTGTAAATTAAAAAATAATTGCTGCTGAGTATAAGGTATACTGACATTGAAAATATCATAAATATATTTAGTTATGATTTCACTGTTTTCAATAGCTAATAATGTAGCTGATTTATAAGCATTTATCAGCCCAGAGATTCCTAGTTTAGTACCACCAAAATATCTAACTACTACAGCTAAAATATTAGTAATATCTGCGGATAATAAAGCATTTAGAATTGGCTTGCCAGCTGAGCCTGAAGGTTCTCCCGCATCACTATCAAACTGTATTTCTTTTTCTACACCTAAAATATATGCATAGCAGTGATGGGTAGCATCATAATATTCTTTTTTTGCTATTTGTAAATAATTTTTTACTTCATCTAAATTTTCTATAGGATACAATAAACCAATGAATTTGCTATTTCTATCTTTATATATAGACTTAGCTTGACTTCTGATCGTCAGATATTCATCCATCATGCAATAAATTTATAAACTCAATAATATTATTGATAATATTGCAATAAAAGTACCAATAATTTTTCTTTTATTTAATACTTCTTTGAATAAAATCCTTCCTAATATTACACTCAATAAAACAAAACTAATATTGAATAATGGAATAAATAGTGTTAGAGGTAGAAATCTAATAGCTTTCAAAAAGAAATATGTAGAGTACCAATTTAAAATTCCTAGTTCTATGCCCGCGAGACTAGTTTTGAATAATTGTTTTTTTAAAAATTTAGGTTTCTGAAATAATACAAAAATAATAGCTACGACTAAAGAAATAGCAAAAGCATTTGTCAGATACATATATATATTAGCATTGTCTCCTAATAAAAAATAAGTATCAGCTATCTTGAAGATACTGTCATTGCAGCCAGTGAAAAGGAATAAAAGTATAGGAAAAATCAAGTATTTTAGTTTGGTAATTTTATTTTTATCATTTTTAGTTTCGAATAATAAAAGATAAAGCGCGGGAAAAATCATAATAATCCCCATAATGCGATGTGCTAAAACAGGATCGCCTAATAGAAAAAAACCAATAAGTATGGGAATAATAATAGACATTTTGCCACTTAGAGCTGTGATGCTGATGCCAAAATATTTTATAGATAGAGAATAAATAAAAAAAGAAATTGACAAAATTATACCACTGGCTACTGACAAATAAAACCAATCAAATGAAGGTAATTTTTGAAAATTAAATGGTTGATAAAAATATCCTAATATAAAAGCAACTAAATAATTAATGACAATGGCATGTGGTGTAGACACCTCGATTTTTTCAAAAATTTTAAAACTTACTAGGATAGCTAGACTAGTGATGAGAGCGAGCAGAAATAAAAGCATATTTTTTAGCAAAATTAAGTATTTATTAAATGTATGATCAAATATTTTTTTATTATTATTAATTTAGAATTTTTTTTACAATTTTGTAATTTATTTGTAAAATTTATTTTAAAAAATTTGTTTTTATAATTTTAATAAATATAAAAAATATGACTCCAGAACAATTATCTTTATTCATAGAAATCATAGGTTATATAGCTTCGGCTTTTGTGTTGATATCAGTAATGATGCGTTCTATTGTAAAGCTGCGATGGTATCTACTGATTGGAAATATTTTTTATGTAATATATGGTGTATTAATAAATGCTATGCCTGTTATATTATTAAATGCTATTAATGGTGTATTAAACATTTATTTTTTGTATCAAGCGCATAAGCAATTTGGCGATTTCGAAATCATCAAAATTTCACCTCACGAAAATATAGTTATGTATTTTGTTAATCATTTCAAAGAAGACATAAAAAAGTTTTTTCCTGATTTTGAAAATTTAAAAACAAATGAAGAAAATTATGTTTTGATGAGAGATAATGTTATAGTGGGACTTTTTTCATTTAAACAAAGCTATGACCAAGTAAATATCACTCTAGATTATGTGACTCCTGCATACAGAGATCTAAAGCCAGCTAAATTTTTATTTTATAAATCCGAATTTTTCAAAACAAGAGGTATAACTCAATTAATCACAGTCTCTAATGTACCTTATCACAAAAAATATTTGAATAAGATTGGTTTTAATAATATAGATAACAATAAATTTATTTTAAAAATCTAATAAAAAAATTTGTATTATTAAAATTTTTATTATCTTTGCAATCTAGATTTTAGGGCGCTTAGCTCAGCTGGTTCAGAGCGCCTGCCTTACAAGCAGGAGGTCAATGGTTCGAATCCATTAGCGCCCATTTTTTTACTTTATCGAAAATCAAGCTTTTTAGAAAAAAAATTCAAAAATCCTAAATATTTATATATCATAGTAGATTTTATTAATTATTTACTAAAAATAAATCTTAATTAAATTTTTAAAATCAATGAGATTTGTGAGTATAAAATATTGTTAATTATAAATATATTTATAATTAACAATAAAAGATATAGTATCACTCTAAATCTTCAATTTTTTGAGCTACTATCTCTACAGTAGCTCCTTTTTTTAATAAACCACTAATAATAAATTCTAAAATAGCTGGCACTATAAGTAGTACAGTCAATAATATCATTAATAAGATGTATAAAATATTCTTGAAAATAGGATAAGGATTTTTTAAAATATTGACAAAATAATTAAATTGTTTGAAAATATAATTACCAGAACTTAAAATAAAACTTGAAATATTATGTATAAAATTCCAATGATTATTTTTTTTAATAATAAAACCTTTATTTAACAAAACTTCAATAAATTTTTTTATATTGGGTATATTATCATGGTATGGTGGATCTAAATGAAGCCATTTGGATCGAAATAAATGAAATTGTATACTATCAGTATTAGGTATGTTAATATAAAAAATGCCATTTGTCTTTAATAATTTATTAATTTGTTCCATTAATTGTATTGGTTTACCAATATGCTCAAAGCTATGATTACATATTATAATGTCAAATTGTAGATTAGGTTCATAGTAAAAAATATCTTGAGCTATCACAGAAATTTTTGAATTTAGTTTAGCACGATGTAATGCTTTGTTTTCCAATTCAATACCTATAAACTTACCGCGTCTTTTTTTAGATATAGCAGTTAATAACTGTCCATCTCCACATCCTATATCTAATACATTAGCATCTTTATCTATCCATTTGGCAAGTCGTTTACCTTGTTTTAATTGAAAAATATCTATTATTTTTTGTACCAAAGGGAATGAAAATTTCTTAGTATCAGAGCCGAAATATGATACTGGATATATATTTATATGTTGATTGGGAGCTAATGTTACACTACCACATTCAGGACATACATATAATAAATTATCTGAAACTTTAAAAAGAGACTCACTATTTAACGATGTTAAACAGTAAGCACATTCAATTTTCATAAATTTTATTCTTGACCTTCATTTTGTTTTGTCTTATTTTTTTGCATTCTTTTTTTATTACGTTTAGAAGGTCTGCTCTTTCCGTATGTACCACTAAATAATTTGCCTCTTTTAGTTCTTTTATCACCTTTTCCCATAATTATTTTTTTAATTTTTTTTTTAAAATTTCATCCTATATCATCTGATATTACTATTTCTATCTGTGCTGATGAGCCATGATGATATGCTGGGCAAGTCTCTTTGGCTTTGCAAGAGGTTAATAGCACAATTAATAATATTAATAATGCAAATAAAATTTTTTTCATTTTTTCATTTTTTTGTAACTGCAAAATTATATATTTTTTTTTAATCTAAAAAATTATTAAAAAAGTATATTACTAATGCTCTAAATAGTAATATTGATTATGTATAAACTATATTTACTTTTATTGAGTTTTTTTCTAATTTATGTTGCATATACTTTACTCTCTATAAAATTATTCAGTTTTTCATTACATCTAAATATTCGGCAAAAATAATACTATCAATATATTATAGATAATAGACCATTTCATTTATTTTAAAAATAGGTAAAAGACGAATTGTGATATTTATATATACTTAAAGAGATTATTAAATCCGATTTTCATATATCGTAACAAACAAAACAAATCGTATTGATTATCAATGTATAATTTTTTTAATTTTACATCGAAAAAAACTAGTAAATTTGTAATAAAAATGCAAATTCATAAGTTTGGTGGTGGAAGCTTAAAAAATCCACAATCTATCGAACAAGCTATAAAAATTATAAAACAAAGAAATAATGAACCGACATTAGTAGTAATCTCAGCATTTGCTAAAACTACTAATGCATTAGAAAACATTCTTTACCTTGCCAGAAATGATCAAGATTACCAAGATGAATTAAATAAATTAAAAAAATTTCATTTGAATATTACTTTACAATTTTTTAATGACAAAAATGCTTCGATTTTTGATGAAATAGATCAATATTTTCAGCAATTAGAACATGCTTTATATAATTATAAAGATTGGGAATATGACATACATTACGATGCTACTGTATCTTTTGGCGAGATATTATCTACAATAATAATTCATAATGTTTTTGATTTATATGGGTTGGCTAATATATGGTTAGATGCTCGAGAAGTAATCATAACAGATACATTGCATAGAGATGCTATCATAAACTGGGATTTAACTAATAAAATGATAAATGAAAAAGTAAAACCATTACTAAGAGATAATAATTTGATAATAACTCAAGGTTTTATTGGTCGTTCAATAGATGGTTATATATCCACATTAGGACGAGAAGGCAGCGATTTTTCGGCAGCGATTTTTGCTAATTGCCTTAATGCTGAATGTGTAACTATCTGGAAAGATGTACCGGGAATTTTCAATGCAGATCCTAAAATTTTTGATAATGCAATACTTTTGACACATTTAAATTATAAAGAAGCTTTCGAATTAGCTTATTATGGAGCTAAAATATTACATCCCAAAACTATTCAGCCATTAGAAGAAAAAAAAATAAAATTATTAATAAAAAATTTTTTAGATCCTGATACTAAAGGTACATTGATAGACGATTATACTACTAAGGATAAACATATCTCTTCTTGTATTATTAAAAAAAATCAAGTTCTTATTTCTATTTCGCCTAAAGATTCACTTTTTATTAGTGAAAATGATTTATCCTTGATTTTATTTATTTTTTCAGATTTCAATATAAAAATTAATTTAATGCAAACCGATGCTTTTCATTTTCATGTATGTATCGATAATAATTATTTTAAAATTACGTCACTTATAAATAGATTGAATGAAAAATTTAATACTGAAATAAAACATAATTTATTTTTAGTTACTTTTACCCATTATAAAAATGCTATATTCAATATCTTGCACAATGAAAATATATATATAGACCAGTATAATGGTAATATCAGACAATGCTTGACAGATAGTATAATTTTATAAATGATATTATCATGTTAAATATTTAAGATTAACTTACATAAAAGAGATTAAGAGATCACAAAGTATAAACAAATTTTAATTAAAACTAATTTTTTAAGTTAAAAAAAAATTAATCATTTTTGAGTAATAAAATCAGTATTATACTTATTTATTTGGTTTATAAAAGGGCGGAGTAACTACTTTAGCCTTGGTTAATTTATTTCTAATATTTATAAATATTTCAGTATCAGGATCAGAGAAATCTATAGGTACATATCCTAATCCAATAGCTTTTTTCACATAAGGGGCAAATGTACCAGAGGTTACATTACCTATAATGTCTCCTTTATCATTGCAAATAGGATAATCATGACGAGGGATGCCTTTGTCTACCATCTCAAATCCGATTAATTTACGTTTAATTCCTTGTTGCTTTTGTTTTAATAAAAACTCTTTATCTATGAAGTTTTTATGATCTACAAATTTAACTATCCATCCCAAACCTGCCTCTAATGGGGAAGTAGTATCATCAATATCATTGCCATATAGGCAAAATCCCATTTCTAATCTAAGAGTATCTCGTGCGCCGAGTCCAGCAGGTATAATTTCTTCATCTTTACCAGCTTCGAAAATAGCTTCCCATATTATTGTAGCATGTTTGGGATCAAAATATATTTCACATCCGCCACTGCCCGTATATCCTGTAGTAGATAGCAAAATATCTTTAATATTAGCTATAGTTACATATTGCCATGTATAATGTTTCATATCCATTATAGGCTCTTCTACTATTTTTTGCATTATTTTCATTGCTAATGGGCCTTGTATAGCTAGTTGAGCTATATTATTAGATTCATTTATCAAGTCTTTGCCAATTTCGATATTAAATTTTGGAGCATGAGAGCATAGCCAGTTCCAATCTTTTTCTATGTTAGCAGCATTCACTACTAGCAAATATTCTTGTTCATTAATTCTATAGACTAATAAATCATCTACTATGCCCCCCTTTCCATTAGGAAAGCAAGAATATTGAATTTTACCATCTTTGAGTGCTGATACATCATTAGAAGTCACATATTGAGCAAAGTCCAAGGCATTCTGGCCTTTTATATATATTTCTCCCATATGAGAAACATCAAAAACTCCCACTCGCTCTCTAACAGCTATATGTTCTTCTTGTATTCCTTTATATTGCATTGGCATATAAAAACCAGCAAATTCTACCATCTTTGCTCCCAAACTTTCATGAATCTTAGTAAATGGTGTGTACTTCATATTTCTTAATTTTTTAGCAAATTTACAATTAATAAATCAATTACAAATATTTTTATTAAAATTTATTATATACAAATTAATAACAATAAATCTGTCACAAAGTAACTTTTATGCTAATTTATATAATAAGCAACTTTTATGCTTATTAAACCTTATTAATTGATCATTTATTGCAAAAAAAATTGAATCTATTAATTTAAATATATATATCTTTAAAAAAATATTTTTATATACATTTGCAAGTATGAAATATATTTTATATCCATTTGCTTTTATTTTTTATTTAATACAGAAAATCAGAAAATTCTTATATTCAATAAAAATTTGTAAAAGATATATTCCCCCTATCACTACCATTAATATTGGTAATTTATCTTTTGGCGGTAATGGCAAAACTCCACATACTATTTATACGGCTCGTTTACTATTAAATAATAATTATAAAGTATCAATATTATTAAGAGGTTACAAAAGAAAAACTAGAGGTTTTATAGAAGTAAATGATGATGCTAGCGTCATTGATGTAGGTGACGAAGCATTAGTGTATAAAAGAAATTTTGGTTCATTAGTAAGAGTAGCAGTATGTGAGAATAGAGCCAAAGGTATTAGAATTTTATTAGACAAATATCCAGACTTAGATATTATTTTACTCGATGATGCTATGCAGCACTGGAGAGTAAATTCACATTTACAATTATTACTAACAGATTTTTCTAATCCTTTTTTTAGAGATCATTTATTTCCCGTCGGTCAGCTAAGAGAACCTAGACGATCATCTAAAAGAGCTGATATTATAATAATTACAAAATTCCCTTCTATTTTTTCTCCCATTATTTTTAAAAATTTAACAGAAAAAATCAAATTGTATCCGCATCAGCAATTATTTGTCAGCTATATTAGTTATAATAAATTAAAACTTGTATTTAATAACAATAAGAATATAGAAATATATGATACAAAACCTTATGCTATTTTTGTTTTTACTGCTATAGCCAACCCACAATCACTTAATGAGCATTTACTTTTGATGTGTAAAGATTTGATAAGATTTAATTTTCCAGATCATCATCAATTCACGGAAAAAGATGTAATAAAACTAAAAAAGGCATTTAATGATTATCCTTCAGCAAATAAAATAATAGTAACAACAGAAAAAGATATACCCAGATTAGAACTCCCCTCAATTAAAAAATATTTATTAGATTTGCCAATCTATTATGCACCAATAGATATAAGATTTCATAATATGGCCAATAATGAGTATAATTACGATAAATATATATTAGATTATGTTAGAAAAAATCAAAAAAACAACAGAATTTTTAAAGAGTAAAGTAGATTTAAAACCTGAAATAGGTATAGTTTTAGGTTCAGGTTTAGGAAATTTAGGTAATGAGATTAATCCAGTAGCAGTAATTCCCTACAAAGAAATACCGAATTTTCCTATTTCTACAGTAATGGGCCATGGCAGTAATTTAATTTTTGGCACTTTAGAAGGTAAAAATGTAGTAGCTATGCAAGGTCGCTTTCACTATTATGAAGGTTATACTATGCAAGAGATTACTTTTCCTATTAGAGTGATGAAGGCTCTAGGTGTACAAAGTTTATTCCTTTCTAATGCTGCAGGTGGTATGAATCCCGATTTTGAAGTAGGAGATATAATGCTGATAGTAGACCATATTAACTTTATGGGTACAAATCCACTAATAGGACCCAATTATGATGAATTAGGTCCGAGATTCCCTGATATGAGTGAGCCGTACAGTAAAAAATTTATCAATTTAGCTAAGCAATGTGCTAATAACTTAAATATACCAATTAAAGAAGGTGTTTATGTAGCTGTTACAGGTCCCAATTTTGAGACACCAGCAGAATATAAATTTTTTAGAATTATTGGTGGAGATGCAGTAGGTATGTCTACAGTACCAGAAGTAATAGTGGCAGCACATAGTGGGTTGCCTGTATTTGGCGTTTCTATTATCACTGATTTAGGAGGTTTTGAAGATATACAACCTATTTCTCATGAAGAGGTATTGAAAGCTGCTGATGCTGCTGAACCAAAACTTTCAGCTATCATAAAAGCAATGTTAAAAGAATTGTAAAGTAGAATAACAAATAGTATTTTTATAAAACTGATTTATCAAAGCACTAAATTTTAAATAAATTAATATGCTATTAAAAGTTTTTTCTGCTGCTATATTTGGTATAGATGCTATTATCGTAACAGTAGAAGTGGATTTAGCTCCCGGGACTAAAACATTTATTTCTGGTTTACCAGATAATGCAGTAAAAGAAAGTCGTAATAGAATAGAACCTGCCATCATTAATAGTGGTTTTCTATTTCCAGGTAAAAAAATCACTATTAATTTTGCCCCGGCAGATATTAGAAAAGAAGGTTCTCATTATGATTTACCAGTAGCTTTAGGAATTTTGGGTGCTAATAATCAATTACCAGATGTAGATTGGTCTGAGTATATGATAGTAGGTGAATTATCGCTAGACGGTAGTATTCTACCAGTACACGGTATCTTACCTATTGCTATAAAAGCTAAAAGAAATAATTTTAAAAATTTAATTATACCTAAAGCTAATATTAGAGAAGCATCAGTAATAGAAGGATTAAATATTTATGGCTTTGATAATTTGAGAGAAGTAATTGATTTTTTTCATGGTAATTTTATACCTGATAATAATAAAACTGCAATTAAAGAGTCTATAAGTGAACATACATGTGAATCGATAATAGATTTCGCTGATGTGAAGGGTCAAGAAAATGTAATAAGAGCTATGGAAATAGCTGCAGCTGGTCGTCACAATATATTAATGATAGGTCCGCCCGGAGCAGGTAAAACTATGATAGCTAGACGTTTACCTACCATTATGCCGCCAATGACATTCGAAGAAAGTATAGAAACTACTCAAATATATTCTGTTGCCGGGAAAATTGTAAATAATGGTGGATTGATAACAGAGAGACCTTTTAGAGCTCCGCATCATACTATTAGTGATGTGGCACTAGTAGGTGGAGGTGCTATACCTAAACCTGGCGAAATATCTCTAGCACATAATGGAATACTTTTTTTAGATGAATTGCCAGAATTTAAAAGATCAGTGTTAGAAGTTTTGCGTCAACCACTTGAAGATCGCGTAATTAACATAAGTAGAGCTAAGTATGCTACTACATTTCCTGCAAATTTTATGCTTGTAGCAGCTATGAATCCCTGTCCTTGTGGATTTTATAATCATCCAGAAAAACAATGTACCTGTGGACATGGTGCAATTAAAAAATATTTGAATAAAATTTCCGGACCTTTACTTGATCGTATAGATATTCATATAGAAGTGGTACCTTTGGTTTTTAAAGAACTTAGTTCTTCTAAAACCAGTCATAGTTCAAAAGAAATTAGAAATAATGCGATGCGTGCATATGAAATACAAAAAGATAGATATAAAAATTTGCCAAAAATTTATTCAAATGCTCAACTTCATTCACGACTAATTAAAAAATTTTGTCCAGTAAAAGATGAAGGTATGGTATTATTAAAAAATGCTATGGAAAAATTATCACTCTCAGCTAGAGCATATGATAGAATTTTGAAATTAGCTCGTACTATAGCAGATTTAGATGAATCTGAAATTATTAAACCCTATCATCTAGCAGAAGCTATACAATACAGAACTTTAGATAAAAGTAATTGGGGGCTATGAAATCAATAAATTATAATAGATTTGTTTAAATATGAATATCAAACTGAAACATTTGTGTACATTTATTTTCTCCTAAAAGATTAACATAACTAATAAAAAAACTCGCAACATTAAAAAATAATAATATGTTTTAAATTAATTTTTTAAGTAACTTATAATTTTTGATTTTAACTATAATTACGAAAATTTAATATTAAATTTTAAAAATTAGTTTTTGAAGAGTGGGGGAGGTGGGGAATTTATATTTTTTTATGTTAAATTTAATATTGGCTTAGCTCTCAAGTCCCTGTATAAAAACCACGCCCGCCTGTCTGATGATGCGAGGTTGAGCATCCTACCAATGTCCTCGATTAATCTTTTTCGCAAATACTTGTGCGTTACCACATACCACATAATGTAGCTCTGCAAATACTTAGTCGCTACCCCTCTGAATTTTTTGTTTATCAAGCCTACAAATGTCTTGGTGTGTTTGTTTATCGTAGATACGCTGTATACGCCTCGTTTCTTTGATCTACCTATTACTATCTCTAGTTTTCTCTGTTCTTGTACTTTCGTTTTTTTCAATTCTTCATTATGATTGCTACATATTACGCTATTGTTGGATATTTTAGTATTCAATATTTGTTCTATTTGTGCTCGTTTTACTTTGTCGAAGCCAGTTAAGTTGAATAGCATATTACCACTCCTATCTTTCGTAGCCATCACAGCTACCTTTCTCTGCTTCTTTTTCTTAGCTTCCTCGTATTCTTCTCTATTTTTGTACTTCCTACCTTTTTCTGAATATTTCATCAGTAACTGCTCGAATTCTATTATTCCATAAAAATCAATATTATTTTCGAAGGTTCTCAGTGC
>LFSZ01000075.1 GCA_001512885.1 Rikenellaceae bacterium DTU001
TTTTTGTAAAATTAAATAAAAATTATTTAATGGTAGTATAAAATACGTAAAGTAAAACAAAATTATAATTTTCCTATTAAATTAAGCATTAGCTTACCATTAATTATTTTTAATAAATTTATTAAAAAATGTAAAAAAAAAAAGAAACTTATTAAAAATTATTATTTTTGTACTTAAAGTAAAAAAGTATAATTTTTAATAATATTAGTAATCAATTTATATTACATCTCAAATGATAAAGTAGTTAAGTTAAATAAAATATAATTATAATAATTAGTTAACAATTACATTAATGTATTAGAGCTTGTAAAATAATTTTTTTTAAAAATATAAAAATAATAGATAAGTAAAAAATAAAGCGAAATATTTTCGGTTTTTTTATCCTATGATTAATAAGATCATAAATTAGTTTATTATAAAAGATATGAATAAAGTGTGTCATTTGACGAGCGTGCATCAGAGAAATGATATAAGAATCTTTCATAAAGAGTGCAAAAGCTTAGGGAGATATAATTATGATGTTTGGATGATAGTAGCAGATGGTAAAGGTGATGAGATCATAGATGGAATTAATATTTTGGATGTGGGTAAAAGCAAAACTCGATTACAGCGTATGCTGATAACTACAAATAAAATTTATAAAAAAGCTTTGCAATTAAATGCCGATGTATATCATTTTCATGATCCTGAGTTGATCCCCATAGGCTTGAGATTGATTAAAAAAGGAAAAAAGGTAATTTATGATGTACACGAAGATGTTCCCAGGCAATTATTGAGTAAACCATATCTAAATAAAACTACATTAAAAATTATTTCAAATATTTTTAAAAAATATGAAGAAAAAAATGCAAAAAAATTTTCGGCTATTATCACTGTAGTACCTGAAATAACGCAAAGATTGGGTGAAATAAATAAAAAAACTATAGAAGTAAGAAATTATCCTATGCTAAGTGAATTTCCTTTTATAAATACTAATTGGCAAGATAGAGAAGATGCGATGGTATATATAGGAGGAATATCAGAGATAAGAGGGATAAATGAAATGTTGCAGATAGCTTATCATTCGCAGATAAAGCTTCATCTAGCAGGTCCTTTTTCACCTCCAGAATTAGAAAATAAAATAAAAACAAAAGAAGAATGGAAATATGTGATTTACCATGGTGTATTGAATAGAAAGGAAATAGTAAATTTACTATTATCAGTTAAACTCGGCTTATTATTATTACATCCCGTCCCTAATCACATAATTGGCTTGAATACAAAAGTTTTTGAATATTTAGCTGCAGGTATACCTGTAATAACTTCTGATTTACCAAATTACAAGAATATCATTATAGATAATAATTGTGGTTTTTGTATAGATATATTCGATACAAATGAAATAGTAGAAAAAGTCAAATATATTTTTATGCATGATAGAGAAGCTGAAATGATGGGACAAAGCGGTAGAAAGGCTGTAGAAACAATTTATAACTGGGAAAACGAAGAAAAAAAATTGATAGAGCTATATGAAAATATTATATTAACTGACGAATTTGCTCTATGAAATTCATTTTGTAGGAGGTTGACCAGCATTTCATAGGGTAAATAACATACAATTAACAATGAATACTTTTAATATTCTTAATACATTAATAGATAATATTAGATTTTTCAAATCTATTTATTTATGTAAGGCTCAAATTTAAATATATTTATATGATTTTTATATGTAATTCTTTTAATTGTTCTTCGGATATAGGTGCTGGAGCTTGCATCATCAGGTCTCTACCCATATTATTTTTAGGAAAAGCTATTACATCTCTAATACTATTCAAACCTAGCATAACAGTTAATATTCTATCTATTCCGAAGGCTATTCCTCCGTGTGGAGGTGCTCCAAAGTCTAATGCTTTTAGGAAAAATCCAAATTTATCCTCCGCTTCTTGATTAGTCAAGTTTAATAGTTTAAATATCTTTTTTTGTAAATTTTTGTCATGAATTCTGATAGAACCACCGCCTACTTCTACACCATTTATTACCATATCATAAGCATTTGATCTAGCAATGGCAGGATTAGTATCGAGTAATTCAATGTCTTCATTTAATGGACTTGTAAAAGGATGATGAGAAGCTGTGTATCTTTGATTTTCATCATCCCATTCAAACATTGGAAATTCTATAACCCACAAAGGTTTGAAAGTATTTTTTTGTATTAATTGATAATCATTAGCTAATTTTAAACGTAAATTACCTAATATGTTCAATGATTTTTCTTTGTTACCACTAATGATAAATAATATGTCATTATTACCAGCCTTGAGAGAATTCATTATTTTTTGGAGATCTTCATTAGAAAAAAATCGAGAAATGGATGCTTTTAGTTCTCCATCTAAATATCTAATATAAGCCATACCAGTACTGCCTATTTGTGGACTTTTTACCCATTCAGTTAATTTATCTATATACTTTCGTGATACAGATGGTTTGTTTATTAGTAATAAACCGCCTATATATTCTGAATCATCAAAAAATTTAAAACCATGTCCTTTTAGTTTATCTGTAATATCGATTATAGGCATATCGAAGCGCAAATCGGGCTTATCACTGCCGTAAGTTTCCATAGCTTTTTGATATGTTAGTCGAGGGAAGGTAGGTAAATCAATATTAAGAAGTTTATTGAAAAGATATCTCATCATATCTTCGAATAGATCTAATATATCTTCTCGTTCTACAAAAGACATTTCGCAGTCTAGTTGTGTAAATTCTGGTTGTCTATCTGCGCGGAAGTCTTCGTCTCTAAAACAGCGTACAATTTGAAAATAACGATCCATTCCTGCAAACATCAGAAGTTGTTTTAGTAATTGAGGTGATTGAGGTAAAGCATAGAAATTACCCGGATTTAATCTTGAAGGTACGATAAAATCTCTTGCTCCTTCAGGAGTACTTTTTATGAGAAATGGAGTTTCTATTTCTAAAAAACTTTTCTCGCTTAGAAAATTTC
The DNA here is from genome assembly GCA_001512885.1 of Rikenellaceae bacterium DTU001. GTDB lineage: Bacteria > Bacteroidota > Bacteroidia > Bacteroidales > DTU049 > DTU049. Next base: position 2,984 of record LFSZ01000075.1, read on the forward strand.
TTATTGATAAATTGAGTTCATGCCTAAAAATCATTGTTTCTTTCATTACATTACGTCGTAAATCGAGGTATCTATATTGCATTCTCAGCTCTTCGCCACCATCAGTATCATCTTCTATAGTAAAAGGGGGAATTTTTGATTTATTCAGTACTGTCAATCTATCTACATCTATTTCTATATCACCAGTAGGCATTTTAGGATTTTTATTACTCCTCTCTCTCACTATGCCCTCTATTTGGATTACATATTCTCGGCCTAAATTTTTAGCTATTTGATACAATTGAGGTTTATTATTAGAGTCAAAATATATTTGAGTAGTTCCATAGCGATCTCTAAGGTCGATAAATAATAATTTTCCTAAATCTCTGATATGATGCACCCATCCACACAAAGTTACTTGAGTGTCTAAATCTTTTATTCTAAGTTCTCCACAATTATGACTTCTAAACATTTGATTTTACTTTTGAATTATTCTTTTTTAATAATGATGCTACAATGGTAATAGTTATAATACTTAGAACTAATATCAAGCTATGAATATTAGTAAAACCTATTTCGTGTAGCCAGTCTTCAGTGATTATTTTCACACCCATCAAAATAAGTAAAGTTCCTAAACCGTAATTAAGATAATATAAACTGCGCAATCCATGATATACCAGAAAAAATAAAGCTCTAAGTCCTAAAATTGCAAAAATATTAGAAAAATAAATTATATATGGATCTGCGGTAATAGCAAAAATGGCAGGTATAGAATCTATTGCAAAGATGATATCTATAAATTCGACTATGCATAAAACTAAAAAACTACCTGTAACAAATATAAATCCACCTTTTTTGAAAAAGAAACCTCTATCATAATCTGGATAGAAATGACGAAATTTAGAAAACTGCCTTACTATAAAATGGTTTTGATACTTTTCTTTTTCTTTTTCTCCGTTATCTTTTTTCTTAAAAATCATTTTGATACCAGTATATAGTAATATAGCTGCAAAAATAAAAAGCACCCATTCGAATGCAGTTAAAAGTGATGACAAACCAAAAATAAAGATAAACCTAAATACTACTGCTCCCACTATACCCCAGAATAAAATATCTTTATAATATTTCTCTGGCACATTAAAAGACATAAATATTATTAACCATACGAAAATATTATCTAGTGATAGAGATTTCTCTATGAAATATCCTGTGAAATATTCTACTGTAAGATTTTGTCTATATAATTTCAATGCTTCATCAAAGGCCAAACCATTAATATTTATTAAATGATGGTGCTTTTTGATGATAAAAGATAAATCTTCTATTGAATGAATCGAATGAATATGATGGCCCCATAGCAATAAGCTAAAACCAAATAATACACCAGCTCCTATCCAAAAAATAGTCCATAGCGCAGCTGACTTCAATGTCATCACGTGATGTTGTGTTTTACCTACTTTCAGATCAATAAACATTAAAAAAGCTACAAGTATGACAAAGCTTATTAGTGTAATTATCTCTTCCATTTTTCTATTTCATTGTGCAAAAATAATTGAAATTTTTGATTTTTTGTTTTTTTTTTAACTAAATACATTTTTTTTTAGCAATTCATAAATTGCATGAATTTTTATTGAATTAGGCTCATAACTAATATAAATTTTTCAATAAATTCTTTTTTATTTTAATTTTCTTAGTCAATTATGCAAAAAAAACTAACAAAAGTTAAATTTGTGCAAGTAAAAATGGTTTGACAAATAATTTAGAGATAGATGTAAAATTTTATAATCGTTCATCAAAAGTATAATTAGGTATTTTTTTTATTATTCAGATTAAATGAAGCTAAATGAAACTTCATTTAATGGTTTATGTGATAATCTAATAATGGGTGCTAATTGATTTCTTTTAAATTCATTTGCGCTAATTATTTTTTTCAAGTTTTCCCATTTTTTTATTTCTATATTTGAAATATCTAAATCTAATTTATGCATTAATTTTTCTGTTGATTCACTCCATCTATTCTCTTCTATCCAGTTATATAATATTAGATCTAATAAATCATATGGAGGCAGAGTATCTTCATCTTTTTGGTCAGCGTGTAGTTCAGCAGATGGTGCTTTAGTAATTATAGATTTAGGTATGATCTCCTTAGTATTAATCTCATTAATATAATTAGCTATTTGATATACTTGGGTTTTATATAAATCACCTATTACAGATATAGAGCCTGCTAAGTCTCCATATAATGTGCCATAGCCCACAGATAATTCACTTTTATTGCTACAATTTAAAACTATATGACCAAACTTATTAGAATATGCCATTAATAAAAGCATTCTTATACGTGCTTGTAAATTCTCCTCTGCAGTAGAAAATTTCGTTTTTTTGAAAACTGGTTTTAATACATCAAGTGTAGTATTATATATAGAAGTAATGGGTAGAATATAATAATCTATTTTCAAATTATTAGATAATTGTTCTGCATCAGTGATAGATAGTGAAGTAGTAAACATAGATGGCATGATCAGTCCAATTACATGATCTGCTCCAAGTGCCTCTGTTGCTAGTGTAGCTACTACAGCGCTATCTATACCACCCGATATCCCGATTACTACATCATTAAATTTATTTATTTTCATAAATCTATTCAGACCTACTATTAAAGACTTATAAATGATACTATCAAAATTTTTATCTGTGTCTTTAAATTTTGAAAATTTATCTATATCTAATACGCCCTCTGCTGGATATAATTCTGAATAATAATTTTCATTATTGCTTCTGACAGCTACAAGTCCCGGATATAGATTGCCAGATTGAAAACTATTGATACTCTGATAAATTATATTAATAGGAAAATTGATTTTTTCGAAATCATCTAAAACATTTAAATAATGTTGATATGAAAAAGGTTTAATATCTTGTAATATAATATTCTCATCGCATAGCTCATGAATTTCATCTAAATAAGGTAAAATAGTGTATGATTTATTATTATAAATAAAATTTAATTTTTGTAAGGGTTGCTTTTGATAATGATTTAATTCAAAATTGAGATTGCCTATAAATTTTTTAGATCCATTACCTAAAATATAATAATAAACATCTAATAGACAATCTTTTATTTTAGTAGGGTAAGAAATCAAAACATATTTATTAAGCTCTTGTGATAGTCTATTTAATGATTCATTTAGCAAATCATTTTGATGTTTATCATTAATATTAGCAGTATTATAATTTCTCAGGCAAAATGGTGGTAATAAATATAAACTATCATCAATCATAGGCGCCTGATTAACAATTTTAATAATATTATTTGTGTTATCTACAATATTATATGGATGAGAAGTTAGATTAATAAATTGTATGTTATTCATAAGTTTATAAATATTTCCAAGTATTTTTAGCAAAATTACGATTATTTTTTTTAAGAAAATTTAATTTTAAAATAGTAATTTATTGTTATTTTTTAGATTATTATAAGTAAAATTTTAATAATTTACTTATTAGCATATATCATATTTGCATAAATTATCAATCTAATAATTTTAATTAATAAAATATTTGAGTATGACTGATACCCAAATCAATAAAAAATATACTAAAAGCATTTATATTATAACATTTGTATTTTTATTAATGCATATAGATTTATTGAGCTAATGATAAGACTTTAGGTTTTTATATATTAAATGCTTGCAATATATACTGCAAGCATTTAATACAAGCTAAATATCTTTTTTGATTTATTATTATCATTTACATAAATTGTAGTATTCTTCGATCAACTTCAAATATTCATCTAAATTAGGTAAGAACATTTTTTCACGACGTTTATCGACATTTTTTATATTTTTAATTGGAAAAAGTTCAAAGCATTTTTTCTCTTCGACATATTTTAATTGTGTACCATAAATTTGTTTTTTTCCTTTATCCATTTTTATTTTATCTATCAAATATGCATAATTTGGTCTTTGGGAAATATCTTTTCGAGCTGCTTTTTTTAGTAGTTTACTATAATTATTTCTAGCTTTAGCATTAGCATGCTGAATAATTAAAAATATAGTATTGACACCTTGTTCTCCTACCAATTCTGTTGAAGGCCATCCATATTCTTTCAAAATTTTTTCAATTTTTAATAAATTAATTGAATCAATAGTATTCATTTTTTTAGCGAATGAATCTATTATACTTGATAATTCTTCTTGGTTATAACTTTCAGCAGAAGATATTAAGTCGAGTAATTCTGTACGAATCATTTGATCTTCGATTTCAATTAAAAAAAGTTCTTTAGCTAAATCTTTTTTCTCAATATTGTCATTTATTATGTTTTTTTCGATAAAAATATTGAGCCACTGTTCCCACCTAGGATCTGATTGTAATTTTTTGAAATCTTTATCATAAATAATATCTTCGTGTATGGGTAAAGTTAAATTAAATAAAATAAAACATTAAAAGCAGAGTCTATCTGATCTAATAAAACAAAACATTTAGCCTTTAACTCCAAATGGGCAAAATAAGGTAAATCAAATTCATCTTTTGGCATTGGATAATGTTTGTTTATATATTTAATTACTGAATCATATTGACCTTGCTCAAATAGAGAATAAACATGGTCATCTACAATATATTCACTCGTATCTTGCGAATATGATAATGTAATAAATAATAAGAACGTACCGATAAATGTTAAGAAATTTTTTTTCATAATTTTTTGGTTTTATATTTTACTTATTAGTAAAACGTTTTAATAATTAAAAAGTTACACTTTTTTAATCATATTAGTTATGATAAATATAAATTCTAAATAACGATTTAAATTAATCGAATTGTAATTTTGTAAAAATATTACAATGTGAATAAAAAACAATGTAAAAAAAATATTTATTAAAAAATTATAAACAGATAACTCTATAAATTTTTTAAACTTCTACTTTTCGCTTTCTCTATCTTTGCCTCTAATTTTTCACTTTACTCTGATACTAGCTTTACTTTGTAATTTGATATTTTATTTATTTTAAAATAAGATCTCGCTTATCATATCGCTATCATATCCTTTTTGTAATAAATGCCTCGCCCAATAAATTTTTTCTTGATACGACAATTTTTCTATTACTATTTGATGTTTTTTTAAATAATCATAAATTTTTTGTTTAAAAAAATTTTCATCATAATTTGCAAAATGTTTGTTTATAAGTGGTGCAGGAATATTTTTTTGATAAAGAGCAAATTTTATTTTAATAGGTCCCCATTGATTTTGATTTATCTTGCTACGAATAAAAAGCTCTGTATATCTATCTTCATTTAAAAAATTATTTTGCTCCAGATAAATAATATACTTATCTATATCATCAATGTTTACTTTATAAACTTTTAATTTATTTATTACCTCATACTTGCATCTCTCTTGTATGACACAATATTTAGTTATTTTTTCCAAAATTTTGGGATCCATATTATTGTAATGAGATCTCCTCGCCATCATAATCGTAAATATGATATTCTAGGAAATGGTAATCATCATTTTTGAAAATTTTAATTTTATTTTTAAATTTTAATTTCCATTTAAGGTAAATAGAAGGTAAACCATATTTGATATAAGTATACAAATAAGGGCTCAGATATAAAGATAATTTTTTTGCAGGTTGAGTACTTAATATATAGCTAATATTATCAAAAATATTATCAATAATTAAAATACTCGGTTTTATCTGTCCCGTACCTTCGCATAGAGGGCAAAGTTCATCGATATCAATATTTAGTTCTGGTCTAACGCGTTGTCGAGTGATTTGTACAAGTCCAAACTCAGTAGGTGGCAAGATAGTATGTTTGGCCCTATCACTTTTCATTAGTTCTTTTAGTCTATCATATAATATCCGTCTATTTTCACTAGAATGCATGTCAATGAAATCAATAATAATAATGCCTCCTAGATCTCTTAAGCGAATTTGTCTAGCTATTTCTTCAGCAGCTTCCATATTAGCTTCTAATGCATTTTCTTCTTGATTTTTATTGTCATTACTTTTATAACCACTATTGACATCTATTACTTGTAAAGCTTCAGTACGTTCTATTATTAGATAAATACCTGATTTTAATGTTACTTTTTTACCAAATGATTGTTTTATTTGTTTTTCTAATCCTACTGTTTCAAACAATGAATTAGTTCCTTTGTGCAGTTTGAGAATATCTAATTTGTCGGGAGAATGCTTTTCGAGATAATCGGTAATATCTCTATAAAGATTTACATCTCCTACAGTTATAGATGAAAAGCTATCATTTAATATATCTCTAACTACAGATAATGAACGATCTAACTCAGAATACACTATTTTAGGAGGCGAGGCATGTTTTAAATTTTTTTCAATATTCTTCCATTTATTTAATAAATCTTCAAGGTCATTTTGTAATTCAGAGAAGCTACGATCTTGAGCTGCAGTACGAACAATCAATCCAAATCTATAGGGTCTAAGCGTCTCTGCCATTTCTTTTAATCGTTTTTTTTCTTCATTATCAGTTATTTTGTGACTAATAGAAATTTTATTTTGGAAAGGTACAAGAACCAAATACCTTCCCGCAAGACTTATCTCAGCTGTTGTTCGCGGTCCTTTATTACTTATAGGTTCTTTAGTTACTTTTATCAAAACTACATCACCTTGTTTTAAAACTTTATTGATACTACCAGACTTAGGTAATTGTTTACAATCTTTGTAATATTCTAAAGAAACGTTTTTACCACTGATAAGCTCGTGAGTATATTTTTGCAGTGTTAAAAAATTATCTCCTAGATCATAATATTGTAAAAAAGCATCTTTACTATAACCGACATCAATAAATGCGGCATTAGGACCAGAGAGTATTTTTTTTACTCGTCCCAATAATATATCACCTACTGCAAATAAATCACTTTCATTTTCTTCTTGAAGCTCAACGAGCTTATTATTTTCAGTAAGTGCTATTCGGACCTTATTATGTCTCTTGTCAATAAAAAGTTCTCGTATGACATCATTCATCTTTACAGTTTATACATAAAAAATTAAATTTGTTTAACGAATCTTTTTCTTATGTCTGTTTTTTCTCAATCTTTTTTTTCTTTTATGTGTAGCTATTTTACGTTTTTTTCTTTTTCTTCCACACGGCATAATTTTATCTATTTTTTAAAAAATTAGTTATTTTCTATTGTTAAATTTTCTTTTACGGATTTTAAAAATTCAGGAGCAGGTTTAAAAACAGGTTTATAATGTGCTGGCACAATGATAGTTTCATTTTTACTTATTATTCTTGCTTTTTTTTCTTTTCTTTCTTTTAATAAAAAAGAACCAAAGCCCCTTAAATATATATTTTCACCTTGAGACATATTTTCTTTTACAGTTTCCATAAAGCTATCTATTACTAATTTTATCAGATCTCTACTTAGATTAGTTTTCTTTTGTATATCCTTAATTATGTCAGCTTTTGTCATAATTTATTATTTTAGAATTGCAAAATTACATTAAAAATATTAATTAACAAAATCATTATTTTTTAAAGTTTTAGGAAATAATTAAAAAAAAAGCTGATTATCCTGATACTTTTCTTAGCACAGCAGAAATATGTCAAGCATTAGGTGAATATAGTGTAATTATTTCTAATTTTTCTTTTTCACATCCTATGTCTGAGGCTTGTGCAGTAGCAGTATTAACTGACACTTGGATTTCAACTAATCAAGTTAACATTAAATTTATTATTAATGATCACATTAATAATAGATTAATCTTTATTTTTGATTATACATGTTCTAGTGGTTTTGGTAGTAATTCATCATTATTAGTAGATTATTTAATAATTTTTTTTTGAGTATTTTTTTGAGTATTAGGAGGTTAATGAAAGGATTGATGGGAATCAAAATAATCGGAAATTAATAAATGTTTAAGTTTTTCAAGTTTATATGTTAAATAATTTTTATATTTTTACAAAAATTTTAATTCATGAAAAAAATAGTAGAAAACACCAGTAAATACCTTGCTATGAGCAAGGAAGAGAATAAAGAATTCTTAGACAACCTTTATTCATTAATGAAAAAATTAGAAGCTGATGTAGTCGATTATCAAGGTCTGAAAATACTCAGTGCGCCGCCACTCTGTCCAGACTGTCGTAGCAATCACATCATTAAAAATGGCTTACAAAATGGGATGCAAAACTATCGCTGCAAAGACTGCGGCAGACAGTTTAGGGTTACCACTGGAACTTTTGTTTACAGGTTGCAAAAGAAAGAAAAAATGCTCGACTACATCAGATGTATGGTAGCAGGCAAAAGTCTCAGAGCTTGTGCTAAAGAGGTGGGCATCAGCCTACCAACAAGCTTTGCTTGGCGACACAAGATATTGGCAGCTTTACAAAGTTTCGAAGATAATATAAATTTTTTCGGAGTAGTAGAGATGGATGAACTATTGAT
>LFSZ01000009.1:0-1366 GCA_001512885.1 Rikenellaceae bacterium DTU001
ATGAGTCCTATTAATATTGTAAAAGAAGCATCAAAAAAAGGACTTGATATCATAGGCATAACAGATCATAATGCATCAGCTAATTGTAAGGTTACCTATGATATTTCTATAGATTATGGCATTACCACACTTTGCGGGCTAGAGGTTACAACAAAAGAAGAAATTCATTGTTTAGCCTTTTTTCAAGATTTTGATACTTTAGATTTTTTCCAAAAATATATAGATGATAATATTATTAAAATTAATAATGATCCTGAAAAATTTGGATTTCAATTAATCGTAGATAAAGACGAAAATATTATTGATCAGATAGACTGGCTGCTAATAAACGCTACAAATATAACAATTGATGATTTAGAAAAAAAAGTTCATGAACTGGATGGATTGTTTATACCAGCTCACATTGATAGATCTACATATAGTTTGATTAGTCAATTAGGTATTGTCCCTAAAGATATATCTGTCGATGCTTATGAAGTGTCTAAATATTCTACTCCTCAAAGCATCATAAAATTTTTTCCTTATACAGAAAATAATCAATTTATATCAGACTCAGATGCTCACTATATCAGAGATATAGGTAGTATCTCTACTGTTTTTCATATAAAAAATCGTTCATTTGATGAAATCAGAAAAGCCCTACACAAAATTGATGGCAGAGATGTTTATATTAATTACCAAAAATGAAAGAAATAGTCGATCATATTATAGATATAGTAAATAATTCCATCAGTGCTGGAGCACAAAATATAATTATTGATATACAAGAGAGTGCTACAAATAATTATTTGAAAATATCAATTATTGATGATGGCAAAGGTATAGATGAGAATACAATAAATAAAATTACAGATCCATTTTTTACGACTAAAAAAGATAAAAAAGTAGGGTTAGGCATCTCATTATTAAAATATCAGGCAGAGCTAGCAGGAGGCTCATTTCACATCAAAAGTGAATTAAATAAAGGTACAGAAATAAAAGCTACATTTCAATTGTCTCATATAGATAGACAGCCCATGGGGGATATAGCTGGTACTATCATCCTGCTCATTACATCTCATTCTAATATTCATTTTATTTACAAACATCAAACAGATGATGGCGTTTTCACTTTAGACACAATAGAAATTAAAGATATAATAAATGATATAAGTACAAATAATATAATGAGAAGTAGTCTCAAAAAATATATAGAAGAAAATTTGAAAAAAATAAAAATGACTTATTAAAAAAAAATTATAAATTTGTAAAAAATAAAAATTTTTTTATTGATATTAATCAATTAAATATGTGATAATTTTATATATAGTTATTTTTATAACAATGTTATTAAATTAACAAATAATTATTATCTTTGCAAAAAAAT
>LFSZ01000009.1:1375-26506 GCA_001512885.1 Rikenellaceae bacterium DTU001
TTATGGCAAAAATTACTTCACTAGATGATCTCCGAAAGATAAAAAAAAATCAGGAGGACCAAATTAATCTCAGGGAAAAAGCAGAACACCCTGAATCATTAGTACAAGTCAAAGTAGGTATGGCTACAAGTGGTATTGCAGCAGGAGCAAAGGAAATTTTTACGTTTTTTGTAGATGAATTAGAAAAGCGAAATATTCCTGCCGTAGTAACTCAAACTGGAGATATGGGTTATAGCTACGCAGAACCTACTGTAGAAGTAAAACTTCCTGGACAAGAACCTATTGTCTTTGGATGGGTTACTAAAGAAAGAGCTGATGAAATAATAGAAAAGTATATCCGTAATGGAGAACTAATCGAAGGCATAATCCCTCAAAATTATAAAACAATAGATGATAAATAAAGGAGAATAAAAATGGGAACATTTAAATATCACATTCTTGTGTGTGGAGGTACAGGATGTAAATCATCTCAAAGTGCTCAAATAGTACAAAACCTCAATGAAGAAATTAAAGAAAACCAACTCGAAGATTTTGTAAAGGTTGTTACTACTGGATGTTTCGGATTTTGCGAAAGGGGTCCTATAGTAAAAGTTTTACCTGATAACACTTTTTATAATTATGTAAAACCTGAAGATGCTAAAGAAATTATAAATGAACATATCATCAAAGGTCGTAGAGTAGAAAGATTACTCTTTAGAGATCCAGTTACTAAAGAACCTGTTACTGATTCTAAACATATTAATTTCTATCAAAAACAACTACGTGTAGTCTTGCGTAATTGTGGTGTCATCGATCCAGAGAATATAGAAGAATACATTGCAAGGGATGGATACCTAGCTTTATATAAATGTTTAAATGAGTTTACTCCATCACAAGTAATAGACATTATCAAAAAATCTGGCTTAAGAGGTAGAGGTGGTGCTGGTTTTCCTACTGGCGTAAAATGGGAAATAACCGCATCTAATCCTGGCCCAGAAAAATATGTTGTTTGTAATGCAGATGAGGGCGACCCTGGAGCATTTATGGACAGAAGCATATTAGAGGGTGATCCTCATAGTGTACTAGAAGCTATGGCTATTTGTGGCTATGCTATCGGTGCTTCTCATGGTCTAATATATATTAGAGCTGAATATCCAATTGCTATTAAGAGACTTCAAATTGCAATAGAACAAGCTAAAGAATATGGCCTACTAGGAAAGAATATTTTCAATACAGATTTCTCCTTTGATATTGAGTTACGCTATGGTGCAGGTGCATTTGTATGCGGTGAAGAAACTGCTCTAATTCATTCTATGGAAGGTAATAGAGGGGAACCAACTGTAAAACCCCCTTATCCAGCTGTAGCAGGTTATAGAGGCAAACCTACCAATGTTAATAATGTAGAAACTTTTGCTAATGTGCCTCCTATAATTTTAAAAGGACCAGATTGGTTTACATCTATCGGTTCTGAAAAAAGTAAAGGCACTAAAGTATTTGCTCTCGCAGGTAAAATAAATAATGTTGGATTAATAGAAGTACCTATGGGCATTACTTTACGCGAAATTATCTATGAGATTGGTGGTGGTATCAAAAATAATAAAAAATTTAAAGCTGTTCAAACAGGAGGTCCGTCTGGTGGTTGCTTAACAGAAAAACATCTAGATACTCCGATAGAATATGAGACCTTAGTAGCTGCTGGTTCTATGATGGGTTCAGGTGGTATGATAGTAATGGATGAAGATGATTGCATGGTGTCTGTTGCTAAATTTTTCCTAGACTTCACTGTAGAAGAAAGTTGCGGCAAATGTAATCCATGTAGAATTGGTAATAAAAGATTAAGTGAAATATTAGATAAAATTACTAAGGGCAATGGTACTATGGAAGATCTCGAACTATTAAAAAATCTTTGTATGGTTATAAAAGATACCGCTCTATGTGGTTTAGGTCAAACATCTCCCAATCCAGTTCAATCTACTTTAAATAATTTCTGGGATGAGTATGTAGAGCATATAACTGATAAAAAATGTAGAGCTAATAAATGTAAAGATTTAATTCATTATTTTATTGATCCCGAAAATTGTACAGGATGTATGGCCTGTGCTCGCAAATGTCCTGTAAATGCTATAGCAGGTGAGCGTAAACAAGTTCATGTGATCAATCAAGATTTGTGTACCAAATGTGGTATTTGTTTAGAAACATGTAAATTTAATGCAGTATATATTATTTAAAAAAAAAAAGGGGGATACAAATATGGAAACTGTTCATATAACAATTAATAACATACCATTAGAAGTACCTAAAAATACTACCGTTTTAGAAGCTGCTAGGATGATAAATATAGAAATTCCTACTTTATGTCATATGAAATTGGAAGATTTCGATATAGAAAATAAACCAGCTGGATGTAGAATTTGTGTAGTAGAAATAAAAGGTCGTAAAAATTTAGCTCCTTCATGTGTTACTGAATGTACAGAAGGAATGGTAATAGAAACTAGTAATCCGCGAATCATTAATGCTCGTAGAACTGTTCTAGAACTAATACTAAGCGATCATCCTTTTGAATGTCTCATTTGTTCTAAAAATGGAAAATGTGATTTGCAATCATTAGCTCAAGAGCTTGGTGTTAGAGAAATTAGATATACAGGTGAACAATCTACCTATAGAATGGATACATCTCAAGCTATCATTAGAAATCCGGATAAATGTATAATGTGTCGTAGATGTGAATTAATGTGCAATACGGTTCAGACTTGTGGTGTCTTATCTGCTGTCAATAGAGGTTTCACGGCAGTAGTAGCGCCAGCTTTTGAACAAAATCTAGATCATAGTCCTTGTACTTATTGCGGGCAATGTGTAGCTGTATGTCCTACTGCTGCTTTAACAGAAGTAGATCAAACAGGTAAACTCATACAAGCTTTAGCAGATCCTGATAAAGTCGTAGTAGTACAAACTGCACCTGCTGTTAGAGTAACTTTAGGTGAAGAATTTGGTATAAAACCGGGTACGATTGTTACTGGTAAGATGGTTACAGCTCTCAAAAGAATTGGATTTGACTATGTATTCGATACTGACTTCGCTGCTGATCTAACTATTATGGAGGAAGGTACTGAATTATTGGACCGTCTAACAAGATATTTAAATGGCGATAAATCAGTTGAATTACCTATTTTGACTTCTTGTTGTCCAGCATGGGTTAATTTCTTTGAGAAAAATTTTCCCGATTTATTAGATGTACCAAGTACTGCTAAATCTCCACAACAAATGTTTGGTGCTATAGCTAAAAATTATTTTGCCAAACAACTCAATATACCGCGCGAAAAATTAGTTGTAGTATCTGTAATGCCCTGCGTAGCCAAAAAATATGAAGCTCAAAGAGAAGAATTTAGAGTCAATGATGATCCTGATGTTAATATTAGCATTACTACTCGTGAACTTGCTACATTAATAAAACAAACTGTACAAGATTTTGAGAGTTTGCCAGAGAGTGATTTTGATAAACCATTAGGTGAATCTACAGGTGCTGCAGCTATTTTTGGTACTACAGGTGGTGTAATAGAAGCAGCTGTGAGAACAGCTTATGAACTCTACACTAAGAAACCTTTACCTAAAATAGAATTCGAAGAACTACGTGGTATGGAATGGATCAGAAAAGCAACTATTGATTTTAATGGTCTCAAACTTAACATTGGTATTGCTCATGGTTTAGGCAATGCTCGTAAACTTTTAGAAGAAATACAAGCTGGAAAAAGTGAATTTCATGCAATAGAAATAATGGCTTGTCCAGGGGGTTGTATTGGCGGTGGTGGTCAACCACAACATCATGGGAAAAGTGAAATTATAAAAGCTAGACAAAAAGCTATTTACGAAGAAGATAGAAGATTGCCTTTAAGAAAATCTCATGAAAATCCATATATTATAAAATTATATGAAGAATATCTCGGACATCCTATGAGTGAACTGTCTCATGAATTGCTTCATACACAATATTTCAAAAAACAACCTGAAATTATTATTGAAAATGATTAAAAAATCCAAGGAGGTATTATGTCTCATATCAAAATAAAATTACACGAAAGCCAATTAAATTTCATTAAAGACACTTGTAAAGAATTTAATTATGATCCTGGTGAGCTAATTAATATTTTGCATAAATTACAAGATCAATTTGGTTATCTACCCAGTGAAGTACAAGAAGCCGTAGCTAGTGAATTGAAAATACCTACAGCTAAGGTATATGGAATTGTTACCTTTTATTCTTATTTTACTATGATACCAAAAGGGGAATATCCAATAAACATTTGTTTAGGTACAGCCTGTTATGTCCGTGGTGCTGAAAAAATTTTAGATGAATTCAGAAAACAACTAAATATTAAAGTCGGCGAAAGTACTCCAGATGGTAAATTTTCTCTTAATTGCTTGCGTTGTGTGGGTGCCTGTGGTCTGGCTCCTGTAGTGATGGTAGGAGAAAAAACATACGGTAGAGTGGCTCCAGATGATGTTAAAAAGATTTTATCTGAATATCAAAATGATTGATTTTGCTATTGATAATAACTGAATGATTCTTTCATATAGAATTAAAAAGGATTACACAAAACTACTAAGTATTTTAATCTCTGATTGATACTTTATTATTACTGCTTTTTTTTAAAAATATTAAGAAATATATATGTGAATTTGCAGCATATATTAAAGAAGTATAGAAGTATATTTGATAAAATTTGTACGTAATTAGTTATAAAACTTTATTTCTTAAAAATATTTAATAATAAAGTTAATATTATACTTAAAACTATACAAGTAACTATTGGGAAATAAATACTAAAATTTTCTTTTTTAATTATAATATCACCAGGTAATTTGAAATGAAATTTTTCAAATAAAAAAAATATTATACCTATTATTATAAATATTATTCCGGTATATATTAATATTTTCCACATATTACGTTGCATAAATAATTTAATAAAAAATATTTTTATTAGCTAAATTAAAAAAAATATTTTTTATTAAATATAACTTTTGTTATAATATTACGTTACATAAAAATAATGATAATTAAACTACAATATCATATTACTCATTAATATTGATGTCAATTTTATCTAAAAAAGCTTTTAATAGCTATACACAAAGATAATATTTATTACTTTTGCAAAAAACCAATTGAATTATGAAAAGATTTTTTGCCTCGTTATTGTTATTATTGTTTGTAACACAAGCATCATTTGGCTTGAAACCTCCCACACGCCCAGACGAGGGTATGTGGATACCAGTATGGATAGAAGAATTAAATTATCCAGAAATGGCAAGATTAGGTATCAAACTGAGTGCCGAAGAAGTATACTCGAATACTCAACCAAGTATCAAAGACGCTATTGTGGGATTAGGTACCAGTACTTATACTCCAAATCTTGGTTTTTTCTGTTCAGGAGTAGTAGTATCACCACAAGGGATGGTATTTACAAATCATCACTGCGGATATGATGCAATACAAAAAGTGAGCACGTTAGAAAATGATTACCTAACACATGGTTTTTGGGCTAGCAAACTAGAGGAAGAGATACCAATCGAAGGGATGACTATGTCATTTGTTGTAAAAATCGAAGATGTTACAGCAAGAATATTAAGAGATATAGACGATTCTATGAGCTATAGTTCTAGAGAAAAAGCTATAAATAAGGCTAAAAAAGGAATAGAAAATGAAGCCTCAGAAAAAGGCAAATATACTGCGGTAGTGAAACCTATGTTTGAAGGAAATGAATATTATTTATATGTTTATGAAACATATAAAGATATTAGACTTGTAGGTACTCCACCAAATGCTATTGGTAAATTTGGTGGTGATACAGATAACTGGATGTGGCCTAGACATACAGGAGATTTTTCTATTTTCCGTATCTATACAGCTCCAGATGGGTCACCTGCAGAATTTTCAAAAAATAATGTACCATTGAAACCTAAAAAATATTTACCAGTTTCTAATCAAGGTGTAGAAAAAGATGATTTTGCAATGATCTTTGGATTTCCCGGAAGCTCTAATAGATATCTGACATCAGATGGCGTGAATATAGCTATTAATGAATCTAATCCTTTGATAGTTAATATTAGAGATAAAAAATTAGAAATAATGCGATCTTATATGAACAAAGATCCTAAGATCAAATTACAATACGCTTCTAAATATGCTCAGATATCTAACTACTGGAAATATTATATTGGACAAACTAAAGGACTAAAAAGATGGGATGTTTATAATAGAAAAAAAGAATTAGAAAATCAATTTATTAATTGGGTACAACAAGATCAAAATAGACAACAAAAATATGGTACTTGCTTGCAAGAGATTAAAGAATCTTATGAATTAATACAAAATTATAATAAAACCATAACTTATCTAGAAGAAGCCATACTACAAGGTCCTGAATTTATTTATTTTGGTTTTGATTTTTTACAATTATATGCTTTATTGAAAAATCTAGATAATGTTGATAAAAATGATAAGCCTAAAATAGAAGCAAATATAAAATTAATAGCTAAAGATTTATCTGAAAAAGCCAAAAAACATTTCAAAGATTATAATGTCAATGTAGATAAAGATATATTCATAGCTATGTTTGAAATGTACACAAGTGAAGTACCAAAGGAACAACAAATATCAGCTATCAAAACTTTAGAAAAAAAATATAAAGGTGATATCAAAAGGTGGGCAGATGATATCTATCGTAAAAGTATATTAGTAGATGAGACAAGATTGGATAACTTTTTACAAAATCCTAAATTAAAAACCCTAGAAAACGACTTAGGGTTCCAAATCACACTTAATACTTTATCTAGTTTACGTGAAATATGGCAAGAGATGTCTAGAGCTGAAGCCAAACAAAAAGAAGGTTATCGCAAATACATAGCTGGATTGAGAGAAATGATGCCAGAAAAAGCTTTTTATCCAGATGCTAATAGCACTATGAGAATGACTTATGGCACAGTACAAGATTATTTCCCCGCAGATGCAGTACATTATGATTTTATCACTACATTAAAAGGTGTAATGGAAAAAGAAGATCCTACTAATGAGGAATTTATTGTTCCAGATAAATTAAAAGAATTATATAAATCTAAGGATTTTGGGCCCTATGTTGATAAAAATGGCAATATCATTACTTGTTTCATTACTAATAATGATATTACTGGGGGCAATAGTGGCAGCCCAGTTATAGATGCTAATGGACACTTAATAGGCCTCGCTTTTGATGGTAATTGGGAAAGTATGAGTGGTGATATTCTATTCGAAACAAGTGTACAGAGATGCATTAATGTAGATATTAGATACGTATTATTTATTATTGATAAATATGCTGGTGCTACTAATATATTAAACGAATTAACTATTATAAATTAACTTCTAGTTTATAGTGATAAAATTTCAAAAAATTAAAGGGGTTCAAATTTTGAATCCCTTTAATTTTTTTAAAATTGCAACCTAATAAAAAAAAATACAATGTAGACGGGGAGCATGAGAAAAGATGAGAAGTTTCGAGGGTTTAGAAAATTGTGATTTTTGCTTTGTTTATTCTATTAAATAACAAAATTAATATCAAGGCTGTATATATTAAAATATTACGTAGAGTAAAGTACTTTAGTATTTAGAATTTTAATTATTATGTTTTTTTTCAAAACATTTGATTTTGTGTATAAAAATCTCAAGATTCCGTCAAAAACCTCATTATATCTACGCCATCAGGATAATCTGATAATTCTGGTTTTTGCGTTTTACCAAATGTTGTATTGCATAATGAATAATTTCCTACAATGCACTGTAAATTTTCTTTATTAGCTTTTATAAAATTTTCTACTTGGGATATATCATTATAATAAGCATAATTGATAACAGAAATAGGAGAGTACAGATCCAACCTTTCTCGTAATAGATAAAAATCATTATCAATAAAATCTTCAAACATTAAAGAAAAATATGCTCTATAGTAGTTTATTATCTCTTTATAATAAAGATTATCCGAAATCCACGAATAGTGTTTGAATGCTGCATTGATTTTGTTTAGCGAAAATTCATGTGGCAAAAGTATAAGTGATACATTTCTGCAACCTAAACCGAAATAAAGAAAAATATCATCAGCTAAAGCATTCAATTCATTTTCAGTAATATCATGATTTATCACTGCTATGCTTTTACGATCATGTCTCAATACTGCTTTTTTATCAGCGAAATATTGTAAAAAGTACCTATTAGCATTATTGCTACCTGTAGCTATTATCTTTTCAGCCTTTACGGAATGAATACTTTCAACAAATTTAATCCTATCTCGCATCTCTGGAATAAAGTTAAATAATTGTTCAAATAAATAAGGTATTAGCTTAGTATCCGAATGAGATAGCTTCACATAAACTTCATGATTAGTTACTAATCCCATAAAAACATCAAAAAAGCTGACAGCAGGGACATTGCCAGCACAAATTATTCCGAGACTATGTGTTTTATTAGGAATATTATACTTGGTTATCCAGTTATAATATTTTTCTGGTGTGAGTGCATAAAATATATTTTTAATAGCTGTTTTTACAAATTTTGGAGTGAAAGTAGGATTTTCTTTTTCTATATCTTTTAATAAAAAATCAAAAGTTGCAAAATTTAGGTTTTCTATAACATTATCTCTCCATTCACTAATTGTCTCTTTATTAATCATAAATAAATTCTTAATAAATTTTATATTACAAAATTACTAATAAAGATAAAAATCAAATTGATTTTGCAAAACAAATCAATAAATTAGACTAAATCAAAATAATTCAGAAATGATACAATTTTAAATTTTTATCTATAAAAGTATAATCAATTATCTACAAATATGCAATTTATTTATTACATTTAATATGGTTAGCAATTATTTTTTAAAAAAAACTGTATTTAATAATAATTAATCAGAAAATTGTATATTAATCGATATGAACATAAAAAAGAAAAATTGTAAATTTGTAAAAAAAATGAATAATGTAGATAGAGATTTTTTAATTGCAGGAATTACTCCCGGCGATCTAAATGGTATTGGATACGAGCTCATATATAAAGCTTTTAAAAACATACAATTATTTGATATATGTACACCAATAGTTTTAGGAAATCCACGTGCAGCCGCATATCATAGAAAAATGATTAACAACTGTAATGTAAATCTATTCCTTCTAAAAAATTTGAAAAATTTAAAACCTGGCAAGCCCTATATCTACCCAGTGAGTTTTATTGAATACAAAATAGAGATAGGAAAAATAACAAAGGTGGGAGCCGAAGCATCGATAGAGTCTTTAGAGCAAGGTATTAAATGGTTTAATGAGGGCAAAATAGATTTTTTGGTAACATGTCCTATAAATAAAAAAGCATTATCCTTAATAGATTTCCCTTTCAAAGGTCATACAGAATTTTTAGCTGATGCTTTTAATATACAAGAATATTTAATGATGTTTATAAATCCTTATCTTAAAATAGGCTTAGTGACTACTCATGCCCCTATTTCTGAATTAAAAAATATTTTAAATGCACATTTGATTTTAAGCAAGATAAAAGTCTTGGACAATTCTCTACAAAGGGATTTTGGATTTATTAAGCCTAAAATAGCAGTGTTAGGATTAAATCCACATGCCAGTGATGAAGGCTTGATAGGCAATGAGGAAAATGATGTAATAATACCTGCCATTAGAGAAGCTAATGAGATAGGTATAGAAGCTTATGGACCTTTCCCAGCAGATTCATTTTTTGGTAATTTGCGTTATAAAGATTTCGATGCTGTACTTTCTATGTATCATGATCAGGGCTTGATACCTTTTAAATTATTAGATAATCAAGAAGCTGTCAATTTCACTGCTGGTTTACCTATAGTCAGAACCTCACCTGTGCATGGCACTGCATTTGACATTGCTGGAAAAGATAAAGCTAATGAAAGATCTTTTGTACAAGCAATACTTCTGGGTGCTGAGATCACTTTGAGACGCAGATATTATGACGAAAATATAAAAGCACAATTAAAAGATGAGACAGTATCGAGCAATTGAGTTAGCTAATATCATAAATGCAGTTTTTTTTTCACAAAAAAATGATATTCAAAATGTTTTTATAGATGAGATTGTCTTCGATACTCGATTGCCTATTAATAAGCCCTCTACTGCTATTTTCTTTGCTCTAAAGGGTTTACAAGATGGGCACTTGTTTATAGATGATGCTTATAATAAAGGGATAAGAAATTTTTGTATTAAAGACAAAAAATATATTAAAAAATATGAAAATGCTAATTTTTTTATAGTTGATAATACTTTAGATGCATTACAAAATTGGGCTAAATATCATCGTAAACAATTTAATATCCCTATAGTTGCTATTACAGGATCTAATGGCAAAACTATTGTAAAAGAGTGGTTAGCTATATCATTAGCTAATAAATTTGAAGTGGCTAAAAATCCACGTAGTTATAATAGTCAGATAGGACTACCATATTCTATTTTACAATTAGAGTCTAAACATCAAATAGGTATTTTCGAGGTTGGTATTTCACAACCTCATGAGATGGATAAATTAGCAGATATCATTAAACCTGACACTGTAATTTTTACTAATATCGGACCTGCCCATCAGCAATATTTTAAAAATATTTCTGAAAAAATTAAAGAAAAATTAAAATTAGCAATCAACGCAAAAAAATTAATTGTTTGCTCAGATTATGATCAAATAATCAAAGAAGCTCGTTCATTATCTATAAATTTAATAACTTGGGGTACAAAATCTACCGATAACATAAAAATTATAAATAAGTCTACAAATAAATGGGTGACGGAGATAGAGCTAATCTATGATGATAAAACTTACAATTTTTCTCTGCCATTTATCGATACAGCTTCTATAGAAAATGCTATGCATGTCATTACCTACTGTTTAACTAATGAGTTGATGGCTAATGAAATACAAAATTATATACCACAATGGGAAACTATATCTATGAGGTTAGAAACTGTGCATGGTAACAATGGCAATTTGATAGTGAGTGATTTCTACTCTAATGACCTTTTGTCTCTTAGCATCTCATTACAATATTTAAATCAAAAATCAGAGAGCAAAAAGAAAATTGTTTTTTTGTCTGACATTCTCGAAAGTGATGAAAGTATAGAGGTCCTATACGAAAAAATAGCTAAGGAATTGGATAAAAACAAAGTCGATGAGGTATATACTGTTGGGGATAATATAATAAAATTATCAAGTTATTTTCACAGAGTAAAAGGTCATTTCAGATCTACAGAAGAGTGTGTAATGAAAATAGAACCAGATCAATTCAAAGACAGCTTAATATTATTAAAAGGAGCCAGAAAATATACTTTTGAAAAATTACTTCCATTTTTAGTAGAAAACAATTCTTATGCAGAGCTAAGAGTATCTTTAAACGCTATTCAGCACAATTATCAGTATTTTCATTCAATAATCTCTAAAGATACTGGGATCATAGCTATGGTAAAAGCATTTGCTTATGGTTCAGGAGCCGAAGATATTTCATCATTTTTAGAACAATTAGGTGTTGATTATTTAGGTGTTGCTTTTTCTCATGAAGGGGTATCTCTTAGAAGATCTGGTATTAAATCTCCGATAATAGTAATGAGTCCACATTTATCTTCATTGCAGATGTGCATTAAATATAATTTAGAACCAGAAATTTTTAGCTTTTTAGCTCTCGAACAAATGATCCAAGTCGTAAAGGAATATTCTTTTCTAGCACCTATACCTTATCCCATTCATCTAAAAATAGACACGGGTATGCACAGATTAGGTTTTTTGCCTGAACAATATACTATGTTATCTAAAAGGTTGCAAGAAGTGAAAGATTTAATAAAAGTATCTACTGTTTTTTCTCATTTTTCTGCATCTGATATGCCCGAACATGATGATTTCACAAAACTACAAGCTAAAAAATTAAATGACTTTACTGAAAAGCTTCAGAATGATTTGTCTTATAAAATAAAAAAACATATTTGTAATACACACGGTACTATTAGATTTCCTGAATATCATTGGGATTATGTGAGAATAGGTTTGGGACTATATGGTATTACTAATATAGATGAAATAAATAAAAAACTCATGCCAGCAGCAGAATTATCTAGTTTCGTTACTCAGATTAGAGAGATAAATGCTAGAGAATCTATAGGTTATAATCGTAAAGCTATATCTGAGCATTCGAGAGTGATAGCTACTATCCCAATTGGTTATGCAGATGGTATATATAGAGAAATGGGGAATGGAAACGGCTTTGTAAAAATAAATGATAAATATGCTCCTGTAGTAGGTGATATATGCATGGATATGATGATGGTAGATGTAACTAGTATCTGGCCAAATATAAATGAAGGTGACAAAGTAATAATTTTTGGCGATGATATATCAATTTTAGACTATGCTAAAGTTAATAAAACTATACCATATCATGTGATGACATCGATATCGCCACGTGTCAAAAGATCATACATTTTCTTTTTTTAATACTATATAATATCTTAGCACTCAGTGTCAGAATACATAGATTGATATAGATTCTTATTAATGGACCTAGATTAAATTGTAATCAATATCTATAAGTACCATTATTGATCTACACTGAGAGGTATTTTACTTCGATTTTATATAATTAATGAAAAATCTATTAATTATAGGTAACTTAAGCAAGATTATTTATTCTTTAGGGTTCTATAACGTTTATTGTTGGTAAAAACATTTTAGATTATTACAAAAAATAACCATTTTTTAATTATTTAGGCTAATTTTTTTACCACAAAGGGCACCAAGTTATTACACAAAGTTCACAAAGTGCCATTTATAACCCTTTTAATTCCATCTTTCTTTGTGTTCTTGGTGCCTTCTTTGAGAACTTTGTGGTTAATATTTAACTGTCCAATAATAAACAAACCAATATTAACAAATTTATTTTTGTAAAATTAGTTTTTTTTTAAATCTTTACCCATATAAAACGTTATAGAACCTTCTTTAGAAATATTATAAAAGTATTTTTTTTCAATAACATTAAACATTACTGAAAAAAATTATTAGATTTTACGATATATTAAATGTTCAATTTAGTCTAAAGCTATAAATATACTTTAATAAGGAATATTAAAAAAAAGATGGGCCCACCAGGACTTGAACCTGGGACCTACTGATTATGAGTCAGTTGCTCTAACCTGCTGAGCTATGGGCCCTATTGTGTTTGCAAAAATACATAAATTTTTTTAATAAAAAAAATTTTTTATTTTATAAAAATAGTATAATTTTATAAAAATTATTTGCACTATGAAAAAAATATTATTTTTAATATTATTTTTAGTCAGTTTAATTTCTTACTGTCAAATAAGTTATCCAGGTATCCCTGCTAGTTTTGATCATAATATTAAAAAAACTAATATCTACATTTTACCTCATATCGATGTAGAAGTACTGAAAATGGAGGATGCTATAGTAGACCAATACAAAGATAGACCTTGGAGATTTGGTCAAAATGTATATGTAGATATAAATATTATGGATCAAGCTTTTGATACAATCATAAATGGCAAAAAAATATGGTTAATGACATTTAAGTCAGATGGAGCCATTACATTAAATTTCACTTTTGATCAATTTTATTTACCAGAAAATACTGAATTATATTTATATAATGCTGATAAAAGTATGGTATTAGGTGCTTTTAATCATAACAATAATAGCGAAGATGGTGTTTTCGCTACAACATTAATTCCTGGAGATGAAGTTATAATCGAAGTAAACCAAGATGCTGCAATTAACAATCTGCCTACCTTACATCTGTATAGAATAACGCATGGTTATAGAAATGCTTATGAATATGCTTTGAAATCATTTGGAAATGCAGGTAGTTGTAATGTAAATGTAGCATGCCCACAGGCTGCGGGATGGGAAGATCAGATACGATCGGTATGCATGTTGGTATCGGGTGGTGATGGTTTTTGTTCTGGTGCTTTGATAAATAATACAAATAATGATGGGACCCCTTATGTCTTAACTGCAAATCACTGTTACTCTGATCCATCGAGCTGGGTATTTTGGTTTAATTGGCAAAGTCCTACATGTACTAATCCAGTTAGTTCTCCTCCTTATAATTCTATGAGTGGAGCTACACTGAAAGCTAGATATGCTAATTCAGATTTTTGCTTGGTACAAATAAATAATAATATACCTTCGACATATGATGTATATTTCTCTGGATGGAATAGAACTATGGATAATAATATTAGTGGCAAAGTAGTGGGTATTCATCATCCCTCAGGTGATATTAAAAAAATTAGTTGGTCTAATAATGGCGTGAGTACTACAACTTATTTAAATAATTCTATTCCAGGTGATGGAACACACTGGAGGGTAACTTCCTGGAGTGATGGTACGACTACTGAACCGGGCTCTAGTGGTTCTCCTATTTTTGATCCTACTGGACATATTATAGGTCAGTTACATGGAGGATATGCAGCTTGTGGAAATACTAGTTCAGATTGGTATGGTAAACTTGGTGTATCTTGGGATGGTGGTGGAGCCTCTAGTAATCGATTAAAAGATTGGTTAGATCCTACTAATAGTAGTGTTACAATATTAGAAGGCTATGATCCTAATACTCCTGTTGCTGATTTAGATGCTTCTGTTATTCAAATTTTGCCTAGTAATAATGAATTTTGTGAAATTTCTACACAAAATTTCCAAGCTGTTATCAAAAATAGAGGTAATCTGACTTTAACTTCTTTGAAAATTTATTGGACCTTTGATGATGGCTCTACAAATTTAATAAATTGGACGGGCTCACTAGCTACTAACCAAACAACAACTGTAGATTTAGCTTCATATTTATTAGAAGAAGGTATACATAATCTGAAAGTATGGTGTGCCAATCCTAATGGAGGTGTAGACGAAAATCTAAATAATGATACTTTAAATTGGCAAGGAACTGTTTATCCATCTTTACGTCCTTCTCCTTTTGTAGAATTGTTTAATAGTAGTTTCCCGCCAGCTTGCTGGGCAGTTTATATTGGTACTAATGGACTAGGTACTAGCTATAATTGGCAAAGTACTAATGAAGCTTATGAGGGTTCTGGTGCAGCTTTTGTTCGTTATGAAATAGTCTATGGTGGACAAACTGAGGACTGGTTAGTAACCCCTAAAATACATCTCTGTGATGATCCAGTACTTTCTTTTTATCAAAAACAAGATTTTTCTACTAACTACGGATCTACTTATAGTGTACGTGTTTCTACTACTTCTCAGACTTCACATTCTTCATTTACTACTGTTTCTGAGTGGAATGAGTCTAGTTTTAGCACATCATATACTAAAAAAACTATTGATTTGAGTGCATATGCTGATCAAAATGTTTATATAGCTTTTGTGATGGCCCAAAATAATGGTGATAATTGGTATATTGATAGTCTTTTAATAAAAGGTCAATGCGATCCTAATCTCACTCTCGATTTAGGCCCAGATATGGATACTATATGTGGACGACAAATCACTATTGATGCTGGTGATGAATTTGCTTCATATCACTGGTCTGATGAATCTATTGGACAAACTATAACATTAATACCTCAAAATGGACAAAATTATCATTACTCTTTAACTGCTACTGATTACTGTGGTTGTACTCACACTGATGATATCAATATTACCTGTCATATAAATGAAGCTATAAGTGATTATGACAATGATTTTTCACTATACTGGTCTGGCGATTATCAAGCTTTAATATTTAATAATAAATCTAATGATCAAATTTCTATCTCTATATATAATCCCCTTGGTATGCGTATTGTAGAAAATGAAATAATCGAGGCTAACAGTGTTAAAAACATTTATTTAAGTAACATCGCTAATGGAATATATTACTCCCATATTACTGTGCGAGATGGAAGTATAAAAATAATCCCATTTGTAAAATATTAAAATTATGAAAAAATTATTTTGTTTTATAATTAATTTATTATTTATCATAGAAACCAATTTATTATTTGGTCAAACTACTACTAATTATTCTATTTTTGATGGTAGAAAAGAAATATACATAGCTATTCCAAACAAAAATAATAACATTGATATTGATGTACTTAGTAATACTATCTATATTGATAAAATAACCACTGACACTATTTTCGCATATGTTACTATTAATCAGTATGAGGGCTTTAATAATCTAAATCTTAATTTTATAAAACTTACTCCCCCTAGCATGAGATTGAATGAATCAGAGCTAAATATAAAAGATGCCGATGATATTTTATCTAAGCAAATAACTAGTTGGGATTACTACCCTACATATAGTGCATATTTAACTTTGATGCAACAATTTGCTCTAAATTACCCTGATTTATGTAGAATAGATACAATTGGTACAAGCGTGGAAGGAAGGCTTATATTATCTGCTATTATTTCAGATAATGTGCATCAAAATGAGAAAGAACCTAAAGTTTTTTATACTTCATCAATGCATGGTGATGAAGTAACAGGTTATGTATTGATGCTTCATCTGATAGATTATTTATTGCAAAATTATAATACTAATAATAGAATACACAAAATAGTAGATTCTTTAGAGATACACATCAATCCATTAGCTAATCCTGACGGTACATATGCAAGCAGTAATAATACTGTGAGTGGGGCTACTAGAGGCAATGCTAATAGTATGGATTTAAATAGGAATTTTCCAGTACCAAATGGTAGTATAGGCGGAGACAATACTTACTCAATTGAGGTAGAGACACAAGCTTTTATGAATTATGGTAAAAAACATCCTTTTGTAATGGCTATGAATATTCACGGTGGTGCCGAGATAGCTAATTACCCTTGGGATTATAAAACTCAAGACCATGCTGATAAAACTTGGTGGATATATATTTGCAAAGAATATGCTGATACAGCCCAATATTATAGCCCTAGTGGATATTTTGAGTATCAACCTTCTGGAGCAGACTATCCAGGCGTAATAGAAGGTGCATCTTGGTATCTAGTAAGTGGTTCTCGACAGGATTGGATGAATTACTTCGCTCATTGCAGAGAAATTACTTTAGAGATTTCAAATACAAAAACTCCTCCTGCTAGTGAACTTGAAAATTTTTGGACATATAATTATCGCAGTTTTTTAAATTATTTAGAACAAGCAATTTATGGCATTAGAGGTACTGTCATAGATGGATGTACTTACGAACCGATCAAAGCATTAATAACTATTAATAATCATGATACTGATAGCAGCCAAGTATATTCACATTTGCCTCATGGAGATTATTATAGACCTATTGCTGCCGGCTCGTGGACTATGATAGTCTCTGCACCAGGTTATCAATCCGATACTATTACTAGCATTACAATAGAAAACAAAAGTATAGCTATGAGAAATATTACTTTATATCCATATCCACCAGTAGCTGATTTCACTGTAGATGTGACAAATACTTGCACTGGCATTGTAAATTTTATTAATAATAGTACAACTAGTGTTAATAGCTTATTCCTGTGGGACTTCGGTGATGGTACTACTAGTAATGAATCTAACCCAACTCATATTTATACTCAAAATGGTACTTATAATGTTAAATTAAAAGTAACAAGCTGCGCGGGCAAAGATTCAGTTATTTATAATAATTTAATTACAGTAGAGATGCCTGATAGTCCTGTACTTTCTCAAACAAATTATAATGTGTGCTCTGGTGATAACCTTACTATAGAAGCAACTGCGAATGGCAATATTTATTGGTATAATGATAGTTTAGCCAATTCAATTATTAATACAGGAAATCAATATTACATTAGCAATATTTTAAATGATGATACCATTTATGTAAATAATGTGATTAGTCACACATATAATGGTGGCAAACTTGACAATTCTGGTACTGGTGGATATTTTAATAACTATGTAGAGCACGGTCTCTACTTTGATTGTCTACAATCTGTAAATCTAAAATCTGTAAAGGTATATGCTAACTCTACTGCTGATAGAACTATTACATTGTATGATAGTAATTCTAATGCACTTTATTCTCAGACAATAAATATACCATCGGGCGAAAGTCGCATAAGTCTCGATTGGCAAATCCCACAAGAAAATAATCTGAAAATCACTGCATCTACTTATCCTAATTTATTTAGAAATGGAAGTGATAATGGACCTAATCTCGGTTATCCATTTAATATTAATAATTACATTTCCATCACGTCTAGCACTGCTGGTACCAGTGCTACAAGTTATTATTATTATTTTTATGATTGGGAAATAGAAGAGAAGTGTGAGAGTCCTTTAATTCCTATTTATATAAATGTTAATGAGTTACCTATTGCCAATTTCACCTATAATATTGAAGGTAATATTGTAAGTTTTTTTAATTATTGCCAAAATGCAAATTATTTTTACTGGGACTTTGGTGATGGCACTAATAGTACTGAGATAAATCCAATACACATATATAATAATAGCAATTCATTTATTGTTTCTCTAATTGCAAGCAATGAATGTGGTTTGGATACCTATACACAAACAATTACAATTACTAGTATAGATGATTTTGCTAATGAAATTATTAATATTACAACAATAGACAATAATTTGATAATAAAATCAGAAAGTATTATCGAAAATGTCGTTATAACTAATGTTATTGGACAAATTATCTATGAGAAGGACATAAATAGTAATTACTGTTTCATACCATTGCAAGCATTTAATCAAGGGATATATTTGATTAAAATTAATAATAAATATTTTTATAAAATTGCTAAGTAAGGGTGTAAAATGATACACCCTTACTTAGCATCATTCATTGTGCAATTTGTGAATTGCCCGTGTATTTCGTTATATTTATTCTTTATGATTAATTAGGATAATTATTTGAAATCCTGTGGTTCTGATATTATTGGTAATTTTCTAATTAAAAAAAATATTTATATTTGTACTTTGTTTTTTATATTATATGTTTATTGAATTTGATTATCATGAAAGATAAAAAGAAAAAATTTTATTTGGGTGAAAGACTAATAATATTTTTAATATCTTTTACATTTATATCGTGTACTGGTATTGTAGAATATGTAAAGCAGAGGCAGATAGAAACACATAACAAAGGTGATAACGTGTCTAAAACTAATATGGCAACAAAAAATGCTATAAGCAAAGATAAAGAAGATGAATTAAAAACTACTGATGATGCAAAAAATTTAAATGAAGCAGTAATTAGTTTTTACGAAAATAAATGGGGTATCGAATTACCTAGTGATGCTGATACTAATTTGATAAAAGAGATAGATAGATGGATTGGTGTCCCCTATAAATATGGTGGTAAAGATGAAAATGGAACTGATTGTAGCGGTATGGTGATGACTATATACGAAAATGTGTATGGTTTTAAACTCAATAGATCGTCCTATGATATCATACAAAATGTCATCAAAGTACCAGTGGAGGAAGCTAGATTTGGCGATTTAGTATTTTTCAAAATAAATAATTCTAACGTTTCTCATGTAGGGATATACATAGGTGATAATCAATTTGTACACGCTAGTACCAAAGCGGGTGTTAGAATAGATTCTCTCGAAATGCCTTATTATCAAAAAAGATTTTATATGGTAGGGAGAATAAAAGAAGATTTTTTCAAAAATAACAAAAATTGATTTTAAAATATTTTAAAAAAATCTCGTTTATTTATTATTTTTTAATTTTTGTATTAGCTTTCGTTGTTCTGGTGTCAATTTTTTAGGGAAATTAACTTTTATATTGATAAATAAATCACCATGTCTATTAGGATTTTCATAAAGTGGCATACCCTTGCCTTTAATTCTTAAGATTTCACCAGGTTGTGTACATTCTTTGAGTTTTACTTTTAATGGTTTATCTAGTGTAGGTACTATTACCTCGCCACCTAATAATGCAGTGTATAGGTCTAGTTCGAGATTAGTATAAAGGTCGTTGCCTTTTCTTTCAAATTTAGGATGTTTATTAATGTGTATATTTATTAATAGATCTCCATCTACATTTGGTATTTTATGATTGTCACGTTTTATTCTTAATACTTGTCCGTCTTTGATGCCTGGCTTTATGGGTACTCTTATTTGTTTATTATTAATATTTAAAATTTTTTTAGTACCGTGGTAAGCTTCTTCTAGACTTATATTGAGGTCTGTAGTATATTGTGGTTGTCTAGATGTAGTTCTGAAATCTTGAGGTCTATAGCTAGTTTGTGTTTCATAGCTTTGGTTAAAAATATCATCCCAATTAAAATCTGAGCCAAAAAACATATCAAAGAAATCAGAAAAAGGACTACGACCACCTTGACCGAAAATATCGCCTAAATCCTCAGTAGTATAGTGATAGGTTCGCCCACTAGGTCTGTAGCTACTAAAATCGAAATCTTTATATTTATCCCAATTAGCACCTAACTCATCATATCGCTTTCTTTTCTCTGGGTCACTCAATACTTCATAAGCCTCATTGATTTCTTTAAATTTTTCCTCTGCTTCTTTGTTTCCAGGATTTTTATCTGGATGATATTGCAAAGCTAGTTTTTTATATGCTTTTTTGATGTCTTCTGTACTACTATTTTTTGATACACCTAATATTTTATAATAATCTTTGTATTCCATAATAATATAATAAAACCTTTAATTGTTTTTATTGATTACTATCAAAATTTATGCAAAATATTTTTACTGTCTTTTAGACATATTTTTTGCTATTTATTATTTTAATTTTTTTATAATCTTATAGACAAGCCCAATTCCAGCGGATATACTTCGGGACCTCTATTTTCTTTAAATAATTTTGTAAAATTATATTGAAATGTCCAAGAGATATTATTAATACCTATTTTCAATATTAAACCAATTTTATATTTATTAAAACTTTTTAAAAAATATTTAGTCTCATCTGATTTTTTAAACTTTGTTTTTGAAAGATTTGCTATCTGAAATCCATATACAGGTCCAATGTTAAAGTGAGATTTGGGATTAGATTTATTTTGTATTTCAAATAAAAACGGTATTTCTAAATAAATAGCTGACAATTTTGTATATTTTATATCATCATCAAAAAAGATATTTATATTTGTACAAAAACTAAGTCCACTACTGTCATTTTCTACTATATAACCTTTATTTTTCAATATATAATTTACCCATTGAATGCCTAATCCTGTAACTAACCCCATATTATTTTGTTGATTTAATGATATAGAAATTTGTAAAAAATTTAGTTGCAATCCTATGGATTTATCAAAATCTAATTCAAATGAATTATATTCTTTAGGTACAGAGAGTGATAATGGTTTTTGTGTATAATTAGTAAATAATATATCAAAATACCTCCAATGGCCTATAAAATCACTTTTACTTGATTTTTTCTTTTTACTACCTTTTTTTTTATAATTAAACATTACAAAATCATCATTATCATAATTTCTTTTTTTCATTGTATCTATAGTATCTACATCAGCAATTTGTATAAAATCTATATTTAATATAAAATTTTCAAATAATTTAATAGAATCATTTTTAGTATCAATATACTTTGGTGATTTATTCACTACTGCAGCTTTAGATTTATTTATATTTAAAATTTTAGGAGTACCATAATAAGTTATAATAGAAGCCTCATTAGCAGTTATATATAAATTATTAAAAGCTTTTATGTTTATTTTAGAAAAATTATTAGCCTCTACTGTAGCGTCCCATACAGATAATTCATAAGTATCTATATAACTAGATTCATCAGCTTTTACATTCAGATTTTTCACTACCCCCTTCAATTTGATATTACTAGCATTAGTTGCTATTATTTCTAAACTATCACAAATAATCAATGCCTCGCAGTTAGAAGCTCCTTGGATAGTTATTTTTAGATAATCGGTTTTTAATGTATCGATTATTTTTACTTTAGCTGTATTATATATATCGATTTGTTTGATCTTATCTATTAAAATAGAGCATTTAGATTGATTTTTTACTGATAAACAATTAATTTTGTTATCATATTTTGATAATTTATCATTTTTACAATCTAATAATAAGGTATCAGCCGGTTTTAATATATAATTACCATTTTCTAAACGCAATTTATCTATTTGGGTATAAATATTGCAAATAGGAAGAAATAAAATTATCAAACTAATAAAAATATTTTTCATAATTTTCATTAATAAATAATGAATTTTATTTAAAAATCTTCTCTTTCTACAAGTAAAATTGAATTTTGATTAACAATTTTATAAATCTCGTGATCGATTTTTACATCAATAGCTTAATTTTGAAGATATACTGCTAGATCTCCTTCTTTTACTTGT
The DNA here is from genome assembly GCA_001512885.1 of Rikenellaceae bacterium DTU001. GTDB lineage: Bacteria > Bacteroidota > Bacteroidia > Bacteroidales > DTU049 > DTU049. The sequence goes on from LFSZ01000009.1 coordinate 23,717, forward strand.
AATGGTAGATACCTTACTTGCTCTGAGGTTTCACGTTTCCAATACTCATCTTCAAAAGATTCACTAGGTAGAGGGTAGCCAGGACCTACTTTTATAATATACCCATAAGCTACTATTTCCTTTTCATGATATCCAGGTGGCAAAAATAAGCCACTGGCAGTTTTTTCTTCTTCAGTGAGCGGTTTTATTAAAACTCTATCACTTATCAAGATAACATTGTCTAAACTATTCATATATTTTTATTATTTTTTTACTAAAAAAATTATTATTATCATTAAAGTGGATAAAATATATCCCAGATGCCCATTCATCAGTATTGATAAGATATGATCCGCGGTTATAATAATTTGAAAACATTAATTTGCCATCACTTGTATATATTTTTAATAATCCATCAGTGACAAAATCAAAAAAAATAGCATTAGAAAAAGGATTTGGATATATAGATACTAAATATTGATAATCATTGATGGATTCCAATGAAGATCTAAATATTATTTCAAATCCTTGCGCTGAATATGTAGCACTAGATGTGAAGTAAATATTAACTGGAAAACTAGATACTAATATTGGTGGTGGCAACGTATTACCTTTAAATTCCATATCTATGCTTCCATCATAATTTTTTATTCTCAAATTATCAGTAGAATCTATATCGAGTAAATTAAAGGTTAAAACTAATTGTTGAGCATTTGCTGGCAATAGTTTCCATCTACAGAAATTGCCATTACGATAATTGTATGGTCCACTACCATCAGTTATGACGCCACTATCTGCTACTATTTCTGTAATATTAGCAGTACAAAAAGTATGCACTGTGGTGGAATAAGAAAGCAAAAAGCCGTCCCCTTCTTCATTATCATTACTTATAAATTCAATAAATGCTGATTTACCATTTACTGTGATTGTATTGGGAATATCTGTTCCAGTGATGGTGGCAACTAAAATACCAGAATTGCTATCTCCATTATAAACATTAATAAAATCATTAGGGTCAGGTAGATCTAATTTCAAAAAATCGAGTTTAATATTTTCTATAGAATCAAAAGGTTGTATAAGCCAGCTACAGTGCGTATTTGGCAGGTATTGATAAAAAGGTCCACTACCATCATCAATGGTACCATCGAGAGTTTTTAAAGTATCTGTGCCATTACAATAAACTGGATATTGACCGTTAGGGCGCATATTTATCACCACCTCATGTTTATATGTAAAATCAGAACCTCCAGGAGTCAAATTATTAATGTTAAAATAGCCATCATAAGCACCACCCCATCCCCAGTTAACATGATAGACCATAGTATCCTGGTATCCATCTATCACAAAAGCATGACCACTTACATATTCGGTATCTGACCATCCACCATAGTATAGAGGTATTTTTTGATCTAAATAATCTCTCAAAAGGCTGTCCCAATCTAAATGGGTCTCATCACGAAATAAATATTCCGTAGTAGGATCATAACGAAAGAAATTTCTAAGTGCATAAGCGGCTTTGTGATTGTACATACCAGATCCATGCGGTCCATAATACATATCGCAAGCCACTCCTATCGTATACATCAATTTTGCTAATTCTTGATTTTCTCGTGTAGCCCTTAATGGCATTTCATTATAAAAATAATTTTGCTCTGCATAATTGACATATAAATGACCATAAGTAGTATCTATATCCGTATATTCACCTTCGCCTACATTAGGCCAACGAAAATAATTGATTACTTGCGCCAGAGCTGTAGCTACACAGCCTGTAACGCATCTGCCATCGGGACCAGCGGGATCTTTGGGACAAAATTGATTATAATATATCCCTTGATCCCATTTAGTTAATATTAAAGGATCTACTGAGCGATATTCATTATTGAGATACTTATCTAAATTATTATTCCATAATGGATGAATATCTGCAGTTTTATTATTTTCTTCAATTTTTTTTACTCGATTTATAAATAATGCTATAGATGTCTGCTGCAAAGGATAAATGAAGTTAGACTCCCAAGAGTATCCTAAAATCGGATGTAATAATTTATTGCCACTTACCAAAACAAATCCTACTGGATAAACATGACAAACATAATATTGTATTTGTGATTCATTGGATATAGTCTGTATCGATATCACTTCGTATTTTATATTTTTAGGAAAATATTTATTCACTACATATTGTCCCCAGTTTTCTGCCTCATGAATATTAACATTCATTTGACTATTTAATATGATTGGGATTGATATTAAAAATAATAAAAGATAATTTTTCATAAGTCTTTTGATTAATATTTTACAAATATACAAGAAAATTAAATTATTGAAATAAGAGTTTAACTAATAGCATGACAGTTATTGAGAGTGTATGGCAATAAGTTCTTATAATTGATTTATATTATATTCATCATTTTTCCAATTCTTTGGATTATCCGCAATATAATGACGAATGCGTGATAAATCATTGGTATAGCGAATGATGTGTTCATAATAATTGCTTTGCCAGACAGGAATGCCAGAGGTTTGACAAATTTGATTTATTTGTTTGGCGACATTTATTTTAAAACGGCCAATAATTTTTGGTAATAACATTTTTACGTCGTTGAATCCATTGTGGAAATTCATTTTGTTGTTGGGTAATTCGTGAATTGCCCCTACAATTTGTTTTTTGGTGAATCATCTAATAAACTGCAATAATCTCTATTTCAGAGCTAAAGCCCATAGCTTTCTTTTTAGTTTGTAAAGTTCATAAAGTTTATAAAGTTTTGATAAGTCCTGAAAGAATTTTCGATATTTCTTCGGTAAGTT
>LFSZ01000009.1:26548-26781 GCA_001512885.1 Rikenellaceae bacterium DTU001
ATTATTTGTTTTCCTTTCAAAACCCTCTGCTATATTATTCATTACTAAAACAGATGATCGTTGTATCTGGTCTTTGAAACCAAAATCTTTGCTATCGGCAAAATCCTTATAAATAAAAACAGTCATATCCTTTGCTTTTTGCCATGCGATAATATCCTCAAATCTTTCTATTTTCATCTTTCTACTTTTAACTTTATGAACTTTATGAACTTTATAAACTTTTAACTTTCTAC
>LFSZ01000004.1:0-17577 GCA_001512885.1 Rikenellaceae bacterium DTU001
GCTTCATTTACATATACTCCTACTACAATCTGTGCAGGATCTCAAGTGCAATTTATAAATACCTCACAGAATGCTACATCTTATAGTTGGTCTTTCCCAGGTGGAAATCCATCTACAAGTACACAAACTAATCCAATAGTTACCTATAATAATAGTGGAATACATATAGTTACATTAATTGCTTATAATGGTTCTTTAAATAATAGTACTTCTCAGAATATTATTGTCTATCCTAAGCCTCAGTTAAGCACGACGATTCAAAATGTTTCTTATTATGGAGGAAACGATGGAGCTATTTATCTATCAGTTGCTGGAGGATTACAACCGTATTCATATCAGTGGAACACTGGTGCTACTACACAAAATCTTATAAATATAAGTGCTGGTACTTATTATGTTACTGTAACGGATTCTCGTAGTTGTAAAAATAATACTTCTGCCACTGTTACTCAACCAAGTGATATAATAGATTATAATTTGTCTAATTTAGCGATAATATTTCCAAATCCAGCTTCTGATTATTTAAATATCAATTTTGACTATATACCACAAAACAATCAAATAAAGATAAAAATCATATCTAGTATAGGAAAAATAGCATATGAATCCGATGAAGTTTTTTCTAGTATGCTTAGCATACCTATTTATAATTTGACAACTGGTACATATATCTTTAGTGTATTGTTAGAAGATAATTGGTATTATTCTTTATTTTATAAACAATGAATACTAAAATTAAATTATTGGTAATATTATATTTTTTATATATAATTATATATGCTAAAAGTTTTGTATTCATAGTTTTTTAGAGTTAAAGCCCGTTGTCTCTCTTTCCTTGCACTTTAGGTCAGAGTTAATTAAATCGGATTTTAGCCTGAAAGGAGGTATATCTTTCTCTTTGTTTATCTTCAGATCTAAAGGTCGAAATTAATTGTGGGCGCATGATTATATTTTCATATAATAGTTTACTAATGGGCAAATTGATCATACAAAAGCCCACTCATTTATAATCTAAACGCCTAATTCAATTAAATTATATAATATAAATTAACTGTAATCAATAAAATAATTTAACTTTGTTTTTAAAATTAAAAACTTATATATGTGTATATTTTCACCTATGAAAATGGTGAGGATATAATTAGTATCTTTTTTTAGATTTCAATCTTATAAATTCATTCTTACTAAAATTAAAAAGGTATATTATTTGTTCTTTGTATACAAACAATACAATGATAAGTCCAATGATAGCAGAAATAATTTGTAACAATAAATAAGGAACAAAAGTATTGATAAAAGCTACAATTAGAAAAATAAAGGCACAAGTATAAAATTTATTTAAATGATAATCAACCGGATATAATTTTTGAGAATAATATGTGCCAATGAAAAAGTAGACAACATAAGAGATACCTGTAGATAGTGCTGCTCCCTCAGCTCCATATTTAGGGACTAGAATTATATTACCTATTACATTGAGTGTCGCTGATATTACTGCCCTTATAATATACAAGTATGTTTTCTTTTTAAAATTTATCCCTATTGTAGTAACATAAGCTACTGTATCCATAATAGGCATGAGTATGAGAAAAGCTGTGAGTCCAGCTGCGCCACGATACGAACTTTCGAGTAATAAGAAAATGACATCTTTAAATATCACTAATAACATGCCACATGCAAACATAATAGCGGAAATAAACAAAGATATTTTTTCAAAAAATGCAGTATTGTTGGGATTTTTTTCATAAGTTTCATAAGAAACTGGTACCCAATAGTTTGCAAAGCTATTTTGCAGTAAACTCATTACAGCAACAATTTTGAAGGCAGCAGAATATAATCCCACTTCTGCAAAATCACAATAATTTCTTATTGCTATTCTATCTATTGACTGAAAAATCCAAATTATGACAGCAGTAGGGACAAAAGGCAATCCATAATTGATAATAGATTTTATACTATTCAAATTAATTTTAAATTTTCCAAACCAGATATCTTTTTCATAAATTATAGCAACAGTAGCAGAGAAAACATGCGAAAAAAACAAACCAATTATTACAGCATAAAAAGTTTTAGCCACTAATAGGGCATATAAAATAGTAAATATCGCATTTGCCAAACTATTAATAACCTTAATCATAGAATAAGCTTTGCCCCTTTGCTTCATTCTCACTAATAGCATAGCATACCGTTCAATAATAGCCACAAAAATTGTAAGGTCTAATAATAATATAGGTGTAAAATGATTAGCATCACCAAATAATAAAAAAGAAAGCTCCTGCCAAAAAATACCAATGATGATAAAAGTTATTATTCCTAAAATCAGGCTTGGTAATAAGCTTTCCCAGAGTAAATCTCTTCGTTTAATTTCTTTTCTTTCGTAAAAAAATCTAACAAAGCTCTGATCTGCACCTAATAATACTATATTTAGGATCAAATTAAAGGCTAAAGTAAACATAGCAGCCTTACCAAACTCATTTGGTATAATTAGCCAAGTGATTATAGGTGTTGTAATAAAAGTAATAAATGCCGCTATCCACTGTCCTATTGAAAATTGGAATAGGGATTTCACAAAAGATCTCGCGTCATTTGTATTACTTAATCCTGACATGCTTTTTTTATAGTCAAATAATATTATTAATAAAATTAATTAAAAAAAGGTGCCAAATTTATAAATTAATGTATAAAAAATGACACCTTATTAAATTTATAAAAAAACAATTATAATCCTAATTTTTTTCTAATATCTTTAGGAATACTATTTTTATTAATCATTATACCTGTGGTTTTATAAGCTACAAATGGTTTAGACGCATAAAAATATCCCTCATATGGACCACTCAATCCCCAACTGTTTTTTACTTTATAATAAATATTTCCTTTTTGATCCTTTGCAATGCCAGTAATATGCATACCATGATCATCAGTGGTATTATAATTATCAAAAGCTATTTGACGAAGCTCCTGAGTAATTATTTTTTCTTTAACAGGTCCATCAATAGCATAAATTTGTTTTTGTTTTTCTGCATCAGTGAGTTTTTCCCAACGTTCTTTTTCTGTACCAGTAAGGTCTGGTAAGGTTTCATCAGGTACTACTGCGATTCCTTTAGACCATTTAAATCCTTTTTCTGAAACATCACTACCCCAAGCCACGGTATATCCATTTTCGATAGAATAATCTATAATTCTCATCATTTCATCTAATGGCACATTATATACCATGCCGTGTAACCAATTATCAGGTATTTCTAAAATGAATTGCTCATAAAAAGGATGATGAGTAAAAGAGCTAATCTCTACATAATCATCCATATTCAATCCAAGTGATTGAGCAAAAGTAATAGGAGTGTATTCCTGTCCTTTATAAATAAATTTTTCAGGTACTTTACCAAAATATGCATCCAAAATTCCAATATAGCCATCGAGCCATGCAGTAGTTAATTCTCTGTTAGGATTTTTGATTATTTGATCAACGTATGCTTTTAGTACCGCATCTAATTCTGCATGAACATGTTTGTCTGTGCCATAATTTAATCCTGTATACACCTCTTCAGGTACTATTCCATATTTATTAATGACATAAGTAATATCTCGAAATCCACCACCTGGGCTAAAATTAGTTTTACCTTGGAAACGTACATATCTAATAGCTTTTTCTATATATGTATTTCGCACTATAAATGCTTCTGACAAATCATATTCACCCTTGCCCGTACGTAATAATTCACTTTCTAAGAAACTTAAAGTAGAAAATGCCCAACATGTACCTGATTTGTACTGATCTTTTACAGAGGTAGTAGGATTTTCTTTAATAATTGTAAATTGAAATCCTTCTTTTTTTTGCGTTGTATCTACCTGTGCTGATAGCATAAAGGTAGAAATAATCATTACAAATATTAATCCAAATAATCTTTTCATAACATTAATTTTTTTATTTTTACAAATTTTTACAAAAATACTTAATATTTTTTTAATAATTAAAAAAGGAGGGATTATCCCTCCTTTTTTTGTAGGACATTGAAAACATCTTATTTAATTATAGCTTGAAAGTCGCTATTATTATAATATTTTAAAAATTCACGATCTGTTTTAGCTTGAGATTTTAGAGCTGGATCTTTTACAGCTTGTTTCAAATTATCTATTAGCATAGAGGTATTGCCAGTACGTGCACCCACGATAGCCATTAGATAATAAACTTCAGGAGTTTTATTTGGTATACATTCTAATGTACGAGCTGCACTAGTGTAGTCAGTAGATAGTAGTTGAGCTAAAGCGATATTATATCTACAAGATTTACCAGAAAATAATTTTAAAGCACCAGCATAGTCGCCTTCTACAATTTTTAATACACCTAAATTATAATTTACATCAAATTCACTTTTAGCTTGTTCATAATATTCTTTAGCTTTATCATATTGTTTGTTCCATGCAGCTATTACGCCCAAATTATTTAAAACAACTGGATTATTTGGTGACAATGTATTAGCTTTTTCTATATAAGGAGTAGCTTCTGAAATATTATGTTGAGATAATAATATATAACCTGTATTATTCCAAAATTTCCAATCAGATGGATAAATTTCAGTGCCAGCCTTGTAAATTTTAAGTTTATTATTAATATCGTCAGTCAAAGTAGCAGCATATAGAAGCTCTTCGGCTTTTAAGCTATCAGGAGCTGTGAGACTTAGTCTAGCTATATCATCATCTGTACGTTTAGGTGCATAGCAAGAAACTACTATTTCTGCACGTCGCAATGGTTCTAAAATAGCCTCTACTTCTGCATATACTACACTCATATTTTTGATTTCTCTTTCTCTTTTAGCTTTATCAGGTTGAGACTTTATCACGTTTATGATAGCTTGTTTTTCAGGTAAGTTAGATTTTTCAATAGCTTTCATAAATCCATCAAAATCCTCTCCTTTACCATTTATTGTTAGAGGAGCTTCTCGTTTCACTTCATTATATTTTTTCTTTTGATTTTTTGCAATTTCTTTATCTAATTTTTCTATGTAGCTTTCAATATATTTTTTAGCAGCAGCAGCTCTATCATTAGATAGATTAGCATTATATTGCTCTTCGCCTTCTGGGGATGCCCATGCATTAATTTCTATATTATTTATTTTCCAATTTAGAGCAATGAAATCTTTTAATTCTTGAACTAATTTTTTGTTTTCTTCTAGCTTATTGAGTTTTTGATTATCATAGAGTTTTGAACTATTATAATCGAAATATAAAGTAGCAGTTTTAGAAACTATAACTTCTTTTTTATAACCATGCTCAGCTAATGCTAGATCTTCGTCTCTGCCAATGCGAGTGGAAGTATAGATGACCCCATCTGCTAATTTGACTTCTCCAAACTCTACAGTTTTTTTACCTTTAGTAGCTTTAGCATTAACAACTAATTCGGAAGAGTTCATTTCTGGTTGGTAAGTTATCACATCTGACCATGTAAAACTACCACCTCCTTTTTTATTAATTTTAACATCAGAGCCTTCAGATTTTTCACCACCTATTTTAATAGATTTACAAGTATAGCTACCTCCATCCCATTTTAATACTGGTGTAAAATCAACAACTACTTTTTTGCCAAAGTATTTAGGAGGGATATTTCCTTTAACAGAAACATTAATTTTACCACCATGAGTTTCTAAAACCTGCGGGGTGGTTTCATACTTAACTGTATCGTACTTTTTAGCCATTTTTTGTATATCACAACTAGTGAATAATAAAACTATGGCTAAAAAAGAAATCGAAAAAAATTTACTTTTCATAATAATTGAATTTTAGGGTTTTGACATTGCAAATTTATATAATATTTTTTAAATGAAAATAAATAATAAATTTTTTATAAAAATCAATATAATTTTCTAAAACCAATGAATTGTCTAATATCATTTATGGTATTTCTAGCGTTTTTTTGAGCCTTTTGTTTACCTAAGTCTATGACTTGATAGAGTAGATTTTTATTACTATATATTTCATTGATTTTTTCACGTATAGGTGCTATAAAAGCTATCATGTCATCTGCTAATTGTTTTTTTAGTTCACTGTACTTAATACTAGTGTCATTATATTTATCTATAAAATATTGCATTGTATCTGGATCAGACACCAAAGACATAATGTTAAAAATATTAGAAATTGGTTCGCTCATAGGTTGGTTTTTTTCTGTAGGTCCCATATCAGTAACGGCTCTCATTATTTTTTTTCTAATAATTTCATCGTTATCTATCAAAAAAATAGTACTATTGGGATCTTCGGATTTGCCCATTTTGCCTCTACCATCCAAACTAGGAATTTTAATTAGATCACCTGAAAAATCAAAGGCTACAGGTAATGGGAAATAATCTATATTGTAAATACGATTAAACCTAGCAGCAAAATCACGCGTCATTTCCAAATGTTGTTCTTGATCTTTACCCACAGGTACTTTATTAGCTTTATGAATCAATATGTCAGCAGCCATCAAAGTAGGATAAGTTAACAATCCAGCATTTACATTTTCAGGTTGTTTACGAGCTTTTTCTTTAAATGTAGTTACACGCATCAGCTCACCTAGATAAGCATTCATGTTTAATATAAGATAAAGCTCTATGACTTCTGGCACTTCGCTTTGTAGATACAAAGTCGCTAATTCTGGATTTAATCCACAAGCAAGCAATTCAGCAAGCAAATGCAAGGATGTGTTATGCAAATCTTTGGGATTAGGATTTGTAGTTAAGCTATGATAATCAGCTACGAAAAAATAACATGAATATATATTTTGCATTTCTACAAAATTACGTATAGCACCGAAATAATTACCAATATGTAAATATCCAGTAGGGCGAATACCACTTACGACAATTTCATTATTCATAATCTGGTTCTTTTTTTATAATATCTTTAATATTTAATTGAATAATAGTATTAGTGCCTACCCAATCATTTTCTTCAATATTATAAATAATATCTATGGGTTTGCCAGCTACAATATGATCATAATACTCAACGGAATTGTATGCAAAGGCTGGAAAACCTGGTCCATATTTATAATGAGGCTGAGAAAGAAAAAGTTTTAAATGATTATTAGCAACAATTTTAGTGTAACCACCCGCATCGTATACATTTTTTGAGTAAAATATAGGTTGTGGGTTGCCAGTGCCGTAGGGTTCAAAATCATTTAAAATTCGTACAAATTTTTTAGTTATATCATTGAAGTCTAATTCTGCATCAATTTCTATCTCAGATATGAGCATATTTTCTGTCAATAATTTCTCAGCTATTTCGACAAAACGCTTAGTAAATTCTTCGAGATTCTCTTCTTTCAATGAAATACCAGTAGCGTAAGTATGTCCCCCCCAATTTTCTAATAAATCGCTACATTGATCTAAAGCTTCATAAAGATTAAAATTCTTCGTAGAACGTGCACTGCCACTTATGAGTTGGTCCTCATGAGACCAAGTAAGTATAATAGTAGGGCGATGAAATTGCTCTGTCAATCTAGCTGCGACAATACCCAAAACGCCTTTAGGCCAATTAGGATTATAAAGTATAGTGGCAAAATTTGAAATTTCATAGTTTTCTATCATTTCTAAGGCTTCATTAGTAGCTTTGAAATCAATATTTTTTCGTTCTTCATTATAGTTATTAATTTGCTCTGCTAATATATCAGCTTTTGTAATATCATTACATACTAATAGATCTACACTATCTCGCCCATTTTGAATACGACCAGCTGCATTTACCCTCGGCGCTACTAAAAAAACTAAATCAGATAAAGTTATTAATTTGCTAAAAAAATGATCTTTATGATAAATATTATCAGGTTGACGTTTTATACCTGATACCTTTAATACAGCTTCTATACCGGGAAGGGGATTTTCATTTATATATTTTAAACCAAATTTAGCTAAAATTCTATTTTCATCTATCACTGGCACCATATCTGCAGCAATGGAAAGAGCTAAAAGCTGCATTAAACCTGTCAATTCGGAATTAGGAATATTGTACATTTTTGCTAAAGCTTGTATTAATTTAAAACCAACTCCACATCCAGATAAGTCTTTAAAAGGATAATTGCAATCTTTTCTCTGAGGATTTAAAACTGCAACTGCATTAGGTAAAGTGTCAGTAGCCTTGTGATGATCACAAATTATAAAATCAATATTATTTTTGTTAGCATACTCTACTATTTCTATTTCTTTAGTGCCACAATCAGATGCTATGATGAGACTATATCCATTTTTTATAGCAAATTCAATAGATTGTTCACTAATTCCAGATTTTTCAGTATAACGATCTGGAATATAATAATCTAATTTATTAGTAAATCTACTAAGAAATAAGTATAAATTAGCTACTGAAGTAATGCCATCAACATCATAATCTCCATATAGTAAAATTTTTTCTTTATCATTCAGTGCTTTTGCGATCCTTTTAACAGCATTATCCATATCTTTCATTAAATAAGGATCATATAAATCATCTAAACGAGGTCTTAAAAAAACCTGAGCCTCTTTAATATTGGTGATGCCTCTTTGCACTAATAGCTGTGAAGCTATCATACCTATTCCTAAATGTTGATTTAATTCTGTTATAATATTATCATCACCTTTGGGCTTGAACCTCCATCTTTTAATTTGCATTTTAAAATATTACTTAATTGCAAATTTAATTTAATTTTTTTAATTTTCATAAATTAAATATTTTATTAATAATTTTTATTAAATAATGAATGCACTTTAGAGAGCTAATTCCATAGAGTCTATCTAAAAATATAATTTTTTTTAATTAAAATATTTCTAATTAAATATGTATTGCATTTTTATAAATAAAAATTTAATAAATATTTATTAAAAATTACAAAATGGATGTTTAGTTAATTCTATGAATAATGATTTAATAAAGCACTATAGATTCGAAACCTTTACTAAGCTTCGTAAAGGGTGAAGCTGAATGAGAATTATCATTCGTTATACTTAAAGTATTTTATACAATATTTTAAATAAAATATTGTATCGTTTGGTTGTGATGATTCATGATTTGTAATTATACATAAATATTTATCAAATGAAATAGAATCAGACATTGGTAGACTTTTTAAACCTCGCATCCTCGTACAGATGGGCATGGGATGAGTATTGGTGTTTTATATATGAAATATTAATGAACCGCCTTTAAGTATAACAAACATGAATTTTTAAAATTTTATTATTTTCTTTGTAATTACCATATTTTCCTTTTTTTTAGATCTATTTATAAAGTAAATATAAACTATGGTCATCTACCTAAAATTATTATATTATTTTTTTACTGATTACTATAATTTTATTGAATAGAAATGCTGATATTTAAATATTTTATTTAATAATTCAAAACTTGCAATATATTTTTATTAAGTTATTATATTAAGTTGTGTTTACTATAATTTAAGATTCAAAAGAGTTTATGCTTATAAGTTTTAAATAAAGCGTTGTAATAGTAAGTATTAGTGGTAAATTTTTTCAAAAAGTAAATAATGAATTGCTAATAGTACTCTCAATAATTCACCGCCCCATCTTTCGACAAACCAAATTTTTGCTAAATGTATGGCACATTTTTTAGCTTCATAGGTGTTTTTATCATACAAGCAAACAACATCTTTAATATCCTGATATATATCGCATAGATATTCTGATATAGAAAAACTATTTATCCATTTCTCTATACCCTCATTTTCTGATAAATCCAATTTCAAATGTTCATTAAAAATCTTTGTGAGTTTATTATAATGAATAGTGTATGTCTCCTCAGTTACAGTTCTTTCTGCATAGCCAAGGTCGCAATCATCTACAAAAGGAACAAAAGAACCATGAAAATATAAAATTGGTAATAAAATATCTAAAAAGTTTAAAAGATTTATAAACTCATACTCTTCGCAATGCTCTATAGCATCACAATATTCTTTTCCATACAAAATTAATTGCTCGATTTGCAACTTTTCTAATTCTTCAAAACTTTTTTTCATAGTATTTTAATTTTTACGAATGTATAAATAATTATAAAATTATTAAAATTTTTGATTATACATATAATTCAAAAAAACAAATTAACTTTGCAATAAAAATAATTAATAAAAAAGATATAATAGTATGGAAAAGAAGAAAAGAGTTTATGTATTTGGAAATAAAAAAGCAGAAGGTGCAGCTAATTTGAAAGATTTGCTTGGTGGCAAAGGAGCAAATCTTGCTGAGATGGACCTCTTAGGGCTTCCAGTGCCCCCAGGTTTTACTATTTCTACTGAAGCTTGTACAGAGTATTATACATTGGGCAAGGAAAAATTATTTGAAATATTAAAAAATGAGGTAGAGCATGGCTTGAAACACATAGAGACGATATTAGGTGCCGATTTTGGAGATCCTGATAATCCTTTGTTAGTATCGGTGCGTTCAGGTGCTAGAGTATCTATGCCTGGTATGATGGAGACAATATTAAATGTTGGATTAAACGATATTACTCGTGAAGGATTGATAAAAAAAACTAACAATCCACGTTTTGTATATGACTCACAACGCCGTTTAATACAAATGTATAGTGATGTAGTAATGGAAAAAGCAGCTGGTATAGAACCAGAAGAAGGAAAAGGTATTCGACAATTGTTAGAAGCAGAATTGGAAAAATTAAAGGAACAAAAAGGTGTAAAAGAAGATATTGAACTCGATGCTGAAGATTTGAAAAAATTAGTAGATATATATCGTGCTAAAGTATTAGAAGTTTTAGGAAAACCTTTTCCTGAGGATCCAATGGAACAACTCTGGTGTGCAATATTTGCAGTTTTTCAAAGTTGGAATGGTAAAAGAGCAGTGTCTTATCGAAGAATAGAAGGTATACCTGATGATTGGGGCACAGCTGTCACAGTACAAGCTATGGTCTTTGGTAATATGGGCGAAGACTCTGCTACGGGCGTTGCATTTACTCGTAACCCTGCTACAGGTGAAAATATGTTTTATGGTGAGTGGCTACCAAATGCACAAGGCGAAGATGTTGTAGCTGGTATTCGTACTCCATATCCTCTAAATGAAGCTACTAAAACAGAGTATAACAAACATTTGCCTTCGTTAGAAAAAACTATGCCGGAGATCTATCAACAGCTTGTAGATATAAGAAATATCTTAGAAAAACACTATAGAGATATGCTCGATATTGAATTTACTATTCAAGAACGACACTTATGGATGTTGCAATGTCGAGTTGGCAAACGCAATGGTACTGCTGCTGTAAGGATGGCTTTGGATATGCTCAATGAGGGATTAATAGATGAAAAAACTGCATTATTAAGGGTGAAGCCTATACAATTAGATGAGATGCTTCATCCATTATTAGATCCAGCAAGTGAAGCTAAAGCTAAAGTAATAGCACATGGATTGCCAGCTGGTCCAGGTGGTGCCTATGGTAAAATAGTTTTTACATCTAATGATGCTGTAGAATGGGCCGCAAAGGGTGAAAAAGTTATTCTTGTACGCGAAGAGACAAATCCAGAAGATATAGACGGTATGCGTGCAGCAGAAGCTATTCTCACAGCTCGTGGTGGTATGACTAGTCATGCTGCGTTAGTAGCTCGTGGTTGGGGAAAATGCTGTATTGTGGGCGCTAGCGATATCGAAATTAATTTACAAAAAAAAGAAATGATCACTCCTGCTGGCATATACAAGGAAGGTGATATGATTTCACTAAATGGAACTAAAGGTTTGGTATATGAAGGACAATTAGATACTATTAGTCCTTCAGAAAATCCATATTTTATAAAATTTATGGATTTAGTAGATAAATATAGAGTGCTAAAAGTTCGTACAAATGCCGATACTCCACAAGATGCAAAAATAGCACTAAAATTTGGTGCCGAAGGAACTGGACTTTTCAGGACTGAACATATGTTTTATGGTAAAGGTGGCGAGACACCTTTATTTATTCTTAGAAAAATTATTCTTAGTACTAAAGAAGAAGAACGTAGAAAATCACTAGATGAACTTTTTCCATTTGTAAAAGAAGATATTAAAAATACACTAGAAATAATGGATGGTTTGCCTGTAACTATTCGTACTTTAGATCCTCCACTCCATGAATTTATACCTAAAAATCAAAATGCGCGAGAAAGTTTAGCTAAAGAGCTAAATATTACCATCGAAGAGTTAAATAATCGTGTAGATCAACTTCATGAAAACAATCCAATGATGGGACATAGAGGTGTGAGAGTAGGTATCACATATCCTGAAATAACAGAAATGCAAGTGAGAGCCATTTTAGAAGCTGCAGCGGAACTCATTAAAGAAGGTAAAAATCCTAAACCTGAAATTATGATACCAGTTACAGCCATAGAAACTGAATTACAAAATCAATTAGAAATAGTAGAAAAAGTGTACGAAGAAGTAAAAATCAAATACAATATGAATGAGATACCTTATGAGTTTGGTACCATGATAGAGATACCTCGCGCCGCGTTACGTGCTGATGATATGGCTAAATATGCTCAATTCTTTAGCTTCGGTACTAATGACCTTACACAGATGACTTACGCTTTTTCGCGCGATGATGTAGGTTCATTTTTGCAAGAATATCTTGATAAAAATATTATAAAATTTGACCCATTTCAGATAATAGATAGAGATAGTGTAGGTGAGCTAATGAAAATAGCTGTAGAACGTGGTAAATCTACTCGTCCTGATCTACATTTAGGTATTTGTGGGGAGCACGGTGGGGAACCATCATCTGTGGAATTTTGCCATATGATTGGTCTAACCTATGTCAGCTGCAGCCCTTTCCGTGTGCCAATTGCTAAATTGGCTGCTGCTCAAGCTGCTGTAAAAGAATGATTTTTTTTTAGAAGCACACTTGTGTTATGAAAAAGTTAATAATGGCTGCGTTGGGAGGAAATGCGCTACTCAGAAATGATCAAAAAGGTCTTTATCATGAGCAAATACAAAATGCCACTGATACATGTGAAAATTTGTTAGATATTATTATGCAAGGTCATAATTTAGTAATTACTCATGGTAATGGTCCACAAGTAGGTAATGTTTTATTACAAAATGAAGCAGGCGAAAGTAAATATGGTATATCAGCCTTGCCTATGCATGTATGTGTAGCAGAAACACAAGGTCACATTGGTTATTTGATTGAGCAAGCTTTTAAAAATGTTTTGATTAAGCATGGTATCGATAAAAATATCATTAGTATTATTACTCAAGTAATTGTAGATAAAAATGATCCTGCTTTTAAAAAACCCTCTAAGCCTGTAGGACCTTATTATAATAAGGAAGTAGCAGATCAATTAACTGAAAAATTTGGTTGGACTTTTAGTGAAGACCCTCGTGGTAGGGGTTATAGAAGGGTAGTTCCAAGTCCGAAACCTATAGAAATATTAAATTGGAATATAATAAAAGAATTGGCCGAAAGGGGAAATATAGTAATTGCTACTGGTGGGGGTGGTATACCTGTCATAAAAAATAAAGATGGCACTCTGTTAGGTGTCGATGCTGTTATTGATAAAGACCTCGCCGCCGCTGCGTTAGCAGTCACAATCAAAGCTAATGAGTTTTTTATACTTACTGATATTTCTAATGCTTATCTCAATTTTAATAAACCTAATCAAGTGAAACTAGGCAAAGTAACTGTTAATGAAATTAAAAAATATTTAGAAGAAGGCCATTTCGCTGATGGTAGTATGGGACCTAAAATAAAAGCTGGTCTTTATTTTTTAGAAAATACAGGTAATAATGTTTTGATCACTGAAGCTAATAGTCTAAAGGACCCTGATGCTGGAACTAGAATTATAAAATAATAACTTTTTACGATACAATTTGTAATATATTATAGTGTGAAAAAAAATATGTACATATTTTTTTTAAATCTTCTATCTTTGTAATATGTGAAATTATTATTTATCAATTTTTATGATAAAATCTGAATTTTTTGATATTATTATTAAATCAATTAATAGATATTATGATATAAATCATAAAGAATTTTTATATTCTTTCAATGAAAAGCCTCATATTGCTATTAAAGTAAATCCTTATAAAAAAATCAATCAATTATTTGATCTTTTGCATATTTCTGATGAAGTATCCTGGTGTAGTGATGCATATTATTTATCTGATAGACCCGATTTTTACAAAGATCCTTTATTGTATGCGGGTGCTTATTATGTGATGGACCCCGCTTCGATGTTTATAGATTATATTTTTAAAAATTTACAGTTATCAAATGATATAAAAGTTTTGGATATTGCTGCTGCTCCTGGTGGTAAATCTATAATTGTAAATTCTAATTTATCCAATAATGCTGTTTTGTGGTCTAATGATACTAACTCTAACAGAGCAAAAACATTGAATTATAATCTAATAAAATGGGGCAGAGCTAATAATATAGTATCAAATGCTAAAATATCAGATTTTCATAGTCTTCAAAATCAATTTGACCTTGTTATTTTAGATGCACCCTGCACTGGTAGTGGCTTTTATAGAAAATATGAAAATTGGCAAGAACATTTTTCCATCGAATACATAAAGAGATGTGCCAATAGACAAAAAGAAATTTTGAAAGATTTGATACCTATCATTCCTTTGTATGGTTATTTGATTTATAGCACCTGCTCATATACTTCCGAAGAAAATGAAGATATAGCAAAATGGTTGATTTCTCATGGATTTGAAGAGGTTCATTTATCAATACCCGATCAATGGGGTATCATAAAATCTAAATATGGCTATAGATTTTTTCCACATCTTACTAAATCCGAAGGTTTTTATTATGTTATTCTCAGAAAAATAGAAAATAAGCAATCTAAGTTTCAAAATTTTAACTACAATAAAAAAAATCAATCTTCTATTAGACTACAAGCTCCACCTCACATAGATTTCGAAAATTTTATTGATTTTAATGATGAAATAGAATTAAAAAAAATAAGGCAAAATATTAGTTTGATTAGCTCATCAATAGCAAAATGGATGGACTGGAAGGGCTTTTTTTTTAATGGCAAAGTATTAAATGTGGGTACAACATTTATACACGAAAATAAAAAAATACCTTCACCGCAGTTTGCACTCTCTATATATACATCAAATTCCATACCACAGTTACACTTGAATATATCAGATGCTCTATCATATTTACAAAAAAAATCATTTAAACTAAATACAGATAAAGGGATTTATTTGGTAAAATATCTCAATCTAGCATTGGGATGGATTAAAATTATAGATGATGATAGGTTTAATAATTACTTCCCTGTAGATTGGCGAATAATAAATATGTAATAAGATACACTAACACATAGATTATTAGTTAATTACACAAATATCTCAAATATAATATGAAGTAAATCAGTTTAATAGTTGAGCAAATGGAGTAATCGAGTAAAATGTTTGTTGTAGGTTGTTAGTTGTAAATTATATTAATGTAAAAAATCTTATTTTTGTTACTAATAATTTTTAAGTATGCTCAGAGTATATGTAGCTATCATCATAACTATGCTAATATGGGGTAGCACCTTTGTATTTTCTAAGATTTTATTAACTGCTGGATTGATGCCACATCAATTAATTTTTCTGAGAACTTTATTAGGAGGTATTGCTCTTTTATTAGCTATTAAAATCAAAAAATTATCTATAAAAATCAATAAAGAAGATTACAAAAAGCTTTTATTATTAGCTCTCTTTGAACCTTTTTTATATTTTATTGGTGAGAATGGTGCACTTTTATATACTAGCCCCACACTTGTATCGCTATTTATTGCTATGATACCACTTTTTATTCAGATCACTATGTTTTTTTTGGCAAAAGAACCTTTAAAGTTAAATCAGATCATCGGTACATTAATTACGATCTTTGGTATAATTTTAGCAATAGGAGGTAGTGGCAAATTAAGTGAAATCAGTATAGAGGGGGTTTTATTATTGTTATTAGCTATCTTTTCTGCTGTTTTTTATAATTATTATTTATCTTCACTCATTAAAAAATATAATAGTTTATTAATAGTAATGTGGCAAACAGTTATAGGTGCAATATATTTTTTACCATTTGTTTTATTTAGCGGAAAAGAATTATTAACAATGCAATGGAATGCTAGATATATTACATATTTGCTTATTTTATCTATTTTAGCTACTGGTCTTGCTTACATATTATATGCTTATGTAGTTAAAAAAATTGGTGTAAATAAAACATCTATATTTGCTAATTTAATACCAATAATTACTCTTACTATTTCTATTATTATGGGCACAGAAAAGTTTCATTATACTAAGCTCATTAGTGTGATAATAGTAATTATGGGTATATACATTTCTCAAACCAAAATTGAATTTAAACATAAAAGTTGATATTGTTAGTTAAATGTTTAGTTGATGATTTTGTAAAAAGTAAATATCTTTTTTTATAAACTAGCTTGTTTAATGTATATTTAAATTAGCAATAAGTATGTATAATCAGTGTCCCAGTTTATGCTTATATTATTTGTTTATTACAATTATCTAATTTTTAGATTATATATTATGTTAGACGTTTGATTAATAAAGATTTAAATGTAAATTATTAACTCAAACTATATTTCAATAATAATATTTTTTAATAAAATTTTTATATATCAAAATAATTAATTTAGCTAAAAATATAAACAAAATAAAATATATAATATATGAGAAAGGTTTTATTGTTTATTGTTTCATTTTGGTTGCTTTATTTTATGCAAGTCAAAGCACAAAATGTAGGAATTGGATCTAGTCTTTTCACGCCTGATGCATCTGCTGGTTTAGAAATTCAGTTTTCTGATAAAGGACTTCTAATACCACGCGTATCACTTACTAGTACTAGCTCAGCAGCACCTATCACTTCTCCTGCTACTAGTTTATTAGTTTATAATACAGCTACTACTGGAGATGTGACGCCTGGTTATTATTACTGGAATGGTAACCAATGGGTTCGTTTCGCTACTGGTAATATCTCAGGATTAATTAATTGCTCATCTACCAATTATCTTATTAAATCAGATGGGGTAAATGGAGTATGTACTGACATCATAGAAAATGCTAATAAAAATATTGGTATTGGTGCTACACCAAATGATAATTATAAAATGTATGTTTACAGACCCAGCACTAGCTATGGTGCTGGTAAAGCTGGTATTTATAGCTATCGATATGGGACAAGTGGTAGTACTAATGGCGGTACTTCTTGGTCTAATACTGGTATAGATGCTGCTATTAAAGCATATTCTTATTGGGGCAATGAATATACTGCTGCAATTGCTGGATATAGTTATTTAGATTATACTAATAGTGCTGCTATTGTTGGTGCTAATAGTGGGGGTACAATACGAGCTGAACTAGCTACTAAAACCCCTACCTATGATGGATCTACATCAGATGGAACTTATTCATTGAAACTAACTGGTGATTTTTATAATCAGGAAATTAGCTATGGACAATCCACTGCCCCATATTTTACAGGTACATCACTGCGTACAGTTACTATTACTACACATGGTACTGGAACAGATAATAGTATAGTATGGATACACGGTGAATGTGATTATTATAAAACAGGTAATGATTCATATGTTTG
>LFSZ01000004.1:17748-18090 GCA_001512885.1 Rikenellaceae bacterium DTU001
TATCTAAAAATTAATCCACAAATTTTAAATGTACAAATTAGCTCTTTAGAAGCTAAATCTACAGTAGATATTATAGTTTTTGCTTTTGAGTTATATTTCATCATTCCTACAGTATCACTTAATAATATTAAGGATCTTCAAGAAAAGAAAGAAATAGAACTGCTAATAAGTAGATTAGATAATTTGCTAAAAAATCCACCTGAATGGGAACATATCATTGCTCTACAAAATGAGAAGAAATCTAAACCTCCCACTCCACCTGTTTATGCTGGCGATGAAAAAGCTAAACAATACTACAATACTAAATATAGTGACTTAAATAAAAAATCATCAGGTTCTAAA
>LFSZ01000048.1 GCA_001512885.1 Rikenellaceae bacterium DTU001
GTGCCCGATGTAGGTAGGATGCTCAATCTCGCATCATCAGACAGACGAGCGTGGTATGTATACAGAGACTTGAGAGCAAGTCCTGTGTATATTTAAACATTTAAAAATGTTATCATTGCCCAATCCAAAAAAATTTCGCTGTTATTCTGAACACTAACAATTTTTCTTAAATCATTATATGTTTTGGTGTAACATAAAGGTCGACATTCTTTTAACACTTTTAATGTTCTATTTACATTTTAAAGAATACAATGTGATAGTTTTATTTTTTTTTATAAGTAGTTATTTTTTTTAACTTTGCAATAAATAAAAAGTTTAATGGCTGTAAATAAAAGGGTTGCTATTCACACATTAGGTTGTAAGCTAAATTTTGCAGAATCATCATCTATATTAAATAAATTTCGTCAAAGACAGTACGAAATCGTTTCTTTTGATGATGATGCAGATATTTATGTGATTCACAGTTGTACAGTTACAGCTACTGCTGATAAAAAAACTCGACAGCTAATAAACAAGGTTAAAAATGCCAATCCAAAAGCTAAAATAGCCCTTATTGGTTGTATGGTAGATAATTTATCTCAAAATTCTTCAATTTTAGAAAAGACTGATTGGGCCTTAGGTAATAAAGAAAAGATGTTTTTACCAGAAATCATTGAAAATGAAGCAATAAATGATTCGATTTTCAACTCTCGATTTATTCCAGCTTTTAGTACTTATGATAGAACTAGATCTTTTCTAAAAATTCAAGATGGTTGCGATTATTTTTGTGAATATTGTACTATCCCATATGTGAGAGGTAGGAGTCGTAGTGCTGAGATAAAAGACATATTAAATCAATTAGACTTTTTAGTAGATAAAGGTATAAAAGAAGTAATCTTTACAGGAATAAATATAGGTGACTACGGTGTAAATCAAAATTTTAGTTTTGCAGATTTGCTTTATACTATAAGCAAGCAATCTTATCCATTAAGATTTCGCATTAGCTCTATCGAACCGAATTTATTAAGCGATGAAATAATAGAGCTTGTAGCATCATCAGATGCTTTTATGCCACATTTTCATATACCCTTACAGCATGGTAGTGATAGGATATTGCAATCAATGAAACGTAGATATACAATCGATTATTTTGTAAAATTGATTTATAAAATTAAAAAATCAATACCTGATGCCTTTATAGCTAATGATGTGATAGTTGGTTTCCCCGATGAAACTGATGAGGATTTTCGAAATATGTTCGATCTTTTAAAAGATTTACCTATAGCATACCTACACGTATTTCCTTACAGTGATAGACCATTAGCTAATTCTTTTAATTTTAAAAATAAAATACCAGCTAATATAAAAAAACAAAGATCAAAGATATTAACAAAACTAAGTAAAGAAAAACAAGAAAATTTTTACAATAGTTTCTTAAATACTACATCTAAAGTGCTATGGGAAGCTAAAATTGAAGATGATTTTATATATGGATATACTGAAAATTATATCCGAGTAGCTACTCATTATGACGCTAATCTAATCAATAAAATTTCAAATGTACTTTTAGAAAAATTAGATAAAAATATAATAATAGCAAAAATATTAAATGATGAAAAATAAAAGTTTGGTAGAATATTTATTGCCACATGTACTTGGATTAGTAGAAGAAGTCGGAGAATTTATAATATCAGAAAGACGTAATTTTGATCATAATAAAGTCGAGGAAAAAACTCCAGGTAATTTAGTATCTTATGTAGACAAAACTGCTGAAAGCAGATTGATAGATGGACTATCAGTGTTATTACCCAATAGTACTTTTCTAAGTGAGGAGTTTAATAGTGTAGAAATATTGGATGAGCTTACTTGGATCATCGATCCATTAGATGGTACTACCAATTTTGTTCATAATTTTCCTTTATATACTATTAGTATAGCTCTAACTATAGAGCAAGAATTAATGTTGGGCATAGTTTATGATCCTATACACAAAGAGATGTTTCATGCTATTAAAAGTCTCGGAGCTTTTTTAAATAATAAAACTATAAAAGTATCACAAACTCCAGATCTCTATAGCTCATTGTGGGCTACAGGTTTTCCTTATCAAGAGTTTGACAAATTAAAAAATTATGTGGATTTCTTTTATCATCTTATCAAAATATCTCATGGAGTGCGTAGATTAGGTAGTGCTGCTGCTGATCTGGCATGGACAGCTTGTGGCAGAGTAGATGGCTTTTATGAATATGGTTTATGTCCTTGGGATGTGGCTGGTGGCATTATTATTGTACAAGAAGCTGGTGGTAAAATTACTAACTTCACTGGTGGCGAGGAAGCTTTATTTGCTAAAGAAATAATAGCAAGCAATGGATTGATACATGATGAATTTTTTGAAAATTTCGAAAAAATATATTTTAGTATATAAAATAAAGCAACAATCTGAAGAAATCATAATATTTATGTGAAAGTTATTATTAATTAAACTTCAAAATTTTTGTAACGCGTAGCTTATTTATACTTTTTTATAAATTAATATAATAAATTACTTATTTTTTTATTTAAAATCTCGTATTCTTCATTGTCAATTGTAATTTTTTAATTGTCATTTAAATATTGAAATACTCTAACTATTTATATATTTATTATTTTTTATTATCTTTTTTTATTTATCTTTGTAAAAAATTTATAATCATGAATCATAATTTGTCGAAAATAATCTTTTTAGTCATTTTAATAATGACATTTGGCTCTTGCAAAAAAATAAATACTAGCCAAGTGATAGAATATAATAATCAGATAGTAAATGATCAAAAACTTATTTTACAATATGAATCTAAACTCTATAATGCTATTTATGATAATGCAAATATTGATACTTTAAAATCTATCTTGAAAGAGTACCAGCTAATTATTGACTCTATCAATAGTAAATATCAAAACCCTTTTAAAATAGAAGACACAATGCGAAAAGTCGCTTTATCACTTTTCGATGCATACAAAAGTATTGCTTATAATGAATATCCTTATTTAATATCACTTATAGATAGTGCAAATAAAGGTGCTATAATTGATAGCGATGAAATTATGAAAATTTTAGTTACAATAGATAGTACGGAGCAAACTGCTAACATGAGTTATATTGATTTACAACAATATATTGTAAATAAATACAAAATTGATTTAATAAACTCAACTAAATAACAACTTAATTAATATATGAAAACATTAGTCCTTGTCAGGCATGGTGAAAGTGTATATAATCGTGCCAATATATTTACAGGGTGGACAGACGTACCATTAACTCAACAAGGTGAGCTAGAAGCAATAGAAGCTGCTAAAGTATTGAAAGAAAATGGATTTGACTTTGATATCACATATACTTCTGTACTGAATAGAGCTATCAAAACACTTTGGATTATTTTAGAACAAATGGATAGAATGTGGTTACCAGAAATAAAAACTTGGCGACTGAATGAAAAACATTATGGCAAATTACAAGGCCTCAATAAAGCTGAAATGGCAGCTAAATATGGTGAAGAACAAGTATTGCTTTGGCGAAGAGCTTATGATGTGAGACCTCCATTATTATCAGAGGACGAGATAGCTGAGATGAGAAAAGAAGCTAGATATGCAGATGTAGATAATATACAATATATGCTTGGTGAATCACTAAAAGACACAGTAGAAAGAGTGATCCCACTTTGGGAAAATCAGATAAAATATGATCTAATAGCAGACAAACGTGTCTTAATATCTGCACATGGTAATAGTCTGAGAGGAGTAGTAAAATATCTAGACCAAATGAGTGAAGATGAAATATTACACTTCAATATTCCTACAGGGATTCCCTTAGTATATGAATTAGATAATAATCTCGAGCCTAAAAAAAGATATTTCTTGGCTGATGAAGAAAAATTGAAAACTGCGATAGATAAAGTCGCTAATCAAGGTAAAGCTAAAAATTAATTATGTCACTTATAAAATCAATTTCAGGAATTAGAGGTACTATTGGTGATGCAGATGGTTTAGATCCTATAACCGTAGTTAAATATACATTGGCTTTTGCTAGTGTTATTAATAAAAAATATCCAAATATCACTCCTAGTATTTTAGTTGGTAGAGACGGTAGAGTTTCTGGTAATGCTATAAAGCAACTAGTAATAAATAGTTTGATTTGTTCAGGAATAAATGTTTATGATGCTGACTATAGTACCACACCTACTTTAGAAATGGCTATTCCACACCTCAATTGCCAGGCTGGTATCATGATAACTGCTAGCCATAACCCTCAAAATTGGAACGCTCTTAAATTTTTTGATGAGAATGGTGAATTTATCACTGAACAAATATTAAAAGAAATAGAATATATAGCTAATAATAATGAAGATTTTTATTTAGTAAAAGAACAATATTTTGGTCAAGTTTATTCTGCTACAGATATTATAGATTATCATATAAAAAAAATCATTGAACTACCATATATTAAGACTCAATTAATAAAAGAATCTAATTTTAAAATTATCGTTGATACTATTAACAGTACTGGAAGTATAGCTATTAAAAAACTTTTTGATGCTTTAGGGATCGAAAATTATACTTTTTTAAACGAAGAAGTAAATGGACTTTTTGAGCATAATCCAGAACCATTACCAGAAAATCTTTCACAATTATCTTTTACTATTAAAATGAACAAAGCTAATGTCGGTTTTGCTGTTGATCCCGATGTTGATAGATTAGCTATTGTATGTGAGGATGGTGAAATGTTTGGCGAAGAATATACCATCGTAGCTATTGCCGATTATGTTTTAGAAAAAAAACCGGGTCCAGTTGTCGTAAACATGAGTACTACACAAGCTGTAAAATATGTTGCAGACAAGTATAATTGTCCTATTTATTATACTCCTGTTGGGGAGATAAATGTAGTGAATAAGATGAAAGAAGTCGGTGCAGTCATAGGTGGAGAAGGGAATGGAGGGGTTATATTACCAGAATTGCATTATGGTAGAGATGCCATATTAGGCATAGCTCTTTTTCTTAGTTTTTTAGCAGAAAAACAAAAACCTGTATCTGTCATACGATCATATTATCCTAATTATTACATGATAAAATCTAAAATAGAAACTAAGGACATGAATATTACTGTTGATAAAATCTTAGATGAAATACAAAAAAGAAATTCACATTTAAAATTTATAAACATAGATGGAATTAAATTTATGGATGATGACGATACATGGATTCATCTGAGACCTTCTAATACAGAGCCTATCATTCGTATCTATATCGAGAGTAGTAACCAAACTAAATGTGAAAGCTTTTTGTACAAAATCATGCAAGATATTAATGATATATTAAAACAATAGACTATGCCTAGAAAAAAATCTAAATTTAAAAAATATAATTTTTCTATTTCATATAAAACAGCAAAAAAATTTGAAGAATATTGTAATATGTGTGGCTACACTCCTAATAAGTTTATAAAAACTGTAATTAAAGATTTTATTCAAAATAATGATCATCATACATTACATTATTTCTATAAAAAAGAAAATTCTGACGTTAAATTATTAAATAATAAAACTCAAACATCAAAAAGCAATGTTAACCAACTATCTTTATTTGATGATTTTTGAAAAAATAATGTATGTCGAATCTCTACTCTTGACTTTCTCGTGATTTATTGGAATATATATATAATGTGCAATATTTTTTTTCAATCTAGTTTCACTTCGGTACTCTGAAAAGTTTTTTCCATCTGATTTTACCATCGAATAGAGAATAATCTTTGTCTAGAGATAACCATACAAAAACTGGCTTACCCACCATATGATCTTCTGGTATGAAGCCCCAGAATCTCGAATCATAGCTATTGTGCCTATTATCTCCCATACCAAAATAATAATTCATCTGAAAAGTATACGTATTGGTGGGTTGATCATTGATAAAGATTGAGCCATTTTGCACATATAATTTATTGTGTTCATAAGCTGTAATGATACGTTCGTAAAAGCATAAATTATTTGTATCTATATTGACGCTCATACCTTTTTTAGGCACTACAATAGGGCCGAAATTATCTTTATTCCATGGATATTTAGGATCGTGAGGAAAGATAGAATAGTCCCAAGTAGTGTCTTCACTTATCTTTAAAGGTTCAGCTAAGATAGCACCGAATTTCTTTAAAAATTTATCTTTTATCTCATCAGTCATTGGTAAAATTAAAACATTAGGGGGATAACCATAATATTGAGCTTTTGGAGCAGATTGTCTGGCATCTTCTCTAGAAATCCCCGTTGACATTATTTGCTCAATAGACAAATATCTATCAGGTTGTAGCTTAGCAATGTAATCAAATTGAATATATTTAGAAAAAGGCATAGGTTTACCATTTACAAAAACTTTTCTATGAATTATCTGAATAGTATCTCCAGGGGTACCAATGCATCTTTTAATGTAATTATCTCTTTTATCTACTGGGCGAACTGTTATCTTTTCTGTTTGCAATAAATATTTGCGAGCAGCATCATAAAATTTCTGATAATTTTTTTCTGTAAGCCCATTACTTTTAGCCATTTGTACAGCAAAACTTCTGGCAATAGTATAAAAGCTCATTGCAGGCTCAGCTATGATCACAGTATCACCTTCTGGGAAATTAAATACTATTAACTTATTACTTTCGATTTTTTCTAAAGAAGGATATCGATAATAAGGCAATTGTATTAATTTAGAATAGGATGGTTTTGTCTTAGTAAGTGGCATTATATTATGAGCAAAAGGGAAAGCGAGCGGAGTATTAGGAATACGAATACCATAATGAATTTTACTTACAAATAAATAATCACCAACAAGCATAGTTTTTTCCATTGAACTTGTAGGTATTGTATAAGCTTCTAAGAAAAACATTCTAATAATTGTAGCTGCTACCACAGCAAAGATTATGGCTTCTATCCATTCTTGAGTTTTAGTTAGTTTTTTAACTTTTTGCTCTTCTACTGGAATGTATCCATCCTTTATAAGACCTAAATATGGTAAATAAACAAACGGAAAAAGTATGATCAAAACTTGATTTAATATAGTATAGCGATTAAAACCCTTCAATAGCTCTATCATCATAAGCATCATAACAAATATATTAATAAATGGTACTAGACTCCATGCTACCCAGCTCCATTTCTTGCCTATTATTTTTGCCCATACTACTAAATTATATACTGGTACAAAAACAAACCAAAAATTATAATTTGCTTTTCTAAAGATCAATCCAAGCCCGACAACACAAGCTAAGAAAAGTAAAATGGTTATAATGACAACTGCATCCATAAGATTTATTTTTTGAAAATATTTTGCAAATATAAATGTAAAATTTAAAATTTGATAATAAAATAATGATTAATACAAAAAAAAGATAGGAGAGGTTCATACATCCTCTCCTATCTATCGGAGCGGTCCGACTTGAACGGACGACCCCTTGCACCCCATGCAAGTGCGCTAGCCAACTGCGCTACGCCCCGTAAAATTTTAAAAAAATATATATCCTAATAGCGGGAGCGAGAGTTGAACTCGCGACCTACGGGTTATGAATCCGTCGCTCTAACCACCTGAGCTATCCCGCCAATTTATTTTTGCAAAACTAATAAATTTTTATAATATAAAAAATTATATTTTTTATTGTTTTTAATCAATTATGTTAGCTTAAAAAATATTATATAAATATTCTATTAGGCCATTTTTGATATCGGGCATAGCAGCATTTATTATGTAGCCTTCTTTATTTAATAAAATAGATTGCGGATAAACAACAATTTTTAAATTTTCTAATAATTCGTAATGTTGATTAAAATAATAAAGATCTATATTTTGAAGTGAATAATCTTGGGTAAAATAATAAAAATTAATAGGAATTCTATCAGCAGAGATAGCTATTATTTTTATTTTATTACAAATATCTGGAGCTATGGCATCTAGAGTCACTAATTCTTTAATACAAGGTCTGCACCAAGAAGTAAAAAAATATAATAGTATAAAATCAGTATTAAATTGTTTTAAAAAAATAGTATCATTATTCTTAGACAAAAGTGGAATCTCAGATAAATCTACCCTATTAATAGTAAACATATTTCGTTGAATATTTCGGATGATAAGTCGATGATGATCAAATTTAGTATTTATATAAAATTGATCTAATAATTTTTTTAAGCTATCTATAGTAAATAATTTCATATTAGCCCAATCAACAATATTTTGCAAAAGCACTAGCTCTCGAGTTACTTCATTTCGTAATAACGTATCCTTACCTAAAGAATCTAATAAGGCAGTGTAATTAACTTTCCATTCTATATTAGAAATTAAATCTCGATTTTTAATTTTATTGGAATTAATAATAAAATCTTTAAAATAATTAATAAAGAAGCTCATAAATTGCACATTATCATAAATGGGGCGGTGCGACCATAGATATTGATTAAAAATTTCTAATTTATCATAAGATCTTGAAATTAATTTGATTTCTGCAATAGCATATTGTAAATAATCGCGAAAATATGGATGATTATAATTTGCAAATTTAGTATATAATATGCTTTCTAGACTATCAATTTTATCTTTAGGTATTTTATTTAATAAACTACCCGCTCGTTCAGATTCAACTTTTATATTTTCAGCATAAAATTTATTTAGCATTATATTCAATTGAGTAATTTTATAATTCAGATCATTAGTATCAACATTCTGTAATTCAAAATAAAGACGCAAACTAGTCAAAAATGAAGTATATGTATCCAAAATTTCAAAATTGAGTGAATCGAAAACGATATAATATTTTTTATTTTCTTCGATATATAGATCATTGCTACGTAAATCATTAACTTTGAAATAAGCATAATAAACTTTAGTTTTAGGCACTTTGATATTAATTAAAAAATTGCCAGAAGAATCAATTTTAGTTTTAGCTAACAAAGTATCGGAGTATGTAATGAAATCTTGCACAGCATATAATCTAAGCCATTTACCTTGAGCACTTTTGAAATTACCTTCTATCGTTGTAACCTGGCTAAAAACAAAAAAACTTAAAAAAAAATAAAAAATAAAAAAATAAATGCGCATATAAAAATAACGCTTAGGTATTATAAATATTTTGATAAGTAGTAATAATATCATTTAAAATATCCTCTGGCACGAAATTACTAATATCACCATTAAAACTAATAATTTCTCTAACGATAGATGAATTTAGTGGAGTATAAATAGGATGTGTCAAAAGAAAAATTGTCTCAATTTCATTATCGAGCTGCTTATTTATCTGTGCTATTTGGCGTTCAAATTCGAAATCAGCTGAGGTTCGCAGACCTCTTAATATAAAATTGATATTATGTTTTTTACAGAAATCTATTGTTAAACCATCGAAACAAGAAACCTCTATTGTAGGAATATTTTTAAAAATAATCTGTAACCATTGCAATCTTTTATCAAGAGGAAACATATATTTTTTATTAGCATTTTGGCCAATAGCTACATAAATTTTATCAAATAAAGGTACAGCTCTACATATAACGTCCTTGTGCCCTCGAGTAATTGGATCAAAAGAACCTGGAAAAACAGCACGATTTTCTTTTTTCATAAAAAAATATTTAAACAAAATTAAATAAAGTTTGTAATATAAAAATTTATTTTCTACATTTATCATACATTATAATATATCATTCTTTAATTTTAGTATTTGGCTCCATTTAATAAATCTGCCACTATTTGCAAAAATATGTTCCAATATTTAATTTTA
>LFSZ01000010.1 GCA_001512885.1 Rikenellaceae bacterium DTU001
ATGAAGTCGAATATGGATTTTCATCAGACCTGATGAGTGATGTACTAACTATAGATAAAGAAGATGTAATATTAATAACTGGACTAAACAATATTCAGACTATTAGAACTTGTGAACTTGCTGAAATAAAATATGTGATTTATGCTAGAAATAAAATGATAAATACTGATATTATTAAATTAGCCAATGAAAATAAAATACTTGTAATACAAAGTCCATATTCAGTTTTTAAAGTTTCTGGTATACTGTATAATCTCGGTGTAAAACCAATATACTAAATAGAATATGATTTTAACATATAAAGTACAAGGTGGCGATTTTAGTAATGCAGGTAAATGTAGTAGCGAAGTGAAAAAAGTACTAAAACAATTAAATATTGACCATAAAATTATTAAAAAAGTCGTGATTGCTTTATATGAAGGAGAAGTTAATATAGTAGCTCATGCATATCATGGTGTGATAACTGTAGAAATCGATACTGAAAAAATAAAAATCACTTTTAAAGATGAAGGCCCTGGCATACCAGATATTAATAAAGCTATGGAACAAGGCTATTCTACTGCCTCACCTATAGTTCGTGAATTAGGTTTCGGCGCTGGTATGGGGTTGCCTAATATGAAAAAAAATACTGATTATATGCACATCAGTAGCGAAGTTAATAAAGGAACAGAAGTTATTTTAATAAATTATCTTTAATCTATGTCAAAAAATCAAATATTTTCTCATGCTTTAGAAATAGATAGATCTATATGCGTAGGTTGTACTCATTGTATGAGAGTCTGTCCTACTCATGCATTACGTGTGAGAAAAGGCAAAGCAGTTTTATATCCAGATAGATGTATAGATTGTGGTGAATGCTTTAGAGCTTGTCCAATAAATGCTATTAAGATTAAAGAAGATGACCTATCAGCTTTAAATAAGTATAAAATTAAAGTTGCTCTAGTTCCTTCAGTCATGTTTGGTCAGTTTCCCGACAATTTATCTATTAAACGAATTTACAAAGCTATTTATGAACTTGGTTTTACTCATATTTATGAAGTAGAACAATCTATTGAATTTTTAAGAAATCAAATTGTTAATTATCAAAAAAAATCTAATATTAAACCTTTAATTTCATCATTTTGCCCCGCTATTGTTAGACTTATACAGGTTCGATTTCCATCTCTTACAGAAAATATTATTAAGTTACGCACCCCAAAAGATTTAACTGCAGAAATTATTATAGATGATTTCACAAAGCAAGGATTTAGCATTGATGAAATTGGTATTTTTTATATTACTCCCTGTGCAGCAAAAATAGCTGCTATCAAAAGTCCTGTGGGCGAAGAAAAAAGTGTGATTAATGGAGTCATTAACATGAATAGCTTTTTTAATATGATTATGAATAAATGTAATAGTAATCATTATACCGAAGAAGAATTAATGGAAATACAAACCACTTCATTACCTCCTATGGCTATCACTTGGAGCCTCACTCGAGGTGAAGCCCAATATGTGAAAGGAAGATCTTTTGCCGTTGATGGAATAGTAAATGTCTGTGATTTCTTAGAAAAAATAGAAAATGATGAAATTCAAGATGTAGATTTTTTAGAATTAAGAGCTTGTGATGAAAGTTGCGCTGGGGGAATTCTTTGCACTAAAAATAGATTTCTTACAGTAGAAAATTTATATAAACGTGCTTCGCAATCTATTAAAAAAAAGAAAAATATTAAATTAAACAAAGAGATTGAAAAGTTATTAATAGATAAAATTAGTATAACTAATATAGAACCTCGCCCAATGAATCTGGATAATGATTTAGAAAAAGCTATCAAAAAATTAGAACGCATCAGAGATATAATGTGTTTTTTGCCTAATGTAGATTGTGGATTATGTGGGGCGCCTAATTGCAAAACCTTAGCAGAAGATATTACTAATAACGTAGCTCATATATCTGATTGTGTTTTTATTCAATATAAAAACTTAACTGATCCCGAGCAAGCAAAAAAGATTCTAGCTAAAATTTGGGGCGAAAATGTATTCGATAAAGATTGTTCAAAAAAAGGAGCCAAATATGAAGGTAGCTGATATATTAAAATGGGAAAATACCAAAATT
>LFSZ01000080.1 GCA_001512885.1 Rikenellaceae bacterium DTU001
AGAGTTCTTTTTGAATAGCAAAGATAAATTGAGTAAATGGACGATAGCGACCGCCAGCTACTATTTGTTTCCCTTCACCAAAGAAACCTTCAAATAAATCATGAGTAAAAATGTCCTTTGTACCTTTTATTCCTTGTTGGGTATATTTATTTCCAGTCATTACGAGTGCATCATCCAATGTATAATCAAAGGTGATTGTGGGTAAATATAACAATATGGCGATTACAAATAAAAACCAACACAATTTTTTATCAGGATATTCTGTTATTTTAGTAATCCATGGTTTCTTTGCTAAAGTCTTCATATAATAAATATTTTTGACGAATTTGCATAAAATTTTCTAGATCTATTTTCCACGAAGCTCTAATATTATTTATAGATGCTCCTTGAACTATCTGATTTCTTAATATATCAGTACCAGCTAATCTATCAAAAAAAGGTAATTTAAAAAATTTTTCTTTATCATTATAGCACTTATAAGTTTCTAATAATAAATCCATATAAATTTTTCTATAATATTTTAAAAAATGTAAAGAAAAATTAGTAAGGTTTATGCCTTTACATTGCATGTTTTCAAAAGGTGGCTTGATAGCTTTACCTGGAATAGATACAGGTATAAAAATAGTATCTTCAATGCAAAAATCTGGTGAGCCAAGAAGCAAAAAAGGTTTGTCTGTACCTCTACCTACACTCATATTAGTCCCTTCGAATAATACTAAATGAGGATAAGCATAAACAGAAGCCATATTTGGTAAATTAGGTGAAGGAGAAAAATTAAGTTGAATCAATGAATCATGAGTATAATTTTTACATTTTATCACTTCGAGCATACAGGTATCACGCGATGGCAACCAATGTTCACCATTTATCATCATAACTAACTCCCCTAATGTCATTCCATAAACAAGTGGTATCGGTACAACACCAACAAAAGAAGCAAATTTCATATCTAGCACTGGTCCATCAATAAAATGTCCATTTGGATTTGCTCTATCTAACAATATTACTGGTATTTGCTTTTGTGCACATGCATCTAACATATAATAAACAGTACTTATGTATGTAAAACACCTAACCCCTACATCTTGTAAATCTATTAACATTATATCTATACCTTCTAAATCAAATGGAGTAGGCTTATATTTATCTCCATATAATGATATTATCGGTATATAGTTTTTTTTGATTGTTTTGTATTTATCATTGAATATTTTCTCACCATCTGGCTGATTAATGTAAAAGCCATGTTCTGGTGCAAATATTTTTTTAATCTTAGTTCCATATATTATTAGAGAATCTATTAAATGTTTATCTCTTAATTGACTGTTATTATTACATAAAATACCAATATTTTTACTTTTTAATTTATCAAAATACAAATCAGTTTGTTCTATACCTGGAATATATTGACAATTTAATTTAAAATTTATAGTTATTAATATAAAAATGACTTTATATTTTCTTAATAACTTCATATCACAAAAAATATTTCAAAAATAATAATTTTTTGAAAATCAAGAAAATATTTTACTAAAATAAAATTTAAGTTAATTTAATTAATGCAGG
>LFSZ01000053.1 GCA_001512885.1 Rikenellaceae bacterium DTU001
TATTACACAAAGTCCACAAAGTGCCATTTATAGTCCTTTTAATTTCATCCTTCTCTGTGTTCTTTGTCCATTCTTTGAGAACTTTGTGGTTAATATTTAACTACACTATAATTAATAAACTAATATTAACAAATTTTTTATAAAATTACTCTTTTTTTAATCTTTATCCATACAAAACGTTATAGAACCAATAATAATATTTAAAAAAAATTAATATTTGGAAATTCTAAGGTTTTGCATCCATTTCAGCTTTTATATTTTTTAGATTGTTACTGAGAGCGATGTTGCCGATGTAATGAATTATAATTATTTTTTTAGTATATAATTATGTACTCCTAATTAATTGCTTATTTTTTTGAAATAAAAAATTTTTACATATCTTTGCAATATTAAAACTAGGGGTGCCCAATTATTGGCTGAGATCATACCCTTTTAATACCTGATCAGGATAATACCTGCGTAGGGAAGTAAAAATGATTATCTCATCCTTTAATTTATTCCCTTTTAATTTATTTAGTAATAAATCTCAAAATAAAAGATAAAAATGGAACAGATCGTATCTAATGGAATCATAGATTCCTATTTCAACAAATTAAAACAATATCTATCTGTGGATGTAGCAATAGTAGGTGGTGGACCATCAGGATTAGTAGCTTCATATTATTTAGCAAAAAATAATTATAAAGTAGCCGTATATGAACGTAAGCTTGCACCAGGTGGTGGTATGTGGGGTGGGGCCATGATGTTTAATGAAATAGTAGTACAAAGAGCGGCGCTTCATATTTTAGATGAATTATCAATAAAATATCGAGAATTTGAAAATGATTTTTATGTAATAGATTCTGTGCATGCCGCATCAGCTCTAATATATAATGCTACTAAAGCGGGTGTAAAAATTTTTAATTGTACTTCAGTAGAGGATGTTGTTTTTTTAGACAATAAAGTTTGTGGTATAGTACTTAATTGGGCTCCTGTAGTACGTGAACGCTTAGAAGTAGATCCACTTGTAATAATGGCAAAGGCTGTCGTAGATAGTACGGGGCACGATTGTGCTGTGGCACACACTCTAGAACGAAAGAATAATATAACATTAAATACTGAGACTGGTAAAGTAATTGGCGAGCGTTCTCTATCTATAAATGAAGGTGAAAACTCTACTATCGATAATACTAAAGAAATATATCCTGGCCTTTTTGTTACTGGTATGGCAGCAAATGGAGTAAGTGGTAGTTTCAGAATGGGACCCATTTTTGGTGGTATGATATTATCAGGAAAAAAAGTCGCTGATTTAATAATTAATAAAATAAATAAAGATTGATAAAAAAATACATATGAATATTTTTAAATTCTGTTAACAATGAGAAATTTTGGATTATATGTGATAATTACTTCTCCGCAACTACCATATAAAACTATTGCAGAGAAATGTGTATATCATAGGATTAGGATGTTGCAATTGAGAGAAAAAAACTTATCCGATAAGGAATTAATTAGAGTTGGCAAGCAAATACGCGAAATAACTAGAGGTACTTATACTAATTTTGTTATTAATGATCGTCCAGATATTGCTGTGATATGTGAAGCAGATTACCTTCATCTAGGACAAGATGATATACCCATAGAAGAAGCTCGCAAAATTGTTGGAAATATGAAGATAGGTTTATCAACTCATTCCATTAAGCAGGCTAAAGATGCATTGAGCAAAAAACCAGATTATATAGGATTTGGGCCGATTTATCCAACAAATACTAAAGCTATACCTGATAAACCAGTAGGTGTGGATCAACTAAAGGAAGTGTTACAATTTTCGAATGTGCCAGTGGTAGCTATAGGTGGCATAGACAATAGCAATATAATAAACGTAATAAATACTGGTGCCCAAAATGTCGCATTAGTTAAATATTTAATGCAAACTAATGAATTGGAAAAAAGAATTATAGAAATTAATAAATTAATAAATAATAAATCATGAGTACACAATTACAAAAAGCCCGACAGGGAATAATAACTCCTGAGATGCAAGAGGTGGCAAATATGGAAAACGTGAATGCCGAATGGCTGAGAAATGAAATAGCTGAGGGCAGAATAGTTATTCCTAAAAATATAAATCATAAATTTATTGCTCAGGGAATAGGCAATGGATTATCCACAAAAATAAATGCTAATATTGGCACATCTAGTAAGCATTGCGATCTAAAGGAAGAGTTAGAAAAAATGAGAATAGCTGTGGAATATGGTGCTAATGCCATTATGGATCTCTCTACCGGTGGCGATTTAAACAAAATTTTGACAAAAATTATTAATGAATCATCAGTTATGGTAGGTACCGTACCTATATATACAGTTATTACAAATTTGTTATCAGCGAATAGAGAGATTTCTCAATTAGATCCAGAAGAGTTATTTGCTGAGATCAAAAATCAAGCACAAATGGGAGTAGATTTTATGACTCTTCATTGTGGAGTTACTAAGTCTTCCCTAGCCTTTATGAATAATGACAAAAGAGTCTTGGGTATAGTCAGTAGGGGTGGTTCATTACTCAAAAGGTGGATGATAGAAAATAATAGAGAAAATCCTTTGTATGATCAATTTGACCGAGTATTGGAAATATGTGCAAAATATGATGTTACTATTAGTTTAGGTGATGGTTTGCGCCCTGGATGTGGTGAAGATGCTACTGATAGAGGTCAGATAGCTGAACTATTAATTTTGGGAGAATTAGTCGAGCGTGCTAGAGAAAAAGGTGTACAAGTAATGGTAGAAGGTCCCGGACATATGCGATTAGATGAAATAGAAGCTAATGTAAAGCTGATGAAAAAAGTTTGTTGCGACGCTCCATTTTATGTATTAGGGCCTTTGGTTACAGATATTGCTCCTGGATATGACCACATTGTAGGTGCTATCGGTGGTACAGTAGCTGCTATTCATGGTGCAGATTTTTTATGTTATATCACCCCTGCAGAGCATCTATGCCTTCCAGATGTAGACGACGTTAGAGAAGGCGTTATCGCTGCTAAAATCGCTGCTCATAGTGCAGATATTGTTAAAAATATTAATAATAGTAGAGAACAAGATTTTATCATTTCAAAAGCTCGTCGTGAGCTCGATTGGGAAGCTATCTTCGAAAACTCAATAGATCCAGAGCTTGCAAAAAAAAGAAAACTTGATTCTGAAAGTGCTGAGGAGGATCATTGCACCATGTGTGGATTGATGTGTGCTATCAAAAATGACAAAGAATCATCTTTTTAGAATTTTGCAATAGTGATGGGTTAAAGAATATAGGTGTAGAGCAGTATACATGCAGGAAAGGGAAATGTTTTTTTTTCAAATAAAATAATATGATTTATTTTTTGACAATAGCAGCTTCTGATAATAGTGGTGGAGCAGGTATACAGCAGGATATAAAAATCGCTGATCGATTAAATTGCTGGCCTTTGTCTGCTATTACTGGTATTACGGTGCAAAATTTTAATAAAATATTTACTATAGAACCTGTATCGCCAGATCTATTGAAATATCAAATAGAGAATTGTATAAATTATTTTCCTATTAATAGTATAAAAATAGGTGCTATTTGTAGTAAGGAGAATATTATGATCATTGCAGAGTGTTTAAAAAAATTTCCACATGAAAATATTGTAATCGATCCAGTGATATTTTCTACCAGTGGTGCCCAGTTTTTAGATAATGAATCTTTAACAATATTAAAACAAGAACTTTTCCCTCTTGCTCATTTGGTGACGCCAAATAGGCATGAGTTTGAATTATTGGTTGGACAAAGCATTAATTCTCTTGATGAAGCCGTAAAAATTGCAAAAAATAAATGCAATGAATGGAATACTGCAATTTTATTAAAGGGTGGTCATTTCGAGGGTGATATTATCAGAGAGGCTCTAATAACTCATACAAGTATTTATTATTTTGAAAGAGTCAGAGATATATTTCATTATAGTCACGGCACTGGGTGCACTCTATCATCTGCTATAGCATGTTATCTTGGCATGGGGAGAACCATTTATGATTCTTATTTATTAGCTTCTGAATTACTAGTCGATTTTTATAAAAATATTCAAAAAGATTTTAATCCTTTAATATCATAATTAGCCTTTATATGTGGCTCGTAATATGGTAATGATTTTTATAATTAATTGAAAATTAATTATAAAAATGTATATTTTGTGAATTTCAGTTGGTTTTATTGGAATTGTGGACCTTTAAAATCCCATTCCAATTAAGGGAAATTGTGTTATTATTTTCTAGTTTGATTATAGAACCCGGTGAAAAAAAATAATTTATTTTAGATAAACTTTTACCGGGATTTTTTT
Organism: Rikenellaceae bacterium DTU001; assembly: GCA_001512885.1. Taxonomy (GTDB): domain Bacteria; phylum Bacteroidota; class Bacteroidia; order Bacteroidales; family DTU049; genus DTU049. Next base: position 4,326 of record LFSZ01000053.1, read on the forward strand.
TGTATTCATTTTTAGGTTCCGATTCTGTATTTTTCTCAATATCAAAATAACCTCTACCCGTAATTGGTTCTATATCACCTCTAAATTGCAAACTCTTGTCATACTGAAGATGAGATATTATGGGTTGATCCTTTTTAATTTCTATCAAAA
>LFSZ01000091.1 GCA_001512885.1 Rikenellaceae bacterium DTU001
GCATCCTCGGACAGGTGGGCATGGTATCGGTATAGAGAGTTAGTGAATATAACATATGTTAATTGAAACATATATTAAATCCTCGATTATCTTAACCCTTAAAAAAAACTCATATTACCGAAAAACCACACAACTAACTACTTTTATTATATTATAATATTATTTGTTTGTTTCATTTTTGATTATAATTTAGTTATAATATATTGGAAATTTATTTAAAAGCTAAATTATTATTGTCTATTGTAAATAAAAATAAATTTCACGCATAATTAATTCAATTATATTATTTCCCTGGATTTTCAGAATTAAACTTTCAGTTTTTTTAGAATCTTTAAATTTAAATAAATGATAGTTATACTCTATCATTGTTGATGCATTTTATTAATTATATCCCTAGAAAGTGATATAATAATAAAAAGATGCCAAATATCATTTTTAGGCTATAATACCCATTAAATCTGCATTTTAAAAGATTTTTTAAAAATCATAAATTACTACAATTTTAAAAAAGTTATATTTTTGCAAATGTTATAATATAAAATATTATGAATGACAAAAAAATAAGAGGCAAATCTGTATTTTCTAAAAATAATTTAAAAATACTCACAGAGCCTTTTAGTGGTAATAATCCTATAATAGTCCAGATCTTAGGTATTTGTAGTGCTTTAGCAGTTACTGTTAAACTTGAGCCTGCAATAGTTATGGCATTATCAGTTACTTTTGTTTTAAGTTTTTCTAATCTGATTTATTCATTAATTCGAAAAACTGTTCCTCCCAGGATACGTATAATAGTGCAATTAATAATTATTTCCACTTTAGTTATATTTGTTGATCAGTTATTAAAAGCTTTTGTTTATGATATTAGCAAGCAATTATCGGTGTTTGTCGGATTGATAATAACTAATTGTGTTATTATGGGCAGATTAGAAGCATTTGCGAGTAATAATAATCCTTGGACTTCATTTTTAGATGGTGTAGGTAATGGCATAGGATATGGTATGATCTTGATTATTGTAGCATTCTTTAGAGAATTACTAGGATCAGGAACTATTTTGGGTTATAATGTAATACCACAGGCTCTTTATAATCTTGGTTACGTGAATAATGGATTGATGATATTACCTCCAATGGCTTTAATTTTAATAGGTGTAATAATATGGGTGCATCGTAGTATAAATAAAGAATTGACAGATAAAAATTAATAATTATGAAAGAGCTTATTAATATCTTTGTTCGTAGTATTTTTATAGATAATATGATTTTTGCATACTTCTTGGGTATGTGTTCATATTTAGCTGTTTCTAAAACTGTCAAAACTAGTAATGGACTTGGTATAGCAGTGGTTTTTGTTTTAGTAGTCACTGTGCCTATCAATTTTTTTATTAATAAATATTTACTTTCCCCTGGAGCTTTATCTTTTATTAATCCTTCATTGGCTGATGTTGATCTTAGCTTTCTTAGCTTTATAGTTTTTATAGCAGTAATAGCTGCTATAGTACAGTTAGTAGAAATGGTTATAGAAAAATTTTTGCCTACACTTTATATTTCTCTTGGTATTTTTTTACCTTTGATAGCAGTCAATTGTGCTATTATGGGAGCTTCATTATTTATGCAAGAGAGAGGCTTACAGACTTTTAATGAAAGTTTATCTTTTGCTCTTGGTAGTGGTATTGGGTGGTGGCTAGCAATAGTGAGTATAGCTGCTATTAGAGAAAAATTAACTTACAGTAATATACCTGCTCCTTTGAGAGGTAATGGTATAGCTTTTATCATTACGGGTTTAATGGCTATTGCTTTTATGAGTTTTATGGGTATAACAATTTAAAAATTTAATAGCTATGATAATATTAATATCTTTATTTACTAATATTTTGTTAAGTTTTTTGGTTTTTGGCACTATTATTATTTTATTAGTTGTTGGTTTATTATTTGCTAAAGAAAAATTAACTCCTAAAGGACTAGTGAAAATCACTATTAATGGAGAAAAAGAATTAACTACTGAGCCTGGAGATAACCTTTTAATGACTTTAGCTGATAATTTTATATTTTTACCTTCTGCTTGTGGTGGCAGTGGTACTTGTGGTTTATGTAAAGTGCAAGTTTTAAGAGGTGGCGGTAGTATTTTACCAACTGAAATAGGATTTTTTAATAGAAAGCAAATTTTAGATAATTGGAGATTAGGATGTCAAGTAAAAGTAAAGGAAAATATCGAAATAAAAATTCCAGAAACTATTTTAGGTGTCAAGCAATGGGAATGCGAAGTAATTTCTAATAAAAATGTTGCTACATTTATTAAAGAATTAATATTAAAAATGCCAAATGGAGAAATTTTAAATTTCAATAGTGGTGAATACATTCAGTTGTATGTACCTGATAACATAATAGTTGATTTTGCAAAAGATATTTATGTCGAAGATGAGTACAGAGATGAATGGGATAAGTTAGGTATGTGGAACTTAAAAATGATAAATGAAGAAAGTACTTTTAGGGCTTATTCTATGGCAAATTATCCTGCTGAAAATGATATTATTATGTTAAATGTACGCATAGCTACTCCACCTTGGGATAAAAATAAAAATAAATTTATTGATGTACCTCCTGGTATATGCTCTAGCTATATCTTTTCTTTGAAACCAGGTGATAAAGTAAAAATCTCTGGTCCTTATGGAGAATTTCATTTGAAAGATTCTGATAAAGAAATGATTTTTATTGGTGGTGGAGCTGGCATGGCTCCTATGCGTAGTCATATTTTTCATCTTTTCAAAACTTTACATACTCAACGCAAAGTGTCATTCTGGTATGGTGGACGCTCCTTGAAAGAACTTTTTTATATAGATCAATATAGACTTTTAGAAGCAGAAAATCCAAATTTTAAATTTGTCGTTGCTCTGTCTGAACCCAAACGAGAAGATAATTGGAATGGTCCAATTGGTTTCATTCATCAAGTTTTGTATGATTGTTATTTAAAAGATCATTCAGAACCAGAAGAGTGTGAATATTATATTTGTGGACCTCCACCCATGCTTAATGCAGTGCTTGAGTTATTGGATAACTTAGGGGTGCCTCAAGAGAATATAGCTTTCGATGATTTTGGGCTGTGAGCATAGATTTATTGAAAAGAAAAATCTATAAAATATTATTAAAAAATAATTTATTTGACAACTAAATACTAATTGTATACAATTTAAAGCTTAATATTGTAATAATAAAATTTTTTGTTAATATATAAATTATAATTGAGAGGGTGTATGTGTGTGAGACAGGTGAAGCAAAAAAAGGGTAGGGAAGGAGTAATTTTGAAAGTTATTATTTGCTATATGCAGACAATTAGTTATTAAGTTAATTATTAGATATAATAACGAAATGGTGACAATTTTTTTTAAAGAAATTCTAAATTTTCTTTTTTCATAGTTTTTTCACAGTAATAACATCGAAACTTTATATCATCAAAATCATTTAATACTTCAAATTTTGTAGTTATTTGCTCATTATTAGTAATACAATTAGGGTTTATGCATTTCACTAAACCTATGACTTCTTTTGGTAGTTCTACTTTAGTTTTTTTAATAATTTCATATTCTTTTATTTCAATAATAGTAGCTGTCGGTGCTATAAGAGCAATTTTATTTATATCTTCTTTTTCGAAATATTTATTACTAACTTTTATTATTCCTTTTTTCCCCATTTTTTTACTATCTAAGTTAGAACCTAAATAAAAAGCATCATCGAAATTTTCTAAATGTAAAGCACGTAATACTTGTAAAACCACTCCCTGAGGAATATGATCTATCACAGTACCATTTTCTAATGCTGAAACTTTTAATTCTTTTTTATTATATTTATCTTTCATAAATAATTAATTTTATATCTATTAAACTTCTATCCCTAGCATATAACAAATTAATGCTTGTCTAACATACAATCCGTTTTTTGCCTGTTGAAAATAATAAGCATATGGTGTAGAGTCTACAGACGGATCAATCTCATTGACGCGTGGCAAAGGATGCAACACTTTCAAATTGGGCTTCACATTGGTAAGCATATTAGCGTGTAAAATATAAGAATTCTTAACTTTTTCATATTCCACAGGATCGACGAAACGTTCTTGTTGTATGCGAGTCATATAGATAATATCACTTAAGGGAATAGCATCTTCGATTTTTTCATATTGATAGTATGGTAATTTATTCTTTTTTATATAATATTTAACTGCGCTTGGTAGTTTGAGTTCTAAAGGAGAAACAAGGTGAAAAGTAGTATTAAAATCGGTCATAGCTTTTACAAGACTATGCACTGTTCTGCCATATTTCAAATCACCTACAAAGGTGATATTAAGATTATCTAGAGTATTTTGAGTTTGCAAAATACTATATAAATCTAAGAGACATTGAGTTGGATGCTGATTAGATCCATCACCAGCATTTATAAATGGGACGGTACTAATTTCACTAGCATAACGTGCACTGCCATCATAAGGATTTCGCATAATTATCATATCAGTATATTGATTGATGGTTCTAATGGTATCTCCTAAAGATTCCCCTTTGCGTATACTAGTATTGGTAGCTTCTGAAAAACCTACAATTCTACCGCCTAATCTCTGAATAGCTGATTCGAAACTAAGACGTGTACGTGTTGAAGGCTCATAAAAAAGTACAGCTATCAATTTGCCATTTAATATACTCCTATCTGGATTTTCTTCAAATTTTTTTGCCATTTCTAAAACATGAAGAATTTCATCTTTAGTGAAGTCATTTATACTTACCAGATTTTTTTTCATATATTTTTTTATTAAAAAAAAAGCGGCTAATAGCCGCTTTTTATATTATTTTTTTAAATTAAAATTTTTGACAAATTCCTCAAGTATATCATCGAAGGTAGGATCACCTATTTCCTGAAGTTCATAATCTACCCTAACGATAGGTTTGTTGACTTTGATTACTCTCGATAAATCTATAGGAGTACCGCTAATTACTACATCTGCTGGAGTATTATTGATAGTAGCTTCTAGATCTTTTATTTGTTCTTCACCATAACCCATAGCAGGTAATAGGGTCCCGATATGAGGATATTTTTCGAATGTTTCTTTTATTTTACCGACGATGTATGGTCGTGGATCTACAATTTCAGCAGCACCAAATTTCATAGCAGCTAAAGTAGCAGCACCTAAATTCATTTCACCATGGGTGAGGGTTGGTCCATCTTCTACTGTTAAAACTCGTTTACCTTTTATTTGCGAAGGATCCTGAACAGATATAGGAGATGCTCCATCTATTATTATAGCATTAGGATTAATATTTCTAATATTAGTTCTTACAGTATTAATGTCATTTAAGCTTGCAGAGTCTATCTTATTGATAAGTATTATATCTGATATTCTAGCGACAACTTCTCCAGGATAATAATTGATTTCGTGACCAGGACGAAGCGGATCAACTATACCAACCATTAAATCAGGTTTATAAAAGGGAAAATCATTATTACCACCGTCCCATAGTATCACATCACAACCATCAGGGTCATTCTCAGCAGCTCGCAATATAGCTTCATAGTCTACTCCAGCATAAATTACATTACCACGAACTACATGGGGTTCATATTCTTCCATTTCTTCAATAGTACAGTGATGTTTCTGTAAATCTTCTACTGTGGCAAAACGTTGTACTTTTTGTTCGATTAAATTACCATAAGGCATAGGATGACGAACAGCTACAACACGCAACCCTTTTTTCATTAAAATTTCTATTATTCTTCGTGAAGTTTGACTTTTACCACATCCAGTACGCACAGCACAAACAGCAATTACTGGTTTTACTGATTTAAGCATAGTGTCATTTGGACCAAGTAGCATAAAATTTGCACCATTAGCATTGACTACTGCAGATATATTCATCACTTTCTCATATGGTAAATCACTGTATGATAAAACCACATCATGAATATCTAATTCTTTAATTAATTTGGGTAAATCTGATTCAGAAAAAATCGGAATGCCATCTGGATACAATTTACCTGCTAATTCTGCTGGATATTTCCTATCATCAATATCAGGAATTTGCGCAGCTGTGAAAGCGACAACATTATAATTTTCATTGTCTCTAAAATAAACATTAAAATTGTGAAAATCTCGTCCCGCTGCACCTAGGATTACTACATTTCGTTTCATAAATATAATTTTTGTTTTTGCAAAGATAAATAATTTTTTTTATTATATATAATTTTTTTAAGAATTATACCTACCTATTCATTTAAAATTTGTTATTAAACCTTAATATATTAATTATTTTTGAATAATTACAGGTAAAACTATTTTATCATCATCAAATTTTATCACTAAATGATAAACCCCATTACTAATATTATCTAGATTTAATTGATAAGTATCAGTATTGGCTACCATTCTACCCAAAGCATCTATCAAACGAACTTCTAAAATTTTCTTATCAGTCTGTATGTATATAATATCCTGTGCTGGACTAGGATAAATAGTGATATTATCATGATCGTAATTATTTATATTTAAACTATTAATTTGAATAGAATTAGAAGGATCAGAGATGCAGCCATTAGAAGTTACTTTTGCATAATATATTCCATTTTCTAGTACTTGATGAGTTTGATAAACAGCGCCAGCTATAGGATTGTTATCTTTGTACCATTGATTTCCGCTAGTAGCGCTAGATTGTAGTATTATTGGATTATTGCTTATTATAGTAATAGTAGGTGCTTGTGGAGTAGAGAAGACATTAATATATGTTGTAGCACTAGCAGTGCAACCATTGGAATAACCAGTTACACTATATGATGTGCTAGATGTAGGAGTAATAGTTATAGAATTATTTGTCCCTAAATTGTTATTCCACTGATAACTTGTAGCACCTGTTGCTGTTAATGTAACACTATTACCATAACAAATATTTGTAGAAGGACTAACATTGATATTTATGATAGGATTCTGATTTACAGTGATCAACTGTGAATAAGTATTATTTTGGTTGCCATTAGATGCTGTAAGTGTGATAGTGTAGGTACCAGGAGTATTGAATGTAACTATTGGATTAGTTTGTGTACTTGTAGATGGATTTCCACCTGGGAAAGACCAACTATAAGAAGTAGCATTCTGTGAAGTATTTATAAATTGCACTTGAGATCCTGCACAGATTGTAGTAGGAGTATATGTAAATGAAGC
>LFSZ01000049.1 GCA_001512885.1 Rikenellaceae bacterium DTU001
TGTAATCACACATAAATACTTGACAAGTGAGATAGAATCAGACATTGGTCGGCTTTTAAATCTAGCATCCTCGGACAGATGGGCGTGGGATGAGTATTGGCGGCTGGTGAATACGAAATATAGATAAACTACTTCAAGTAAAACAATGATTTGCTTCTAAACACCTTTCGCTTCCCTCACAATTACGATAATTTTCCCTTCTATAATTTCTATCCCAATTTAAATAAATAGATCCAGAAAATTTAGCTTTGTAAAAATTACGCTTCATAAAGGCGATTTGTGAACGGAGCTACTTAAAAATATCCTTTGTTTTACTTTACGTATTTTATAGCATAATTAAGTAATTAGACGCGGCGTATACAGTGTACAGGTTGTCGATAAGCATATAAATGATTTCAAGGTTTGGTTGCGACGATTTAGAGGTGTGGCTACTAAATACTTGCAGAGCTATCTGATGTGGTTTGTAATCACACATAAATACTTGACAAGTGAGGTAGAATCAGACATTGGTCGGCTTTTAAACCTTGCATCCTCGGACAGATGGGCGTGGGATGAGTATTGGCGGCTGGTGAATACGAAATATAGATAAACTACTTCAAGTAAAACAATGATTTGTTTCTGAACCCCTTTCGATTCCACCAAGTAATATTTTAGCTAGCTAAAATATTACCTAACCTTTATAATACTCCTTTTTACAACTCTATTAAAATTACATATTGCTAGAGAAATATATTTGTGCAGAAACACGTGGATGATGATATTATAACTTTTTAAGTATGAAATTTAGTTACAAATAAGTTAATTTATTAAAAATACTTATTATCTTTGTTAAAAAAAATATGAAGATGAAAACAATTTGGAGTTATTTAATTATTTTAATGTTTACAACGAGTTTGATGGCACAAAACATTTTAAGTACGAGTGAATTTGAAATAATTAAGAAAAATGCATACAAGGATTTTCACCCAGCTATTCAGTCTGCTATGATTGAAAATTCAATTAAAAAATTATCACTAAACCCTGACTTACGTAGCCAGCCAGATCCATATTTTAAATATCAAATAAAAACAGGTAAACCTACAGATCAAAAACGCTCTGGTAGATGTTGGATGTTTGCTAGTATGAATACGTTACGTCCTTTTGTAATAGATAAATATAATTTATCTAATTTCGAATTTTCTTATGTATATTTATTTTTCTATGATCAATTAGAAAAATCAAATTTATTTTTAGAGGGTATAATAGCTACTGTAGATAAGCCCATGGATGATAAACAGGTGGAATGGTGGTTTAAAAATCCTATCACTGATGGCGGTGTATGGTCAAGTTTTGTAAATTTAGTCAATAAATATGGATTAGTACCAGCAGATGCTATGCCCGAAACATATCACAGCAATAATACTCGTGAAGTTTCTTCTATCATTGCTACCAAACTCAGAGAACACGGCATAATGATGCGGGAAGCTTATGCTAAAAACAAAAAAGTAGATTTACAAAAAATGAAAACAACAGCTTTAAGTGAGATTTATCGCATATTAGTTTATGCATTTGGTGAGCCACCTAATACTTTTACTTATAGATTTGTGGATAAAAACAATAAACCTACTGAGCTAAAAACTTATACTCCTATTTCTTTTTACAATGAAATAATTAATATAAATTTTGATGATTTTGTAATGCTGATGGATGATCCTACAAGACCTTATTACAAAGTATATGAAATAGAATATGATAGAAATGTGGTGGAGGGAATTAACTGGAAATATCTAAATCTGCCTATAGATGAAATAAAAGCTAGTGCTATGCTATCGCTTAAAGATTCAATGGCTATGTATTTTTCTTGTGATGTAGGTAAGCAATTAAACAATGATATAGGCTTGTTGGATATTAATAATTATATGTATGATACATTATTTAACTTGCCATTTAGAATGAATAAAAAGCAAAGAATTATTACATTCGAAAGTGGCTCTGCTCATGGTATGACTTTAATAGGTGTAGATACAGATATCAATGATAAGCCGACTCGCTGGTTAATAGAAAACAGTTGGGGTAATGCTGGTTATAATGGTAAACTCATTATGACTGATGAATGGATGGATGAATATTTATTTCGCTTAGTAGTTCACAAAAAATATTTACCAGAGACTACCCTAAATCTATTAAAACAAAAACCAATCCTTTTGCCAAGCTGGGACCCTATGTTTAAAATGGATGATTAGTTTTTTTTTAACTAATAACTTACAACTTTTTTATTTTTCTAAAATTTTTGTCTTTTCTTTGTTTTATGTGTTTGGAGTATCTAGTTTTTAATATTAAATTATATAGATCCAGTATAATTAAACAAGAAATGATTTAAAGTTTTTTTAATTAAAAAAAATAATGTAGGTTATTTAAATTTTAATGAAATAACCCCACTCACTAAAGTTATTTTTGGTTCTATAACGTTTATTGTGGATAAATTATTTAGGTTGATTTTTTTACCACAAAGGGCACCAAGTTATTACACAAAGTCCACAAAGTCCCATTTGTAGCCCTTTTAATTCCATCCTTCTCTGTGTTCTTTGTGCATCCTTTGAGAACTTTGTGGTTAATATTTAACTGTCCTATAATAAAAAACTAATATTAACAAATTCATTTTTGTAAAATTACTCTTTTTTTAATCTTTAACCCATATAAAACGTTATAGAACCATTATTTTTTAAGAATTAAAAAATCAAATAAAACCTCTATCTTTTAAAAGATATTTAATATCAGGTTGTTTGCCACGAAAATCTATATACAGCTGTTCGGCTTCCTTTTTACCACCAGGAGCAAGTATGGTTTTTCTAAATCTATCAGCGACATCCTTATTGAATATATCACCAGTTTCTACAAAAGATTGATAAGCATCACAATCTAGCACTTCACTCCATATATAGCTGTAATATCCCGCAGCATATCCACCTGAAAAAATATGATTAAAATATGTAGAACGATAACGAGGTTTTATCTCAGGTATGAGAGCGATTTTATCCATTGATGCTTGCTCAAAAGAATGTATATCCAAATCATTTATTTGTTTCAAAGTATGATAGTCCATATCTAGAAATGCCGCAGCTAAGAATTCTGTTTTAGCAAAACCTTGATTAAAATATTTCGAATTATTAATCTTTTTAATCAAACTATCAGGTATTATTTCTCCCGTTTTATAATGTTTAGCATAAAGTTTAAGCATTTCTGGTTCGAAAGCCCAATGCTCCATTATCTGAGAGGGTAGTTCTACAAAATCTCTTGGTACATAACCAGATAATCTCTTGTAAGTAACATTAGAAAAGAACGCATGTAGAGCATGACCAAACTCATGAAAGAATGTTTCTACTTCATCCATAGACAACAGACTAGGATGTTCACCAATGGGTTGTGGAAAATTGAATACTATACTGACAAGTGGATAAATATTTTTCCCTTCTTTGTAATATTGATCTCTGAATCCTGTAGCCCATGCACCACCTTGCTTATTAGCACGAGTGTAGTAGTCTACATACAATATCGCTAAATGTTGTTTATCATTATCCAAAACTTCATACACTTCTACGTCATTATGATAAACTGGAATATTGTCAAGTTTTTTAAAAGATATGCCATAAAGTTTATTGGATAAAGTAAATACTGCATCACGTACAGCATCTAAACTAAAATATGGTTTTAATTTATCTTCATCTAATGCATATTTTTCATTACGAATTTTTTCAGCATAATACCACCAATCATAATATTTGAGCTTAAAAGTATCTCCCTCGGCAATAACAATTTTTTGCATTTCGTCACGTTCTTCAATAGCTTTTACCAAACTATATGCCCATATTTGACGCAATAAATCATAAACATTAGAAGAAGTTTTAGCCATTCTCTCTTCTAATACATAATCTGCATAAGTTTCATATCCAAGTAGTTTAGCTTTTTGCAGGCGTAATGTTACGATTTCTTGAATCAACTTTTTATTGTCATTTTCATTATCATTATCTCCACGCATCAGGTACATATCATAAAGTTTTTTACGAAGTTCACGTTTAGGGCAATATTGAAGGAATGGTATCATTACTGCTTTGTCTGTAGTGAAAGCCCATTTACCCTTTACATCACGTTCTTCAGCTATTTTAGCACCAGTAGCGATTAAATTTTCTGGCATGCCTATTAGATCTCTTTCATTTTCTATTACTAATAGATTATTATTATTATCTTTTTGTACATTTAAACCAAAATTTAATGTTAATACAGATAATTGTTGATTAATATCTTTTAATTTTTCTTTTTTTTCAGCATTTAATAAGGCACCAGCCCTCACGAAATCTTTGTAATAAAGTTCTAGCGTTCTTTTTTGTTCATCATTTAATTCTAGATCATCCTTATCGTCATATAGTATTTTAATTTTTTCAAAAAGCTTTTCATTTAATAAAATCTCATCATTATGCTTAGAAAGCATTGGTGAAATTTCTTGAGCTATTTGTTCTAAGGTGTCATTAGAATTTGCTTCTATCATATTAAAAAGTATTAAGGTGATCTCATATAACTTTTCACCTGAATTATCTAATTTTACTATACAATTTTCAAAAGTAGGTTCATTTTTGTCTTTTATTATTTTATCGATTTCTTTATTATGGATCTCCATTGCCTTAATGATAGCAGGTTTGAAATGCCCTGCATTTATTTTATCAAAAGGGGGTGTTTGAAAAGGCGTATCCCATTCTTCTAATAGAGGATTTTTGCTTTGTTTACAACTTATAGTACTTAAAATTATTACACTCAAAATAAATGATAATTTTTTCATATTTTTCTACAAAAATAATTATTATTTTTGAATATTATTTTTTAATTTAGTAAAACAAAATAAATTTATTTTTAAATATATTAAACTTTTTAGAAAATATATGTCTAATTTATATAAATAAATATGTTATGAAAAATTATTTATCATTTTTAATATTAATTTTTTTCACAGTTAGTTTATTTTCTCAAGAAAATATGGAGGATTCTAGTATACAAATCACTAATAAATTTATTTCAGATGATGGTTTTATTGAGGCAATAATATTATCAAGTGATTTGAATGATACTAATTTTGATAGCTGGTTAGCTAAATATATAGAAGAAACTCACAGTAGACTATTAAAAGAAAACTCGGAAAAAAAACTAAGGGCGAGTGCTTGTGGTAATTTAGATTTTGAGAATGGCAATTTCACAGGTTGGACATGCCAGACAGGTAAAAATAATGGTTATCCAGCAGGTAATTGGACGGGTAGTGCACCTGTGGCTAATAGGCACACAATAGAGACGGGAGGTACAGATCCTTATGGTGGTTTTCCAAAAGTGGCTCCTGGTGGAGGCACATATTCAGTACGTCTCGGAAATAATGGAACTGGTGCTCAGGCTGAGAGATTAATTTTTTCATTTATTGTTGGACCAGAAGATACAAATTTTATTTATAAATATGCTGTGGTATTTGAAGATCCTGGACATCCAGAAAATGAACAACCCTATTTCGAATTACAAATATTAAATTCACAAAATCAAATTATTTCATGTGGTCAGCAACATTATACTGCAGCAAGTAATATACCTGGATTTATAAATGCTGGAGGCATGGTATGGTATAAGCCATGGACAACAGTGGGTATTAGATTAGCTAATTATGTTGGTCAACCAGTAACAGTAATAGTAACAAATGCAGATTGTTCTCGTAGTGGACATTTTGGTTATGGTTATGTCGATTTCATTTGCCCTCATGATTTAGTAGCTCAAGCAAACACATTTTGTGAAAATGATTCATCAGCTACACTTCAAGTTCCTAATATTAGTCCAGGAGCTACATATCTATGGTCCACTGGCGAAACAACATCTACTATAAATATAAATCCACAAAACTTCAATGATTCAGTGATACAGTGCTATGTAACACCTCCTGATGTGCCAGTAGGTTGCGGATTTTGGTACACTTTTCCTATTAAAATATTACACATAGATCCTCATTTTAGCTTTACTACTAGTTGCTTAAATGCTGAATTTTATGATAGTACATTAATTAATTACGGTAATGTTACTTATTGGAATTGGAACTTTGGCGATGGTAATACTGCTAGTATACAGAATCCTACTCACGCTTTTCCTGCTACTGGGACCTATAATGTAACTCTAACAAGTGGTACGCCACAATGTCAAAATTCAATCACATATCCTTTAACTGTAACAGATTTTGATCTTAATATTTCTAAAATTGATGTCACTTGTTTTGAGTATACAGATGGGCAAGCTACAGCAATTATTAATGGAGGCACTGCTCCATTTTCATTTCAATGGTCTAATGGACAAAATACGCAAAGTATTTCTAATTTAAGTGTGGGCACTTATTCAGTTACAGTATCAGATAATAATGGTTGAATGCATACTGCAAGTGTAACCATAAATCAGCCACCACAACTAGTGATAACAGCAAATGCCAATCCAGTTTTAATTTGTCAGGGTGATATAACAAATTTATCTGTTTCGGGGGCTTCAACTTATAATTGGTCTAATGGATTAGGTAATGGAATAACAGTGACAGCTTCTCCAACTATAACTACTACATATACTGTTACAGGTTCAGATACTATTGGTTGTACAGCAACGACAGAAGTTACTGTCTCAGTAAATCCTACACCAGACATATCTCCTACCTCAGATCAGACTTTATGTCACAATACTCAAACAACAGCGATAAATTTCACTAGTTCTGTTCCCAATACAGTATTTAATTGGATTAACAATAATTCAAGTATAGGATTAGCAGCTAATGGCACTGGTGATATATCATCTTTTATTGTTACTAATACAGGTACAGCACCTCAAACCTCTACAATAATAGTAACACCATCATTTACTAATAATGGATTGACATGTACGGGCCAATCAGATACATTTTTAATTATTGTAAATCCAGTGCCTGCTTTGACTATGGCCCAAACAGATACAGTTATATGTTATGGAAAAAGTGTTTTAATCTCTGTAAGCGGAGCGATGACTTATCAATGGTCCAATAATTTAGGTAATAACTCTACAATTTTAGTTACTCCTGATGCTAATAGCACTTATAGTGTAACAGGCACAAATCAATATGGTTGTACTAGTTCAGTGAGTGCCTCCATAGTTGTAAACCCGGTACCTGATGTAGGCATCAATCCAGATTCTATTGAAATATGTGATAATACTACAATTACTTTAGTAGCATCAGGTGCAAATACCTATTTATGGGCAGGCGGGTTAGGTGCTAATGCCTCAATAACCATAACACCTCATAATACAACTACTTATGTTGTTACAGGTACAAATCAATACGGTTGTACTAGTTCTGCTAGGTCCAAAGTAATCGTGCATCCTTTGCCAGTAGTTACAATCAATCCTAATAATAGTGAAATTTGCTTAGGAGATACTATCTCATTAGTAGCTAATGGAGCTCAAACGTATTTATGGAGTGGAGGGCTAGGTACTAATAATTCTCTTTCAGTATCACCACAAGTTAGTACAACGTATAATGTAACTGGGACTAATCAGTGGGGTTGCACTGCATCCGTAAGTGCTAATATTATTGTGCATCCTTTACCTAATCTCACTATATCTCCACATAATATATCTATTTGCTATGGAGAAAGCACCACTCTGACAGCAAATGGGGCTCATACATATCAATGGAGCAATGGTAGTAGTAATCAATCTATAACAGTGGAGCCTCTATTCTCTACTACATATTATTTAACAGGATACAGTATTTATGAATGTGTAAAAATAGATAGTGCTCAAGTAATGGTAAATCCCAAACCGATTATCGATTTTATAGCTGAACCACTAAGTGGTTGTGAGCCATTAAGTGTGAAATTTATTAATAATAGCGATAATGGAACATATTACTGGTATTTTGGTGATGGGAACAGTTCTAATATTTATTCTCCTATACATATTTATAATAATGATGGAGTTTATACTGTAACTTTAATAGTAAAAAATCAATATAATTGTTCTGATACTTTAACAAAATTTAATTATATAACTATATATCCTTCTCCTATTGCCGGTTTTAGTATATTCCCTCTTATTACTACAGAGGATGATGGTAGAGTGAAAATACTAGATGAAAGCTATGGTGCTACAAGTTGGTATTATGATTTTGGCGAAGAGAATGAGCAAAATGATATTTTTACTGATAGGGAACCCAATTATATCTATACAAATGCTGGTAATTACACTATAATACAAATAGTTGCCAATGAATATAATTGCTATGATACAGCTTATAATAATGTTATTATAAAACCATCTACAATGTTTTACATAGCTAATTCATTTACCCCTAATGCTGATGGATTAAATGAAACTTTTATGCCTTTGGGCTTTAATGTGCCGATAAAGGATTATGAGTTCAGAATCTTTGATAGATGGGGCAAACAACTTTTTTATACTACAGACTTATATGTAGGCTGGGATGGTAAATACAAAGACGAATTTGTAAAACAAGATATGTATGTATATTCTATTAAAGTAATCCTAGAAGATGGTGAGCATATTTTTAGAGGTGCTCTATATGTAATATATTGAAATTATTTATTAGGACTAATAAATAAACAAATGACCTTTGAATAGCAAATGTGAAAATAAAAAATTATGTGTTGATAATAAATGTTATACTTATCTAATTGATATAAAATTGCCGAATTTTTTTTAAAGTATCTGATTATTTGAGTTTTGATTTAAAAAAAACTAAACAAATTTTTTGCAAAAAATTATAAAATATTATTTTTTTATTTAATTGATAATTGTGATTATTTTTTAGCTTTATATAATTTATTTATTTTTTTATTTGATGATTTTTTATTAAATTTGCATAAAATTATTTATAATATAATTTATGGGGTATTTATCTTTTGATAAACAACAACTAGTTAATTTAGAGTTTTCATTAAATCGAGAAATAATCAGAGCTAATAGGGCAGGATCGTATGCTAGTACTACAATCATTTATTGCAATACGCGTAAATATCATGGTTTACTTATATCTCCTCAACCACAATTAGATGATGATTTGCATGTTTTTTTATCTACATTAGATGAAAGTATCATACAACATGGTAGTGAGTTTAATATAGGCATTCACAGATATCCTGGTGGTATTTATTCTCCTAAAGGTCATAAATATGTAGAAGAGTTTCATAGTATGCCTATTCCTACATTAATTTATCATGTAGGTGGTGTTATTTTATCTAAACAGTTATTATTTATTAATAAAGAGGACAGGGTCCTTGTCAAATACACTCTTTTAGATGCACATAGTGAGACTTTTCTGCGTCTCAAACCATTCCTTGCTTTTAGAAATTATCATACTCTCAGTAAAGCTAATATGTATGCAAATAAAAATTATGAAGAATGCGAGAATGGAATTATAATGAAGCTATATCAAGGTTATAGTCCACTTTATATACAAATTTCTAAAGAGTCTAAATATGTACATGTACCAGATTGGTATTATAACATAGAATATACCAAAGAATTAGAAAGAGGCTATGATGGACATGAGGATTTGCTGGTGCCTGGATATTTTGAATTTCCTATCAAGAAAGGTGAAAGTGTGATTATCAGTGCTGGTTTATCAGAAACTAAAACAAACTCATTAAAAAGATTATTTACTAATGAATTAAAAAATAGGATTCCTAGAGATAGTTACGAAAATAATTTAATTAATTCTGCTCAACAATTTATTATACAACGTGGTAATGAAGTAGAGATAAAGGCTGGGTATCATTGGTTTGGTAGATGGGGGCGCGATACATTGATTTCATTACCTGGATTAACCTTAGTGACGGGTAATTATGATTTATGTAAAAAAGCTATTGATACTTTATTAGCTGATAAAAAAGGACCATTGCTTCCTAATGTTGGTAAAAAACAGCGAGTAGCTATCAACTCAGCAGATACTTCGCTTTGGCTTTTTTGGACTATACAGCAATATCAGCTTTTTACTAATGAAACTCCTATGAAAATATGGCGTTATTTCAAAGATGATCTAATATCCATTCTATATGGTTATCGTAATGGCGAAGCCAAAGGAATATGGATGAGTGATGATGGATTAATTAATGCTAAATTACCAGGTTATGCTCTTACTTGGATGGATGCTATAGTAGATGGTAAACCTGTAACGCCTCGTTATGGCAAAGCTGTTGAGATAAACGCATTATGGTATAATGCTATATGTTACACTATTTATCTAGCGGAGCATGTGAATGATGAAGAATTTATTAATGATTGGCTACCTATTAAAGAAAAAGTAGAGTTATCATTTGTAAATAATTTTTGGGATGAGGAGCGTGGTTATCTAGCAGATTTTGTAGACAATGATGAGATAGATTGGTGTGTGAGACCTAATATGACGTTTGCTACATCTTTACCTTATGTTTGTATCGATGAGAAAAAAAGACTCTCTATTTTAGAAAGAATTCAGCAAGAATTATTAACGCCAAGAGGTTTGCGTACACTTAGCCCAAAATGTCCTAATTATCGTGGCCTCTATGAAGGCCCTATCAGAGAAAGAGATTTGGCATATCATCAAGGTACGGTATGGCCTTGGCTTTTAGGTGCTTTTGCAGAAGGATATTTGAGAATTCATGGTAAAGCAGGTCTCCCATTTATAGAAAAAATTTATTATGATTTAGAACCAACACTAGCCGAACATGGGATAGGTAGCATAAGTGAAGTGTTTGATGGTGATCCACCACATAAACCAGGTGGTGCTATTTCCCAAGCATGGAGTGTTGCAGAAATTTTAAGAATTAAATGGTTAATAGAAAAATATAAAAACTTATGAGAGTGCTAATGTTTGGTTGGGAATTTCCCCCTCATATTTCTGGCGGACTCGGTACTGCCTGTTATGGTCTAACTAAAGCCTTATTAAGGCATGGTGTAGATGTTATTTTTGTCGTTCCTAAGGCATTCGGCGACGAAGACAATGAAATAAAAATATTGAATGCTTCTGATTTTGAAATAAATTTAGAAGAAGAAACATCAATAGAACTTTGGAAAAGATTGAAATATATTCAAGTAGCTTCTAAAATAATCCCATACATTAGTCCAGAAGCTTATACAGAAGAATACGAAAGATTGAGAAAAGAAGAAATCAAAAAAAATGATTTTTTTAAAAGAAAATATGAGTTTTCAGGTTCTTATGGCCCCAACATAATGTATGAAGTTTCTAGATATGCCTTAATAGCAAGTGCAATAGCCGCTACTCATGATTTTGACGTTATACATGCTCACGATTGGTTAACCTATCCAGCGGGCATAGCTGCTAAGAGTACAAGTGGGAAACCATTAATAGTACACGTGCATGCTACTGAGTTTGACCGTAGTGGTGAAAATATTAATCAAGATGTATATAATATCGAGCGCGAAGGTATGTTAAAAGCTGATAAAGTGGTAACAGTATCTAATTATACTAGAAGTATTGTTATTAATAGATATGGTATAGAACCTGATAAAGTAGTTACTGTATATAATGGCGCTGATGCATTCAAGTTTCATTCACGCCCCAAGGTAGATAAACCTTATAAAGAAAAAGTAGTAACATATATTGGTAGAATCACTTTTCAAAAAGGTCCCGAATACTTTGTTGAAACAGCCCGAAAACTTTTAAAATATGATGATAATGTCAGATTTGTTATGGCGGGTTCTGGTGATATGTTTCCTCGTATTGTTAAATTAGCAGCTCGCTATCGCATAGGACACAAGATTCATTTTACTGGTTTTTTAAAAGGTCCCGAGGTAGAAGAAGTTTTATCTTATAGCGATGTATATGTGATGCCTAGCGTTTCAGAACCTTTTGGTATTTCTCCATTAGAAGCTCTAATGTCTAATGTACCTATTGTAATATCTAAGCAAAGTGGAGTATCAGAAGTATTAAAGCATGCTATCAAAGTAGATTTTTGGGATATAGATGCCATGGCTAACGCAATATACGGCATATTACACTATCCAGCTATTAGTAAAATGTTTCAAAAATATGGCAAGGCTGAGGTAGACCAATTGAAATGGGATAACTCAGCGTATGAAGTAAAACAACTTTATGAATCTTTATTAAGTGAATATTTAATTTTAAAATGAAAAAAGTATGAGGTATATCTGTTTCTATTTTCAGGTTCATCAGCCAATAAGATTAAGAACGTATCGTTTTTTTGATATAGGTATAAATCATAATTATTATGATGATTATCAAAATCAATATATATTACGTAGGGTTGCTGATAAGTGTTATCTACCAATGAATCAATTACTTTTTGAACTTATCCAAGAGTTTGGACAAAGATTCAAAGTATCCTTTTCTATTACAGGTACCGCATTAGAACAATTTGAACGTTATGCACCCGAAGTTATCGAAAGCTTCAAATTATTAGCAGAGACTGGATCGGTAGAATTTTTAGCTGAAACCTATAGTCACTCTTTAGCATCTGTTATTTCAAAAGATGAATTTTATTCTCAAATTAATTTACATCAAGATAAATTAAAATCATTGATAGGTGTGAAGCCTAGTACTGCTTTTAGAAATACAGAGCTTATTTATAGCGATCAGATAGGTGAATATGTAGCTGACCTTGGATACAAAGTTATGCTTGCTGAAGGTGCTAAACATATATTGGGGTGGAAAAGCCCTCATTTCCTTTATTATAACGTTATTAATCCCGAACTAAAGCTTTTGCTAAAAGATTATCAATTAAGTGATGATATAGCTTTTAGATTTTCTAATAGACAGTGGGATCAGTGGCCACTCACTGCAGAGAAATATGTAGACTGGCTCAATGCTATTGACAGTAAGCACGAAGTTGTCAATTTATTTATGGATTATGAAACTTTTGGTGAACATCAATGGAAAGAAACTGGTATTTTCGATTTCATGCGTGCACTCCCATATCGTATATTCTCTCATTCAGATTATGAATTTGCAACTCCTACAGAGCTTAGTGAGCTTCTGCAGCCCGTAGCCCCTTTACATGTACCGTATCCCACTTCATGGGCAGACGAAGAAAGAGATTTGACAGCTTGGCTAGGCAATGAACTACAAGAAGATGCTTTTAATACGCTATATTCACTCAGAGACAAGGTATCACAAACTGATGACCCCGATATATATAGAGATTGGTTGTATCTACAAACAAGTGATCACTTTTATTATATGTGTACTAAATGGTTCTCTGATGGAGATGTACATAAGTATTTCAATCCTTATGGCTCGCCTTACGATGCTTATATTAATTATATGAATATATTGAGTGATTTTATTATTAGAATTGATAAAAAAATTGAAGAAAAAACTTCCTTTCAAGAGTTGAAACATACTACCTCAGATACTAAAACTCAAAAAACTGAAAAATCGACAATAACTTCGAAAAAGAAAAAAACTACCCACGATGTTCAGATAACAAGCGATGGAGATAACATAAAATTTACAAAAGAACAAATTGATAAGCTAGCTGAAGAATTTACCCCGAGAGAAATCGCTATTCTATTTAAACAGCTTTCTGACAACACTGTTAAATCAATAAAAAATAAATTGAATAAAGATTTAAAAATCAAAGTAGAGAAAGAATTGGCTAAAACTATGAGACCTAGAAAAGAAACTATTAATAAGATTTTAAATAAATTTAATGACTTGATCAAATAAATTGAGGAATACAAAATAAATCATCCGCCCTTTAATATGTCAATTGCTAGATAAATTTTTAGGGTGTCCCATTGCTGAAAACAGGAGTAAAAATAAATAAAGACCTAGACTAATTAATATAAATTACGTTTCATTACCCCTGGTAAATTAAACTATAACAATAACGATTTTTTTTAAAAAAAAGTTTTATTACCTTTTATATAATTTTAAGGTGAGTCTATATCTAACATAAAAAACTTATTCTCTACTAATAAACTTTTAATACTCAGATACATATTGTCCCAATTATTTTTAATATCATCTTGTGTAAACCATTTAACCATTTCTATTTTTTCTTCTTTTTGTGGTATTAGAGGTTGACCTTCTTTGGCTTTCATACTAAACCAATGAGTCTCTTTTAAGTAAGCTTCATTATTAGAAAAGTATATATGATATGTTGGTTCTAATCGTTTTACTAAAGTCAAATCACAAACACCAGTTTCTTCACATACTTCTCTAATAGCAGCTTTTTCATCACTTTCACCATAATCTATTTTCCCTTTTGGTAAATCCCATACTCCATTACGCAAGATAAATAATATTTTATCCTTTTCTTCATTAAAAACTACTCCACCAGCCCCCAAAACAACCTTAAAAAGGTTATAAAATTTTATATAAAAGTCTTCTAATTTATAATTAATTAAAATCAATTGTTGATGTAAATCATCATCAGCAAATTGTTTTAATAAATCAATAATTTCATTCAAATCTGGTTGATATTTAATAAGTACTTTTTCATTAATATGTTTTAAAATTTGAATATTGTCAGTTATTAAAATTATTTTATTTTTGATGAAAATTTTATACATTATAGTTATGATTTTTAATGAGCAAATTTGTGAACAGACTTGTAAAATTCTTTTGCAAATTAAAGCAATAAAATTAAATTATACAAATCCATTTACATGGACCTCAGGTATCAAATCTCCCATTTATTGTGATAATAGAATTATTTTAAGTTATCCAGATCACCGCACTGAGATTGCAAATTTTTTAAAAGAAATAGTAATTAAAAAATTTTCAGATGCTGATTACATAGCTGGAGTAGCTACTGCAGGCATACCAATGGGGACCTTGATAGCCCATATATTAAATAAACCATTTATTTATGTAAGGCCTAAAGCTAAAGAACATGGGCTTCATAATCAAATAGAGGGTTTTTTGCCAGAAAATAAAAAAGTAGTAGTAGTAGAAGATCTTATCTCTACAGGAAAAAGTAGTAAAAATGCTATTAGTGCTATACGTGAGGCTAACTGTGAAGTAATAGGCTTGATATCTATTTTTTCTTATGCATTCTCAAAAGTAGAAAATGACTTTAATAATAATGGAATTAAGGTTTTTTCGCTAGCCGATTACCCCAATCTATTACCTATAGCTATTGCAAATAAATATATTCCATATGATGTTTTACATATTTTAGAACAATGGCATTTAGATCCTAAGAATTGGTATTCAAATTTTTTTGAATAATAATTATATTGCTAATTTATTTTAGTGTAGAAATATTATTTTTTTTTAATAAGACTTAGGTTTTTAGTTATTATAAAATATTTTTTTAACTTTGTTTTTTAATTTATTAAAATTATAAAAAAATAAATTATGGAAAAATCAGAATTAGTTTTGCAACCTGATGGTAGTGTATATCATTTAGCATTATTTCCTCATGAGATAGCAGATACTATTATATTAGTAGGTGATCCCGAACGTTCAGATTGGGTATCTAGTTTTTTTGACAAGATAGAAGTGAGTAGACGCAATCGCGAAATAATTAGCTATACAGGTTATTACAAAAATAAAAGAATTTCTGTAGTCTCTACGGGCATGGGAACAGATAATATAGATATAGTAGTAAATGAACTCGATGCTTTAGCAAATATAGATTTAGAAAAAAGAGAAGTAAAAAGAGAACATAAAAGTTTAAATTTGATACGCATAGGTACCTCTGGAGCTCTGCATAATAAAATAGATATAAACAATGTGGTTATATCTGAAATGGCCCTTGGCATGGATGGTTTATTACACTATTACAAGCATGATAGCTCTATTAGAGAAACTGATTTAGAAAAAGCAGTTTTACAAAAAGTAAATTGGCCAGATACACTTCCTAACCCATACATAGTTAGTGGTGACCAAGGACTTTTTAATAAATTAAATTCTGATCAATTTCACAAAGGTATTACGGTAACAGCTAGTGGCTTTTATGCACCACAAGGTAGAGTCTTACGTTTACCATTGGCATATCCTGAGTTGATAAATCAATTTGAAAATTTTGAATACCAAGGGCATATACTTGCTAACTTCGAAATGGAAACATCAGCTTTATTTGGTTTAGCTAAACTAATGGGACATAGGGCATGTACTCTTTGTGTAGCGATTGCTAATCGAGTAACAAAAGATTTTAGTGAAGATTACTCTCAAGCTATCAAAAATTTGGCTTTACATGTTTTAGATAAAATGACAGAATAAATGATATGTCAAATTAAAAAGTTTTTTTAATTTTGTAACAAAGTATTTAAAAAAAATAAAAATATAGAGGGATAATGAAAAGGGAAGAAGTATATTCAAAAGCCGTAAAAGCAGGTAGGCGTACCTATTTTTTCGATGTTAAAGAAAATAACTCAGGAGATAGATATATTACTATCACAGAGAGTAGAAAAGAATTAGACGAAGTAACAGGGCAATTCGGTTATAAAAAATCTAAAATATTTTTATATAAAGAGGATATGGATAAGTTTGCTCGTGGTTTACGATATGCTATAGAATTCATTCAGACAGGTGTAGATCCTGAGGAAGGTAAAGAAGAGATATTAAATTCTCATAAATCTGATGGACAAACTGAGGATTTTAATAAATTAGAGGAATCTGATAACGAAGATATAATTTTCTAAAAAAATGGGCAAAGTAATAGCAATTGCAAATCAAAAAGGTGGAGTCGGTAAAACTACTACTGCATTGAATCTAGGCGGAGCGTTCGCAGCACTAGATTTAAAAACATTGATCATTGATGCTGATCCGCAAGCTAATTCTACATCTGGTCTGGGAATAGACCCAAAAGCTGTTGATAAAAGTATTTATGAATGTATTATTAGCAATGAAGCCCCTGATAAAGCCATAGTAGATACCTCTACGCCTAATCTTTTTTTATTGCCAGCTCATATAAATCTAGTTGGAGCTGAAATAGAACTTATAAATATGGAGAATAGAGAAAAAAAGATGAAGACAGTAGTAGATATTATCAAAAATGAATATGAAATCATTCTCATTGATTGTTCTCCATCTCTAGGTATCATCACTATAAATGCACTAACAGCAGCAGACTCAGTGATTATCCCAGTACAATGCGAATACTTTGCTCTGGAAGGATTAGGGAAATTATTAAATACAATTAGAATAGTGCAAAGTAGGTTAAATCCTAACTTAGATATCGAAGGTATTTTATTGACTATGTATGATAGACGTTTGCGTTTAGCAAATCAAGTGGTAGACGAAGTGAGACATCACTTTAAAGATATCGTATTCGATACTATAATTCCTCGGAATACTCGTATAGGCGAAGCACCTTCTTATGGAGAAACTATTATTACTTTCGATACTACTGGTAGAGGAGCTCAAAGTTATATTGCACTAGCTAAAGAAATTTTGAATAAATCAAAGAAGGAAAATGTAAATGTCAGCAAGTAAAAGACCTGCATTGGGAAGAGGATTAGAAGCTATTTTGGGTGATATTGATAGTGATTATTTCACTTCACCAGCTTTCCCTTTAATACCTATTGATCAGATAGAGAGCAATCCGTATCAACCCAGAACAGATTTTAATGAAGACAATCTTTATGAATTAGCAGAATCTATAAAACATTTAGGACTAATTCAACCTATTACAGTTAGAAAAATTGATGATAAAAAATATCAATTGATCTCTGGCGAAAGACGGTTGAGAGCTGCTAAATTAGCTAATTTAACTGAAATACCCGCTTTTGTTAAAGATGCTGATGACGATGCTTTGCTAGAAATGGCTCTAGTAGAAAATATACAACGTCAAGATCTCAATGCTATAGAAATCGCAAACTCTTATCAGAAATTAATTGAAGAGTTTGACCTTACCCAAGAAGAGCTCAGTTCGCGTGTAGGCAAAAATAGAGCCACTATTTCTAATTATTTGAGATTATTAAATCTGCCTCCAGCTATACAAGCAGCCATTAGATATGATAAAATATCTATGGGACATGCTCGCGCACTGGCATCTATAGAAGATGAAAAAGATCTAATGACAATTTTTAAAAAAATAATTGATGAGGAATTATCTGTTCGCAAAGTAGAGCAGTTAGTATCTAATCTGAAAAATAAAAAAACAGATAACCATCCTACACAATGTCAGATTTCTCAAAAAGCTGAAAATATAATAAAGAATATTAAAGAAAAATATAATATCGAAGCTAAGTCAAAGCTTACTACTAAAGGCAAAGTAGTGGTACAATTAAAATTTAATAATGATGAAGAAATGGAGGATTTTTTTAATATTTTTTTAAATGAATAAGTATATATTTATCTTTATTATCTCTATTTCACTCTGTATAAATATAAATTCACAAAATCTTATTACTGGTTATAGTTTCGATTCTTATAGATTAAATTACTCTTATTCGCAAAAGAATGATTCTATCCATAGTCCTAAAAAAGCAGCTCTTTATTCATCCTTGTTGCCTGGACTTGGACAGGGATATAATAAAAAATTTTGGAAAATACCTATTATTTATGCCGGTCTAGGTGGATCAGCATATGCTTTTTTTTATAATCGTAAATATTATGTAGACTATCGTGATGCCATAGAGATGAGGCTAGATGATGACCCTAACACGATTGATCCTTATATTGATAAGTATTCGTTAGAACAATTGTCTTATTATAAGGACTTTTATCAGCGCAATATAGAAATAAGTGCTATTGTATTTGTATGTGTTTACTTACTAAATATTTTAGATGCTATAGTAGATGCACATCTATTTGATTTTAGTATAAATACTAAACTATCTTATTTACCTGTTTATAATAATACATTCATCATCCCTACTGTTTCAATAAATTACAATTTTTTTAAAAAAAATAAAAATGATAAAATTAGCTATAATAGGATATGGTAAAATGGGCAAAGAAATTGAAAACTGTGCCAAAGATTTAGATTTTAGTATTGCCTGTATTATCGATAAAGACAATAATCTGAGAAATGACATCATACGATATAAACCTAATGTGGCTATTGAGTTTACTAATGCTGATGCAGTCGTAAATAATATAAAAACTTGTGTTGACATGAATTTGCCCGTTGTTTCAGGTACTACAGGCTGGGACAAAAATATTGATGAAGTAAAAAATTATACTATTCGCAATAATGGAAATGTCTTGTGGGGTAGCAATTTTAATATTGGAGTAAACCTCTGGTTTGATTTTTTAAATGAATTGGCTTGTATTATGAAAAATTATGACCTTTATAAAGTAGAATTAGAAGAAATACATCATATTCATAAATTAGATAAACCTAGTGGTACAGCTATTCAAGCAGCTAATATATTGATGAAACAATACCTAATTTTTAAAAATTGGAGCCTAGACCATACTGAGGATACATTACATATAAATTCTATCAGACAAGGCGAAGAAGTAGGTACTCATAGAGTAATTTTCAAAAGTCCCTACGATCAGATTAGTTTTGAACATAAAAGTTTTTCGCGTAAAGCTCTTGCCGTAGGGGCCTTAGCTGGGGCTAAGTGGATAATTGATAATGCTGGCTTTTTTATCTTTCATGATGTATATCAAAGTGTTTTCGAAAAGTTTAACAAAGCTTGAATTTTTAATAAAATAAAAACTAACATATGCTTAGCAATAAATATTAAAATATTATGAGCAATAATATAGTTCGGCATATATTTATTATATCATAATTTATATTAAAATTATTAATTTATTTATTATAAATTTTCTAATTATTTATAATTAGTAATTTTGAATTTATAATAAAACTAAATAAAACTAAATATAAAACGTTTATATGTTTTTGAAAAGAATGAAGTATTTTTTTATAATAATATTTTTTTTAATAGCAACCTATGGCTTTGCTCAGAACGAATACAATAGATTAATAGAATTTGCAGGCATAGTAGTAACTGCAGATAGTCTACGTCCAATACCATTTGTACATATATTTGTAAAAGACAGCAGGAGGGGTACTGTGAGTGATATTAATGGATTATTTAGCATTGTCGGCGAAAAAGGGCAAACCATTGTTTTTAGTGCTGTAGGATACAAAACTGTATTTTTTAAGATACCTGATACATTAAAGCATACTTTTTATAATCTTATACAACCAATGATAACTGATACTATATACTTAGATAAAACGGTTGTTTATCCTTGGCCATCAAAAGAGAAGTTTAAAGAAGCTTTTATTAATACTGTACCACCTGATGATGATTTAGAAAGAGCTAGAAAAAATTTAGCTTTTATGGAATGGAAAGATAAAGAATTTAATTATGTAGCTCGCGATGGACAATCTGCTTATAATCAAATGATAAAAGAGATATCATATAAAAATTATTATGCAGGGCAATTGCCACCAAATAATCTATTAAATCCTTTTGCATGGGCTGCATTTGTAAAAGCTTGGCAAGAGGGACAATTTAAAAGAAATTCTCAACCTAATAAATCACAAGAATATTATTACAATGAACCATTACATTAATATTTTATTTTTACTATTATTTCTTAATTTTTCTCTTTATTGTCAAGAAAATATAATTATAAATGGATATATAAAAAATCAAAATAATGAGCCTATTCCTTATGCCAATATTGGTATAGTAGGTACTAATCTAGGAACAGCTTCTCATCAAAATGGTTTTTTTGAAATATCTGTCCCCATCAGTGATACAGTGATAATAGGAATTAGTACTTTAGGTTATGAAAGATTGTATGATACATTGATAAAACCTATTAAAAATATTACCAAAACTTATATACTCAAAACTACGAGTATGTTATTGCCACAAGTAGAAATCACCGAGCAGGTAGACATAGCTAAGGGGATACAACGTTTAGATCCTAAAAAAGCTGAATTACTTCCTACGCCAGGGGGACAAGTAGAAACATTAATAAAGCTTATGGGTATGGGAGTACAGTCAAGCAATGAATTAAGCAGTCAATATTCTGTGCGTGGTGGTAATTATGATGAAAATCTAGTGTATATTAATGATTTTGAGATATATAGGCCACTGTTAACACATAGTAGCGAACAAGAAGGATTGAGCTTTTTGAATTCCGATCTTATCAGCTCTATCGATTTCTCATCAGGTGGCTTCGAAGCTAAGTATGGCGACAAGATGTCTTCTGTATTAGATGCTACATATATTCGACCATCTGATCGATTGACTACTATACAGGCTAGCTTATTATCTGCTAATATTTCTACTATGGGAACTCTTTTAAAAAACAAAATGACTTATTTGGCTGGTTTTAGATATAAAAGCAATAAATACTTATTGAGTACATTACCCACTACTGGAGATTATTTCCCTAAAATTTTTGATTTTCAAACTTATCTTACTTATCAGTTTAATGATAGATCTGAACTAGCAGCACTAGGTTATTGGAATTTTAACCAATTTACTTTTTATCCTAAATCTAGAGAAACTTCGTTTGGTACTATTAGTGAAGCATATAAAATAAATATGTATTTCGAAGGTGTTGAAAAAAATTTATATAATATATGGATGGGTGGATTAAAGTGGACATATATTACAGACTCAAATACAATTTTTAAAACTATTATTAGCACTTATTATTCTAATGAGCAGGAGATATATGATGTATTGAGTCAATATTGGTTGCATACCCTTGAGATAGATTTCGAATCTGAAACTTTTGGCAGGCAAGGTGAATTGATGGGAATAGGTAGTTATTTAAATCACGGTAGAAATTATTTGGATTTGCAAGTAATAAATTTAGAGGGAAAAATTAATCATAAGATAACCAAGCATAATATAGATTTAGGAATTAAAGGACAAGGTAATTGGTTTGATTTTAAAATGCGTGAATGGATATATATGGATTCGGCTGGCTATTCATTGCCTAACATACATGATAGTATAGGCTATACTCAGCCACAACCTTATCAAATATTAAATCTTTATGAATTTCTACATAACAAAAAAACTATCAACACTTGGCATATAACAGGTTACATACAAGATATGTGGTCAAAGAAGTTTATTGACAAAGGCACTATTACTACTATTTTAGGATTTAGAACTGGATATTACAGTATAAATAATACTTTTATGTTTAGCCCGAGATTTTCTATTAGTTATACGCCAGAATGGCAGAGATTGATGGCTTTTAGACTGTCATTAGGTCTATATCAGCAACCTCCATTTTGGAAAGAAATGGTAGGATGGGATGGCACTATTTATGATAATGTACCTAATCAAAAATCTTTTCATTTTGTTTTAGGAATGGAGTATTCTTTTTTGGCTTGGAATAGACCGTTTAAATTTATCACTGAAGCATATTATAAATATCTTTATAATCTTGTACCTTATGTTGTGGATAATATTAGAATAAGATATTTACCAGAGCAACGTTCTAAAGCTTATGCTACAGGTATAGATTTGAAACTATATGGAGAGTTTGTTCCAGATGTAGATTCTTGGATTAGTGTGTCTATTATGAAAACCGCTGAGGACATTATAGGTGATTATTATTATATATATTATAATAGTGATGGAGAACGTATAATACCCAATTATATTTCAAATAACATACCTGTCGATAGTGTAAAGATATCGCCTGGTTATATTCCTCGACCTGGCGATCAGAGAATAAATATTTCACTTTTTTTTCAGGATTATGTACCAAATAATCCGAATTTTAAAATGAGCTTGGCTTTACAATTTGGTAGCGGCTTACCTTTCGGACCGCCTGGTAATAAAAAATATTTACATATAAATAGAACCTCCCCATATCGTAGAGTAGACATTGGTTTTTCGGCTAAGCTATTTACAGGAGATTCTAAAATAGCAAAGACATTGAAAGAATGCTGGCTTAGCTTAGAAGTATTAAATCTTTTGCAAATTAGAAATGTTGCATCCTATGTGTGGGTGAGAGATGTTACAGATAGAATGTATGCTGTACCAAATTATTTAACAGATAGACAGCTTAATCTTAAATTAATAGTAAAATTTTAAAAATAATAACGTAATTTATTTATTAGAAGCGCAATAAATGAATAATTCTTAAACTAAAGCTGATAAATAATAATTTTTATGAGTATATAAGAGAATTATTATTAAAAAAACT
>LFSZ01000109.1 GCA_001512885.1 Rikenellaceae bacterium DTU001
GCTCTACAAAGTTTCGAAGATAATATAAATTTTTTCGGAGTAGTAGAGATGGATGAACTATTGATGGATTATTCCGAAAAAGGTAGAATATACAAAAATGCCGAAGAGCTGAAACGAGCTAGGAAGCAAAAACCAAAGAAAGTAGCCGTATTGGCTGCTACAGATAGAGCTGGCAACTTATTATTCAAAAAATTTGATGGCAAAAAGCTAAGTTCAGAACAGATAGAGCAATTTTTGAAGGCTAAAATGCCAAAGGATGGAGTCATGTGTAGCAGTAATAAAAAAGCATTCAAAAAGGTTAGAAGAAATGTAATCAAGCATAAAGAAATAGTAACTAGCCATAGACAAAAGCGAGGTATATATAGCCTAAGTACTGTCAAGAAGAAAGCTAGTGAATTCACTAATTGGATATATTTCAAATTTAGGGGCGTAGCTACTAAATACCTGNNGCTACTAAATACCTGCAAAACTACATTATGTGGTATGTAGTGATGGGTAAATACCTCACAGGCAAGACTGTAAGCAATACTGGGCGAATGCTCAACCTCGCATCCTCGGACAGGTGGGCGTGGTATCGGTATAGAGAGTTAGTAAATAAAACATATGTTGATTTTAACATATGTTAGTTTTCCGAATTGATTAATTTTCTAAACAATTTCCCTCTTAATATTTTAAATAAAAACTCTTGTTTTTATTTATCAAAAACTGCAAATATTTTCTATTTAAAAAAAATTAACTAACTTTGCAAAAAAATTATGGATCTTTTTGAAAAATTTAATTTAAATGACACACCCCTAGGCAAATATTATGAACTAGCACATGGATATTTTATGTATCCTCAATTAGAAGGGGAAATCGGACCTCGTATGAAGTTTATGGGTAAAGAGATGATTGTATGGAGTCTAAATAATTATTTAGGTCTAGCTAATCATCCTGAAGTTCGTAAAATAGATGCTGATGCATCTGCTGAATATGGATTAGCTTATCCAATGGGTGCAAGAATGATGAGTGGACATACAAAAGAACATAGAAAATTAGAAAAAGAATTGGCTGATTTCGTTAAACGCGAAGATGCTTTTGTATTAAATTATGGATATCAAGGTATGTTTTCTATCATAGATAGCTTGGTAAATAGAAAAGATGTGATAGTATATGATGAAGAAGCTCATGCTTGCATAATAGATGGGATGCGTTTACATATAGGTAAGCGTTTTACCTACAAACATAATGATATGGAAAGCCTAGAAAAACAACTGCAACATGCTGAAAATTTAACAAAAGAAACTGGAGGTGGAATTTTAGTAATCACAGAAGGTGTTTATGGAATGACAGCTGAATTAGGTGATATACCTGGTATTATAGCCCTAAAAGATAAATATAATTTTCGTTTACTCATAGACGATGCTCACGGCATAGGCACTATGGGACCAACAGGAGCAGGTACAGATGAACATTTCGGACTACAATCTCAAGTAGACCTGTATTTTGGTACTTTTGCAAAAGCTTTCGCTGGCATAGGTGCATTTATTGCTGGGCCTAGAAATGTTATTAATTATTTACGCTATAATATGAGATCCCAAATATATGCTAAATCCCTTCCTATGGCTATGGTTTTAGGTATTCAAAAACGCTTAGAAATGATAAAAACTATGCCTGAACTACGTGAAAAGCTTTGGAATAATGTGCATACATTGCAAAATGGATTGAGAAATGCTGGTTTTGATCTTGGCAAAACTCAATCTCCTGTTACTCCTGTATTTTTGAATGGTGGTGATAGAGAAGCTTCTAATTTAGTAGTAGATCTTCGCGAAAATTATAATATTTTCTGTTCTATTGTTACTTACCCAGTTGTTCCTAAGGGAATTTTTCTTATTAGACTTATTCCTTCTGCAGCTCACTCTTTCGAGGATATTCAAATTACTATAAAAGCTTTTAATGAAGTTAAAGACAAATTAGATAGTGGCTTTTATAAAGAATTAGATCTACCTCATAAAAAAATTATTGAAGATTGAGATAATAGAAATTATAAAAAAATTACACTAAGCACCCTTCTGTTTTATAATACAAATTTAATATATTAATAAAAATTATATTGATTATTTGCGTATTAATTAGTTAATTATTCTTATTTTTTTTAATATTTTCTAAACTCAAAATATACATATACCCTTGAAATAGTAGTTAATGAGAAATATTTAAGCAATACTTATGTATATAATTAAAGAATAATTTGCATAAAAATCAGGTTATAAATAAAACGTTATATTTAAAATAACTATTATAATTCTTTTACATAACAACGTCTACGCTTATGCTGAATATGTTTAAAGTTTTTCCAGGTTTGTACTGCTTGTGTATTAGTTTCAAAAATTCCTGTAGTCTCTACTTCTTTTACTCCATAACGTATCAATTCTTTTTGTAGCTCAGTGATCAATACAGCTGCTACGCCTTGTCTCTGTAATTGCGGTAATACTGCTGTCAATGCTAAATCTACAACTTTGGGATGATTTATAGCTCGAAATATATTGTATATACCCCAGGGTGAGAGCTTTCCGTTTGCTTTTTGCATAGCTCGTGATAATGATGGTAAACCTACTATGAAAGCAACTGCTTCTCCATCTTTATTTGTAATTATTTTTATAAGATTCGGATTTAATAAAGAAAAATATTTTTCTATATAATAACTACCTGTCTTTTCATCAAAAGGTATTACATAAGGAAGTTCAGCAAAAGCTTGATTTAATACTTCTAACACTTGTGGTATAAATGGTTGTAACTCTTTTCGTTTTTTAAATGAGTTTACTATTAAATTATATCTTTTTTTTATAGTTTCATTTAATTTTAATATCCTTTCATCTATACAATCTTCTGGATATAGAATGAATTCTATCCAATCATTTTCTTTTTGATATTCTAATTTATCAAAAATGTCTTTATAAAATACCTTATTATATGTAGAAGCAATAGATGGTAAGTATTCGAAACCTTCAATTAATAAACCCTGATTATCAAGATTGGAAAAACCTAAAGGACCATGAATATGAGTAGAACGTTTTTCTCTTGCCCAATTTTCAGCAAATAATAGTAATTGTTCCCCCACTTCGACATTTATTGATTCAAATTTAAAAAAACGTGCATAAGCCTTATTTACCTTTTCATTATATTTATGATTTATCATCGTTATTATACGCCCAACGGTTTTGCCATTATCTTTAGCTAACCAAAATTGTGTATCACAAAATTCTAATTCTGGATTTGTATGAGGTGAAAACATTTTTTTTTCATCATTTTTCAGAGGTGGTACCCAATTTTTGTCACCTTTATAAATTTTGAAAGGAAAATCTATGAACTCTTTTATGTCTTTCTCTGTTTTTACTTCTAAAACTTGTATCATGATTTTAAAATTCTAACAATTAATTCTTTTAATAATTCACTTTGTTCGAAAGATCGATTACCTACACCTTTAGCCTTGAGATCATATTCTCGAAGTAGAGATATAATATTTATAATAGATGCATAAGTATAATTTTGGTCGGCTTGTTGATATTGTTTTAAAAAAAACGAATGAGATAATCGTAACATTTTTACCAGTTCTGTTTCATTTTTGTTTTTTTTGTTTTGTTTATAAATAAGTAATTGAGTAAAAAAATTAAACAAATTTTGTATTACCATTAATAGAGCACTTCTCTCCTCACTCGATGCCAAATACAAAGTTATGTTTTGAATACTTTTAATATCTTTTTTTGCTAAAGCATTTTGTAATTCATACACATTATACTGTCTATTTATTCCTGTGAGTTCTTCTACTACTTGCATATTTATTTCGCCGCCATCTGGCACTAGAATAAATAATTTTTCTAATTCATTAATAACTACAGACAAATTTGTTCCGAGATTATCTGATAATATTCGACTGATATGCGGATTAATATTATATCCTTTGGATTTAGCGTAGTCTTGGATAAAATTTGGTACTTGATAATTATATAAACCTTTACTATTAAATTTTATTACTTTCGAGGTTTTTTTATTAAGTAATGTTTGCCATTTACTATTGAGTTTATCATCTTTATAACCAAAGAAAAGTATAGTCTCATGCATAGGTTTTTGAAAATATTTTTCGAGTAAATCAAAATTTGATAAGTTCAGCTCTTGAGTTTCCCTGATAGAAATAACTTTATAAGTGCCTAAAAATGAATAGCTTTCAGCTATATTTATGATTTCTGCAATAGTTGTGTCTTTACCATAAATAATATATAAATTCAAATCTTTTTCACTCGGATCTAAGATTTCATCTTCTACTATATGCTGTAATTGATCTACAAAATATGATTCTTTACCATAAGCAAAATATATATTAGCATAATTTTTAGCTCGTATATCAAATTTTATTTTTTCAAATTGTTGTAAAAAATCTGGTGTATATGTAGAAACCATTATTATGATGATTTTATATTAATTATTAAACAAAATTTATGATGACAAAAATACAAATAATTAATAAATGAAATTATTTCTAAAAGTTAAGAAAAAATTAACATTATCGATCTTGATTTTCATTTATTAATAATATGATTTTTTGAATAATCATCTCAGTATAATATCATTTTGACAAAATATAGAAATCTTTCAAAATATTAGGATCTACTATTTTAGTAACGTTTCTTTACTTTACCATATTAATCTATCTTTTGCCCTTTGTATTTTATCTTTTTTATTTGTTTAAATATGTTATAATTTTGAAAAAAATTAATAATATATTATGGAAAATAAATTTTCATTTATTGTATCAGGAATGGTATGTACTATGTGTGTAAAAAATGTAGAAAATGCTATAAAAAAGATCAATGGCGTCAAATATGTATCTGTAAATCTCGCTACTCAGAAAGCATTTGTAATAGCTGATGAAAATATCAAATTCGAAGATATTAAAAAAGCAGTTAAAGAAGTTGGCTATAATGCCACTACCGAAGCTCCAAAAGAAGATTTAATAGAAAAGCAATTCGTAGATGCTAGACAGAATATGTATATATCATTAGCTATCACTATTCCATTAATGATACTTATGATACTTCATATGAGTGGTATATATATTCCTTATTTTTTAATAATTGAACTAATAGCTAGCTCCTGTGTAATTTTTATAACTGGTAAAAAAATGTTAAGTAATGCGTGGATAGCACTTAGACATTTACATACAAATATGGATACTTTATTATCTATTGGGGCTATCTCAGCTTGGTCAACTAATATTTTAGCTATAGCAGGGTTAAATGTTTTATCATTTGGAACTGTGGCAGCTATGTTAGTGTCTTTGAATCTGGTAGGTAGATATATTGAATCCAAAATGAAAAATAATGCCGTCAAAGAAATAAAACTCTTGATGTCAATGAAAGTAGAGAGTGCTAATGTTTTAATAAATAATAAGATAATAGAAGCCCCGATAGATACTGTAAAAATAGACGATATAATTATTATCAGGCAAGGTGAAAAAATACCACTAGATGGTACTATTGTGGAGGGGCGAGCCTATATAAATGAATCCATGGTTAATGGCGAACCACTACCAATAGATAAAACCATTGGTGATAGTGTACTCAGTGGTACTATTGTAGAAAATGGTTTAATAAAAGTAAAAGTAGAAAAAGTAGGATCTGATACTTTTATTAATCAAATGATTAAACTTATAGAAGAAGCGCAATCTTCTAAAGTCCCAATACAAGCTATGGCTGATAGAATAACTCGCTATTTTGTTCCTATAGTTTTAGTATTAGCAATTTTAAGTGGTGTTTTCTGGTTTTTTAATTATGAACTTTATCTTCCTTTTTTATCAAAAATTTCAAAAATTTTTCCATGGATCATTACTGATGGTGGTGCTATATCTACTGCAATTTTTTCTTTTGTTGCTACACTTGTAATTGCTTGTCCCTGTTCATTGGGCTTAGCTACACCAATGGCTCTTGTGAATGCTAGTAGTGTAGCTGCTAAAAAAGGACTTATTATTAAAAATGGAGAAGCTATACAAATGGCAAAAGATATTGATACTGTAATTTTTGATAAAACAGGCACTATTACTGAAGGAAAATTAACAGTAATAGACCATAATTTAACTAATGAAGTCCTAAACATTATAGCTAATATAGAAGAAAAATCTATACATCCACTTGCTAAAGCACTGATAAAATTTGTAAATGAAAATGAGCTATTTCGACATATTGATATTACTGATATAGAGGAATTAAGTGGCAAAGGAATAAAAGGTAAATATAATGAGGATATTTACTTTATTGGTAAACCTTTAAATGCAAATAATTATAGTAATTTTATGGAAAAGGGAGAGACAGTATTAGAAGTTACTAAAAATGATAAAATAATTGGTTATATAAGAATAACTGATAAAATCAAAGCTGATGCGTCTGATACAATACTACAAATAAAAAATCTAGGATGCAAAACTGTAATGCTCACTGGTGATAATGAATTAACAGCTAAATACATTTCAGATCAGATAGGTATAGATGAGTTATGGGCAGGCATTTCACCTAATAAAAAAGTTGATATTATTAGAAAATACCAAATGGAGGGGGGAAAAGTTATGATGGTAGGTGATGGTATAAATGATGCAGCAGCTCTAAAAGCTGCTGATATAGGTGTAGCTATTGGTACTGGTGCTGATCTAGCTATCGAAAGTGCAGATATTATCATCTCAAAAGGTAATCTTAATGTGATACCTTACGCCATTAGCCTTTCTAAATTAACTTTCAAAAAAATTAAACAAAACCTTTTCTGGGCATTTATTTATAATGTCATAGCTATACCTTTATCCATGATGGCTCTACTACATCCTGCAATAGCCGAAGCAGCAATGCTAATAAGTTCTATAAATGTTATCTACAATTCTGGTAAAATCAGAAAACATAATAAAAATTTCATCTATATGCCAAATTAAATCTACAAAATAAAACATTTAATAAATATATGGTAATGGTAATAAAAATATTAAACGTAGTGAAAAGTGGGTGGTATGTAAAAAATAATTTATGATTTTTACATAGAAACACATAAATAATAGTTTAGAAGTTGAGCAATACATTTGTTGTAGGTTGTTAGTTGTCAGTTATAAGTAGTACCTCTCACCCCCCTGCCCTTTTGCAAATCAATTGATAATCACAATATATGCAATTTTTTTGATCTTCAGTTAATTCAAACTCTCCATCATTTTTTAATTTATCTATTGTTATTGTTAATAAATCTTCAAATTCATTCTTTTCATCGTAAAAATCAACAACATTTTTATCTTTCTTTAATTCATTTTTATATGCTTTGTTATAAGATTTTAAATAAATATTTTCTCCAAAAACATTATTAGAATTATTTATAGCACAATATAAATAGCAGTAAAAAGCTAGCTGAAAAACATATTCCATTTTAGAATTTTGCTTAAAAAGATCCTCAGCCTCAGTATAAGTTACCGCTTTTTCGCTACCCGTTTTGAAATCTATTATGTATATCCCTTTATCATTTTTAATAATCAAATCTATGGTGCCTTCTAATTTTACATCATTTAATTGGAGAATTAATTTTTGCTCTATTCCTAAAATCTCGGCAGGAAAATGAGATGTTTGAGTATTTATTTCTACATCAAAAAATTTATTTAGCATACTTTTTAATTGATGTTTTAGCAGTAGCACTTTTATACTATCCTTATTAGGTAATAAAGCATTACATTCTTTATCTATATTATTTTTAATTTTTTGTAATATTCCAATATCTACATTTTTATAATTATTAAATAATTTATTTAAAGCTTGATGTATCAGAGTGCCTAATTCTCTTTCTATTGCTTCCTCGGGAAATAGAT
>LFSZ01000003.1 GCA_001512885.1 Rikenellaceae bacterium DTU001
GTTCTTTGTGCATTCTTTGAGAACTTTGTGGTTAATATTTGATTATCCTATAACAAATAAACCAATATTAACAAATTTTTTATAAAATCACTCTTTTTTAATTTTTACCTATACAAAACGTTATAGAACTTTTTCTATAATCTCTATTCCAATTTAAATAAATAGATCCAGGAAATTTAGCTTTGTAAAAATTGCGCTTCGTAAACGCGATTTGTGAACGGAGCTACATAAAAATATCCTTTGTTTTACTTTACGTATTTTATAGCATAATTAAATAATTAGACGCGGTGTATATAGTGTACAAGTAGTCAAACGATTTCAAGGTTTGGTTGCGACGATTTAGAGGAGTGGTTACCAAATACCTCCAGAGCTATTTGATGTGGTTTGTAATCACACATAAATACTTGACAAGTGAGATAGAATCTGACATTGGTCGGCTTTTAAACCTCGCATCCTCGGACAGATGGGCGTGGGATGAGTATTGGCGGTTGGTGAATACGAAATATAGATAAACTACTTCAAGTAAAACAATGATTAAATCTTTTATAGCCTCTAGCCTCTATTTACCTTCACCATACAAGAGAATCTTTGCTAAATTAAAAAATCATAGCTTTTTTAATTGTTTGAATTGAAAATAATATTTTTTATCTCATAAAAAATTTCGAATTTTGCATAAAAAATGTTTATAGAGATTTTAAAAAGTAAAATTCACAGAGCTTTTGTAACTGAAGTAAATATTAATTATCAAGGAAGCATCACTATCGATGAGGATCTAATGGATGCCGCTAATATTATAGAAAATGAAAAAGTACAAGTTTTAAATTATAACAATGGTGTACGAATAGATACTTATGTGATAAAAGGCAAAAGAGGTAGTGGTGAGATATGTATTAATGGGCCTGCAGCACGTAATTTTATAATAGAAGACCCTATCATAGTGCTCAGTTTCGCAACTATTGACTGCGAAGAAGCTAAAAAAATCACTCCCAAGATTATATATGTGGATCAAAGTAATAAAATTATATCCAAGTGAAGCCAAAGGTAAAAACCTATTTGCAAACATTTATATTTCTTGCAATAGGTATTTTTCTTATATTTTGGTTTTTAAATAAGCTATCGCCAGCAGAAAAACAAGAAATATGGCATTATTTCTTACAAGCTAATCCTTTATGGATGATAATAGCAATGTTTATTGGTATTATATCCCACATTTTTAGGGCATTACGATGGAATTTGCTAATAGAATCAGTTACTAAAAAGCCTAAAATTAAAAATACTTTCTGGGCCGTAATGTCTGGATATTTAGTTAATTATGCTGTACCCAGACTAGGTGAAATCACTCGCTGTGCTTTGCTCGGAAAAAAAGAAAAAATAGCTGTAGACACAGTATTGGGCACTATGATATCTGAACGACTTTTTGATGTGATTTGTTATGTTATTATTTTTATATTGGCTTTTGTGGCTCTTACTGCTAAAGTAATAGCCTTCTTAGATAATTATAATAAGCCAACTTTTATCTCTTGGCAATTTGCTCTCATTTTGTTACTAGCTGCGATATTAATAGTAGTGGCTTATAAACTATGGCGCAAATATAAACCTAATTCTAAACTTGGTCAAAAAATTTCTGATTCTATTCACAGATTTATCGATGGTGGCAAATCTATTATTAATCTCAAGAAAAAAGGACTTTTCATAGTTTACTCTATCTTGATCTGGGTATGTTATCTTTTAATGACTTATTTTGCTTTTTTAACGATAGATGCCACATATCATTTACCTATTGATGCAGCTTTTGCAGTATTAGCACTTGGGACTATAGGTATGATAGTTATACAGGGCGGTATTGGGGTGTATCCTATTATTGTTTCACAAGTATTGATCCTTTATGGAGTCGATAAAGTAGGTGGATATGCATTAGGATGGATATCATGGATTATACAAACTGTGATCGTTTTGATTTTAGGCTTAATAGGTTTTATTATTTTATCTAAAAAAAATAAATATGAACAAATACCAGATTTTAATAAATAAGATTCTTACACTCAATGATTTACTTTTAAAAATTAAAAATTGGCGAGATAATGGAGATATCATTGTATTTACTAATGGTTGCTTCGATCTAATACACGTAGGACACATAGAATATCTAACAAAAGCCGCTGATATGGGCGATAGACTGATAATAGGTTTGAATACTGATGAATCCGTTAAAAGATTAAAAGGACCTGACAGACCTATTTTAGATGAAAATGCTCGTGCCAAAACTCTTTCAGCTTTGTTTTTTGTAGATGTTGTTACATTGTTTAACGAGGATACTCCTTATGAATTGATAGATGCTATTAAACCTGATATCTTAGTAAAAGGCGGAGATTATGAAATAGATGAGATAATAGGTGCTGATATAGTAAAAAGTTATGATGGCAAAGTAGAAATTATCCCATTAGTCCCAGGCTATAGTACAACTAATATTATAAACAAAATAAATAAATTATATGATAACAATTAAATAATTCAGAAGTATTAATTTTAAATAATTTTTTTAAATAATGAATATGATAAATCAAACTATTTTATTTCTAGATTCTACGCACGAATATTTGCCCCAACAATTTATAAATAATGGCTATGAAGTAATAATGCATTATGATTTACCCGAAAAATTGAATTTTGATATTAGAAAAAAAGTATATGGCATCATCATACGTAGTAGATTAATTTTAGATAAGGATAAAATTGATTTATTTCCAAATTTACATTTTATAGCTCGTGCTGGATCAGGAATGGAAAACATTAATATAGAATACGCTAAAAGTAAAAATATTTATTGTATAAATTCTCCTGAGGGAAATAGAATAGCCGTAGCAGAGCATGCTATAGGGATGTTATTATCATTAATGAATAATATAATAAAAGCTAATTTAGAAATTAAAAATGGACTATGGCGTAGAGAAGCTAATAGAGGCTATGAATTAGATGGTAAAACCTTTGGGATTATAGGATATGGAAATGTAGGTACGGCTATTGCAGAAAGATTGCAAGGCTTTAATATGAACATTATAGCCTATGACAAATACAAGCACGATTTTAGTGATCAAACTGTCACAGAAGTTTCATTGGATGAGCTACTTGAGTCTTCCGATTTTATCAGTATGCATGTGCCTCTGACTAGAGAAACTATTTATATGGTAAATGATGATTTTTTTTCTAAATTATCTAAATCTATTTGGTTTATAAATACAAGCAGAGGGCAGATAGTGAATACCAAATCTCTTTTAAACGCCATCGATAGTGGTATAGTTTTAGGTGCTTGTTTAGATGTATTAGAATGGGAAAACCACTCTTTTGAAAATATCGAAAACATGCTATCTCATCCTGATGATATTCTAAAAAGAGTAATAAATCATCCCCAAATATTACTAACCCCTCATGTAGCCGGATGGACTTTTGAATCTAATAAAAAACATGCTGAAATTTTGTGGAAAAAATTAAAGAATTTAAAATTAGTTTAGAGTCACAGTTCCTTCTATAATAAAATTTATTATTTTGATAAAAAATTGTTTAATTATATTTACACTGCTTTGTCTTCATTTAGATTTGCATTTTTTGTAATAAAATTTTATCTATGTGCAAGCAAATATCATTAAATACTATATCTACATCTCGATGGCCACATATACTTACAATATTTTTGTTAGTTTGTTTATAATAATCTAAAACTGGTAAAGTATCCCTATAATAATACTTTAATCTTTTTGAAATGATAGCTTCATTATCGTCAGTTCTGCCTTCTTTTTGCGCTCTGTATAATAAACGGGATTTTATTATTTCTTCTGGTACATCTAATTTTATTATTAGATCCAATAGTAAATTATATTTTTCTAGCTCTTCATCTAGCATTTTTGCTTGACGCAATGTACGAGGGAATCCATCAAATATGATACCTTTTGTATTGCAATTTTCTTTTAAAAAATTTTCAACAATTTCTTCCATTATATCATCTGGTACAAGTGCACCAGAGTTTACAATAGATTTTATTTTTTTGCCAATTTTAGTTTGCTTTCTTATCTCTTCCCTTAATAATTCACCTGTAGAGAAATGGATAAATCCATATTTATCTGCTATCTTTTTTGCTTGTGTACCCTTACCACTACCTAATGGACCAAATAAAACTATATTTATCATATTTCTTTTAATTTGTAAATATCTAAATAATTTCTTCCTAGTCCATTATAATCCAAACCATATCCTACTACAAATTCATTCTTAATATTAAAGCCAATGTAATCTATCTTTATTTCATCATTAAATTTAAAAACTTCTGGTTTGAAAAGTAACGTGGCTATTGATATTTTTTTTGGTGAATATTTTGATAAATCATTTAATAAATTTTTTATAGTCAAACCTGTATCTATGATATCTTCTAAAATTATAATATATCTATTATTTAAATCTGCTTTTATACTATTGGCTATTAGACTTACATTACCAGAACTACTTATTCCAACATAAGAACTTACTTTTATAAAATCTACTTCACAATTATATGGGAAACGTTTTACGATTTCGGTTGTAAATATAAAAGACCCATTTAATACTGAAATAAACACGGGCATTTTGTCTGCGTAATCTTTTATTATTTGAATGCTTAATTCTGTTATTCTTTTATTTATTTGTTCCTCAGTAATAAATAACTCAAACAACCTGTCATGTATTCTCATCGTTTTCATAGCAATAATTTTATTACAAAAATTTTTGATAAAATTAATAAATTTATTGGTTAAAAAATTTTTTTTAGATACT
This sequence comes from Rikenellaceae bacterium DTU001, assembly GCA_001512885.1. Classification (GTDB taxonomy): domain Bacteria; phylum Bacteroidota; class Bacteroidia; order Bacteroidales; family DTU049; genus DTU049. The sequence goes on from LFSZ01000003.1 coordinate 4,801, forward strand.
TTTCGGAGTGAACTCAATTATAAATATATAAATATCTGCCGTCAAAATTATTTTTATATAATAAAGCAGGTTTAGTAGCAGGTCCATTAATTATACTACCATCTATTATTAAAAATTTAGATCCACAGCATTCATCTTTTACAAATAATACTGTGCTGTCATCTACATCTAATCTTTCGCAATCTAATAAAGGCTTATAAGGGCATGCTCGCTCCATAGTAACGAATTCATCTTGTGATTTTCTGTATATGATAATTCCTTTGTAACCTCCAGTAATATACATATAACCACCTACTACATTAATATCGCTATATAAAGCATCATACACATCAATTCTAATATTTACAGGCACATAAGGAATATAATTATCATCATCTTTACAAGCATAAATCAAAAAAGTTAAAAAAATCAAAAAAAATAATCTATGTTTTTTAAACATTTATTATCCTTTAGTTTTAGGTGGTTTATGTTGCTGTTTATATTGCCAATTTTTTATCCAACGTTTAATAAAAAATTCTTTTTTATTTTCACGATTTCTTTTGGCTTGTTTTTGAGCATCTTTCATGGCTTCTCTTGTTTCGGGAGTCTGATTATTCATCTGTTGTTTTACAGCTTTTTGATACAAAATGGTATCATCTTTTTGACGTTTCTTTTTTTCTTTTTCTATTTTTTTCTCTTGACTATTGATACTAGTAGATTGACTCTTACAAGAATAACAAGTCATTGATAAGCCTGAAAAAAGTATAATTATTAAGAATATTATTGTTTTTTGATTGGATATTTGTATCATTAAATATAAATTTTTTTTTTAAATCTTTGTTGCAAAGATATAAATTTATTTTTTTTATAAAACTTTCTTATTTATGCGAAAAAATAATTAAATTTTATAATCACTTCACTTTGTCCCCTGGTTTAGCATTATCATCTGCACACACAAGCATCAGATCTCCATTTTTGTTTTCTACAAATAGTACCATACCCTCAGATTCTACACCTCTAATTTTCTTTTTTTCTAAATTGGCAACTAATATTACTTTTTTATTAATTATTTGATCTGGGCTTATATGTTGAGCTATACCAGAAACTATAGTACGTATTTGACCACCTATATTTATTTGCAATTTTAAAAGTTTATCAGCATTAGATATATACTCTGCAGAGATTACTTGGCCAACTCTCAGGTCTATTTTTTCAAAATCTTCCCACGAGATTATAGGTTTCAAATCATCAAGTCGATTTACTACTTCTACTGCATCAGATTTATGAAGTTTATTTAATTGATTTTCTATAACCTCATCACTTATCTGTTCGAAAAGAATGATAGGTTGTTCTATACGTGCACCAGTTTTTAATAAAGGAGTCCCTATTTTATCCCAGTCTAATAGATTTATGTGTAAAATATTCCTTAGTTTTTGAGCTGTGAAAGGAAGGAATGGTTCGCTTAATAGCGATAAATTAGCCACAAGTTGTAAAATATTATAAATAATACCTTTGGTGATATTAGGACTTGTTTTAGCAAGTTTCCAAGGTTCTTTTTCAGTCAAATATTTATTACCAAACCTAGCTACATCCATCATAGAGTTTAGAGCTTCACGAAATTTGAATTGTTCTAAATAGTTAGTTACCTCATCCCGTTTTTTTGTAATGAAAGAATAAATCATTTCTTCATCTTCTATTAAAAAGTTTTCGGGTACTAAACCACTATAGTATTTATGCGTCAATACGAGAGCACGATTTACCAAATTACCATAGATAGCTGCTAATTCATTATTATTATGTTGTTGAAAGTTTTTCCAAGTGAAATCACTATCTTTGGTTTCGGGCATATTGATAGTGAGCACATACCTCAATACATCTTGTTTATTAGGAAAATCGACTAAATATTCATCTAGCCAAACCGCCCAATTACGGGAAGTAGAGATTTTTTTGCCTTCTAAATTCATAAATTCATTAGCTGGTACATTTTCTGGTAATATATAAGAGCCCTCCATTTTGAGCATAACTGGAAATATGATACAATGAAAAACGATATTATCCTTGCCGATGAAATGTATCAGTTTGGTATCTTGATTTTTCCAATAAGGTTGCCAATCTTTACCAGTTTTTTTTGACCAATCTATAGAAGCTGATATATAACCTAAAGGAGCTTCGAACCACACATAAAGTACTTTGCCTTCGGCGTCAGGTAGGGGTACAGGTACTCCCCAGTCCAGATCTCTAGTAACAGCCCTGGGTTGCAGTCCTTGATCTAACCAACTTTTACATTGACCATAAACATTAGGTTTCCATTCTTTGTGTCCTTCCAAAATCCATTCTCTAAGCCAACCTTCATATTTGTCTAATGGCAAATACCAATGTAAAGTTTCTTTTAATACCGGTGCAGAACCTGATAAGGTAGAACGTGGATTTATGAGTTCCTGCGGACTTAGTGATGATCCACATTTCTCACATTGATCTCCATAAGCTTCGGTATAACCACAATGAGGGCAAGTACCTATTATATATCTGTCCGCCAAAAATTGACCTGCTTCTTCATCATAATATTGTAGAATATTTTGTGTAAAAAGTTCCCCTTTGTTTAATAATTTTAGAAAAAAATCCTGACTTAGTTGATAATGTATGGGGTTGGAGGTACGGGAATAAATATCGAAACTAATACCAAAATCTTCGAAAGATTTTTTTATTTTATTATGATAATGATCTACTATCTGCTGTGGCGATATATTCTCTTGTCTAGCTCTTATGGTTATCGGTACACCATGTTCATCGCTACCTCCTACAAATAATACATCTCTACCTCTCATTCGCAAATACCTAACATATATATCAGCTGGCACATATACACCTGCCAAATGTCCTATATGAATCGGACCATTAGCATAGGGAAGTGCTGTTGTGACAGTATATTTTTTATAATTTCTTGATTCAGCCATACAATTATTTTTATTGTGAAAATGCAAAAATAATAAAAATTATTTGTGAAATAAAGTAAAAAATAATTTTGTAATTATGCATTTTATTAATAATAGGGTATCTATTTACACTGAAAGTATCATTAACATTCTTGTTGTCTTATAAATCTCAAATAAAAGTATGAATGCACTAAATCCAAATTATCATCGCAGTTCACTACATTTGCCTTGTTATGATTATTTACAAGAGATCGCATATTATATTACAATATGCACCTAATAATAGGCAAAATATATTTGGCGATATCAAAAATAATGAAATGGTTTTTTTTAAATGAGTCTGATAAAATTGCAAATAAATATTGGGAATAAATTTCAACACATTATCCAAATACACACATGGGTAAATATGTAATAATGCCAAATCATATTCATTAAATAATAATTATTGGTTAAATGCCTAATTCATAGTATTTAGAGTTGTAGGCTGATTTTTGTATTAATTATTTTCGATATCCATATGATAATAACTTTATGATAATAACTTTAGAAATTTTAAATACTCTACGTTATTATATGAGAATAAAAAAATTCTAAAACAAAATTTCATTCCATTGGTAAACAAATTATAACTACTAAAATTAAAAATCAAAAATATATTTTGTTAAATATTTAATAATCATTTACTTTGCAAAAAGATTCAAAAAATAAAAATTCATGAATTGGGAACATATTAATGAAGATATAGATAAAATTATTAAAAATGCATCTATAACTCAAAAAATTGCAAAGGAATTGATCAGTTTTATAGACTTAACTACTCTCGAAGGTACAGATAATAATTTAGTGGTTAAGGAACTAATAGCCCAAGCTAAGGAGAGTTATCAAAAAACTAATGGCAAGGGTGTAGCTGCAGTATGTGTATATCCAGTATTTGCGGATTTCGCTGCCAATGAGTTAGCTAATACAAATATTCATTTAGCATGCGTGGCAGGTAGTTTTCCTAGTGGCCAATCGCCATTACACGTTAGAATAGCTGAAGTGGAGCATGCCGTAGCACATGGAGCTCAAGAGATAGATATGGTTATATCCAGAGGAGCCGCTTTAGCTGGCGATTTTGATTTTGTAAAATACGAAATAGCTCTGCATAAAAAAGCTTGTGGTAGTGCCCATTTAAAAGTAATACTCGAAACCGGAGAATTAAAAGATCCTGATTTAATATACAATATTAGTATGTTAGCAATGGAAAATGGAGCAGATTTTATCAAAACTTCTACTGGCAAAACCTCACCAGCAGCCACATTAGATGCGGCTTTTGTTATGTGTTGTGCTATAAAAGAATATTATGCTCTTACTAACAAAAAAATTGGTTTTAAACCTGCAGGTGGTATTAGAGAACCTCAAGAAGCATTTAATTATTACTTAATTGTAAAAAATATTTTGGGAATAGATTGGTTGACTCCTAATCTTTTTCGTATCGGTGCTAGTAAATTATTGTTAAATCTTTATAAATTTTCAGAATTATGAATTCAGATAAGTTATTTAATGACCTCATTGATTTGGGTATAAAAACAAGTAAAGTACACTACAATTTGTCTTATGAAGAATTATTTGAGCATGAGACCCGTCCAGATTTAAAAGATTATGCTAAAGGTTTTGTGACTAAATGTGGTGCTGTAGCTGTAGATACCGGTATATTCACTGGTCGTTCACCTAAGGATAAATATGTAGTATATGATGATACTACAAAAGATGTAGTATGGTGGAAAAATGAAATAAATAAAACAAGTGATAATAAGCCTATGTCCCCCACAGTTTGGACAGAGCTGAAACAACTTGTAGTTAATTATTTTTGTGATAAAGAACTTTACGTTATGGATGCTTTCGTAGGGGCATCTGAGAAGCATCGATTACCAATTCGTGTAATCACAGATATAGCATGGGCTGCTCATTTTGTAAAAAATATGTTTATTGTTCCTACTGAAGAAGAATTGAAAAATTTCGAACCTCAATTTATAATGCTGCATGCACCTCGTGTGACAAATCCTAATTGGCTAGAACATAAGTTAAATAGTGAAGTTTTTGTAACCTTTAATTTTACTGATAAAATGGCTCTCGTAGGTGGTACTTGGTATGGTGGAGAGATAAAAAAAGGCTTCTTTTCTGTTATGAATTATTATCTACCCCTAAAAAATGTAGCTTCTATGCACTGCTCAGCTAATATGGGAAAAGATGGGGATACAGCTATATTTTTTGGGCTATCAGGTACAGGTAAAACAACCCTATCTGCAGATCCTAAAAGATTTTTGATAGGTGATGATGAGCATGGATGGAACGAAGAAGGTATATTTAATTTCGAAGGTGGATGCTATGCTAAATGTATAAATTTAGATCCTAAAAAAGAGCCCCAAATATATCAAGCTATTCGCAGAAATACTATATTAGAAAATGTAGTTTATAATCCTGAAACTGGAGAAATAGACTTCTCTGACGCTTCTAAAACCGAAAATACTCGAGCTTCATATCCATTATCTCATATTCCTAATGCTATCATACCATCTATCGGGCCACATCCTAAAAATATAATTTTTTTAACTGCTGATGCTTTCGGTATTTTACCACCAGTAGCAGTTTTGAGTCCAGAGGAAGCAATGTATTATTTCATAAGTGGATATACTGCTAAATTAGCCGGTACTGAACGCGGCATAATAGAACCTATACCTACTTTTTCTGCTGCATTCGGAGCTGCTTTTCTTACATTACCACCTATTATTTATGCTAGATTATTAGCTGATAAAATGCAAAAACATAATGCTCACGCTTATTTAGTAAATACAGGTTGGATAGGGGGACCTTATGGGATCGGAAATAGAATAGATATCGATGTTTCTAGAAAGATTATTCATGCTATATTAGATGGTTCTATTTTGCAAACAAATTATGATATTATGCCATTTTTTAATCTCAAAATACCTAAACACATTGAAGGAATAGATGATAATATATTAAATCCTCGTTATACTTGGGAAGATAAAGAAGCTTACGATAAACAAGCTCAAACCCTGGCTAAAGCTTTTGTTGATAATTTTCAAAGTTTCACTACTGATGATGAAACTAAAGAATTAATTGATTTCGGGCCAAAAATTTAATATTAATGTGGATGCTGCTTTTTGAAATATAATTAAATTTAATGCTTTATTTAAATTTATAAAAGATAAAAAAAGTTTTTTGGATAATTAATCTGATTGATTATTGCTAATTGAGCGGAAAGTTAGAGTTTTACTAATTTTACAAACAAGTTTTTTTTTTAAAAAAACCAACAAAATTCCTGTTGTCAAATAAAACTGTGAAAGTAAAGAAGTTTTAGAAATTTTTACAAATAATATTGACAAATAAATACGCTTTGGTCCTAATAAAAACTGAAATTTAGATACATAATATTATGAAGTTTATCAAATTATTTTTTAACAAAAAAGTCATTTCATATTTATCGATTTTATCACATTTTGCACTTCATCGAAGTATAATTCCTGTATTCCTACATTGTACTTATTTAAATGAACTCTAGTACTATCTAAAAAAAACTTCATCGCCGACATGTCCTCTGGATATAAATTAGCCAATTTATCATATTTCCAAGCAGGTAAATTTATGTATTTGTATCTATTATTTTCTAGTTTTTTCCATGTCCATGATAATAAATATCCTGCTTGTGATAATTGAAGCCCATCTTTGTTTTTTGTAAATTCCAAGTATGCTATAGCACCACCATCAGTGTGTATCCACCTTTGATTTGATATGAAATTGCCCAGTGAATAATAGACTATAGATTCGAGATTTTTAACAGTATCTATTATACTTTTTATCATAGGTTGAATAACGTGTGGATGCGAACCAATGATATAATGGGCACCATTTTTTATGCAAAATTCAGCTAATGTTTTTTGATAATTATTAGGTAAACGTTGATATTCTTCGCCCCAATGAAAATAAATAATTATACCATCAGGATTATAAGATTTAGCCAGCAATAGATCATCTTTTATTTCATTAGTATCTATTAGATTGATTATTATTGACGATGTTGGTAATAAAGCATTAGTGCCATAGGTATAATTGAGTATAGCTAAGCGAATGTCGTCTTTTTGAATAATTAAAGGATGATTTTTTTGAAAATCAATTTTGTTTTTAAAAGTACCTGTATGATTGATATACAAACTATCTAAAACGTTTATTGTGCGTATCAGACCATTTATACCTTTATCTAAGCTATGATTATTAGCTGTTACTAAAATGTCTACAGAGGCTCTTTTTAATGCCCCTGCTAGGTCGTCAGGAGCACTGAAAGCAGGATAGCCTGTATATGGAGCTCCATTAAAAGTGGTTTCTAGATTACCAATTACGAAGTCTGCGTAATTAAATAAAGGTAATAAATATTTGAAATTTTCTGAATAGTCATAATTTTTTCCATTCCACGCTGAATTTATCTGTGGTGTATGCTGCATTATATCGCCTATAAAGATTAATTTGATATTTTCACTTTTATCATCTTGACAATATAAAATCGAAAAACTAAATAATGCTAAGAATAAAACTAAAATTTTTTTCATTTTTTTTAAATTAATAAAAATTTTTTTTCAGTAATTTTTCAAATTTTTCAGGTAAAAAATGAATATCATTCCAAGATTTTTCTAAATCATCCAAATTAGCAGCTGGCATCGGTTTTAAATCACTAAACAGTGGTAAGCAATTATAATTTTTATCCATTAATAAATGATTTACTACAGCTCTCACTTCATAGATAGTGCCCACACACTCAAAAGGTTTAGTTTCTTTCAATCCTAATAATTCATCCATAATTGGTTTTAATTTTAAATTAGAAAAAATATCTACTCCCAATATTTTTTTTATCTCCTGAGGATCTAAATAAACAGATAGCATCAGAGCTACGAATAAACATTTAGCACAGTTAGCACACCAACTGTCATTTTTACTGCCAATATTACAACTTCTGAAAGCATAAAAATATTGAGGGTAATTTGTAAATAATTTCACTACTTGCAGCTCGTGTAATGGACGTAGAAAGCTAAAATATTCAATTTCATCATTCAAATATTTTTTTACATAATCTCTAAAATCATTCTCAAATTTTAAACTTTTAGAATATTGATGATTTACATAGCTATCTCTCACGGTACTCTCATTAGCACTGAATTCATTACTCAGAGCTATATATTTAGCACCTATCATATAAGCACTAAAGATACTATAAAAAGCTAGCATAGCACTAAAAGGAGTGTGCCCATTAAAAAAACCCTTTTTATTTAATTCTAATAAGGTGGGATCTATCATACGATGTATTTCTATAATGTCTGATCTGGGTATATGAGCTATATCTAAAATACGTAATGTTGCTTCATTAGGATTAATAATCAAAGGTATTATTTCAAAATCAGATCGTCTCAGCAATTCTAAAGTTACAATAGAGTCTTTGCCGCCTCCTATTGGTACTATTACTTTATTATCATCCAAGTATTTCAAATTTGGCTTTTTATAAGTTTTAAAATTATTAATATAAAAATGAATAAATTCGTCTATTTTAATTTCTATATTATTTTTATAAAAAAACTCCCCCATTCCATAATAATAAAGATTTTTCCACCACATTGTTTGATAATCACTCAGAAAGGAAAGATTAATATTTACTATTGGTGAGCAAGTAGCCTTCCAATAACTGATCAATTCAATCATTCCAATATTAAAAACAAAAGCTTCTATTTCATTAAAATTTAACTTTTTAGCATTCAAAGTTTTATTAAATCGCCAATAAGAACTTGGGTGAAATGAAAATTTACCATTATCAAAGTCGAAAGAAATCTTTAATTTGTCTGATAATAATTGGATGTTATATGTATTATAATTGAAATATGGATAATTTATTTGAAATTCTAAATACTTATTCATTATTTTTTTATTAATTTGTAAACTTTTCGGCACAATTTTTGTCAAAATTAATAAGAAATCATATTATGATGAATAAAGAGTATAAATTAAAAATTAAACGAAATGATATAGAGCCTACAATAGGCAGAGTTTTAGTAGCAGAACCCACTACATACGATTTTTTCTTTAGCCGCTCAATTGTACTATTATTAGAACACGAAGATAGGGAAGGATCTGCAGGAGTGATTTTAAATAAAAAAATTAGTGATAATTTTAAAGATATTTATAATAAATCTAAAATAAAAGCAGATTTTCCATTATATTTAGGAGGCCCAGTAGATACGAATAAACTTTTTGTTTTACACCGTCTAGGAGATATAATACCCAAAAGTTTCGAAGTGATACCAGGTCTATGGTGGGGAGGCGATGTGAAAACTATATATACACTAGTAAATAATAAAATAGCTAATAATAATAATTTGAAAGTCTTTCAAGGTTATAGCGGATGGGCACCTATGCAGCTAAGAGAAGAAATGAAAAAAAATTATTGGGCTGTTACAGAGCTTAGTATAGACGAAATATTCGAAATGCCTGTAGAAACTATGTGGAAAAAATGCATAGAAAATCTCGGTCCTGAATATGAATTTTGGCAACATATACCAGAAAATCCAACTTTTAATTAACCTGACAATTTTACAAATCAACTACTGAAAACGAATAATTACTTGATTATAACTTAATAAAAATAATTAAGTTAACATTCATTTTATTAATTTAGGTTGTTCCTATTCTAAATAAATATTATTATATAATAATATTTGTACTGTAATATAAAAATATTAAAAGTTTGAATATATTTGAATATATATTAGACTTCGTATGAAGCAGTTTGCTAAGGGTAGGGAGGTTGAAAACAATCTTTGTTGTACTTTACGTATTTTATACTATCTTTTAGAAAAATAGAAATATCTTTGGATTGCAGCGATTTAGAGATGTGGCTACCAAATACCTCCAGAGCTAATCATACATAAATACTCGACAAGTGACATTGAATCAGATATTGGTAGACTTTTAAAATTAAAATCTAGAATCTTCGGACAAATCGGATAAATGAGCGTAGGATAAGTATTGGCGGCTGGTGAATACGAAATATAGATAAACTACTTCAAGTAAAACGATGATTTATTTTCATTCATACACTACTATCTATATCACTATTAATAACCAAATAGTTAAATCTATATAAAAATTTACATTTATTTACTAGAGATTCTCATTTTGATAGCTTATATGCAAATTTTGACATGAATATTATGTTAAAAATATTAAAAAATTCTTTATTAAGCGTAACAAGTGAGAATTTTTATTATTTATTTTTAGTTTTGCTTTGATAATTATTAATTTTTTATTATCTAAGAAAAATTATTATATTTGCATGTAAACAAAATAATATTATGATTGAAAAAAATATTGAGAAAGCTGTAGATGTTTTAGCTAAAAAAGATAATATTGTTGCTATGACAGGTAGTGGTATTAGCGCAGCAAGCGGTCTAAAAACATTTAGAGGTAAAGATGGATTGTGGGAAGAGTATAATCCGCAAGCTTTAGAAATTTCTTATTTTTATGAACATAGAGCTGAATCATGGGAGTGGATATATAAATTATTTTTCGAACCTTTGCAATATGCCAAACCTAATCCAGCTCATTATGCATTAGCGGAACTAGAAAAAATGAATAAATTAAATGCCATCATTACTCAAAATATAGATGGGTTACACCAAGCAGCAGGCAGCAAAAACGTTATCGAATTTCATGGTACTACTAGAAACTTGATATGTACCAAATGTGGAGCAGAATATAGTAGAGAACAAATTGATTTTTCTAATTTACCTCCAAAATGTAATAATTGTGGTGAAATATTAAAACCCGATTTCGTATTTTTCGGAGAAATGATACCTCATAAAGCAGCTGAATATGCATACCATCATGCTATGCATTGTGATGCTATGATGATTATAGGCACTTCTGGTATTGTTATGCCTGCAGCAGATTTGCCTCGAGTGGCTAAACAAAATAATGCTGTACTTATTGAAATAAATTTAGAACAAAATAATAGTAAAATATTTATTCCTGACATTTTTATTCAAGGTGATGCTACCGTAATATTACCTAAAATAGTAGATAAATTGAAACAAAAATTATTATAAAAAATTTTAAATGCAATTCCCTTGTCTAATTATAAAATTTAACTAATTACCTACATCTGATAACTAGAAACTTATTAATACTCCATGCTAATACTCGATGTCTCTAAATATTAATTTTTCTCTTCTTGTGTCTCCCAGTATCTTCTAATTCCTTGATATTGTATTTGATTAATGTAATCAATATGTATATATTAATCAATAATTACTCTGATTTTATTATCTTTGACCTCTACTACTCCACTTTCTATTTCAAACATTTTAAATTCATCATTTATTTTTAATTTAATAGTACCCTTTTCAAGTATAGATAATAAAGGTGCATGATTTGGTAAAACCTGGAAAGGACTTACATAACCTGGTAACCATATCGTATCTACTACACCTTCAAAAATGACCTCTTTTGGATTTATTAATTTAACATATAGCGACATAATACATCATTTAAAATTTTATTAGCAAAAAAAAAATTATCAATTAGATAATTTTTTAGCTTTTTCCATTGCATCTTCTATAGTACCGACAAGATGAAAAGCTGCTTCTGGTAAATCATCTACTTCGCCATTTATAATCATTTGGAAGCCTTTAATAGTATCTTCTATGTTAACAATCACACCTGGCACACCAGTAAATTGTTCAGCAACGTGAAAAGGTTGAGATAGGAAACGTTGTACACGACGAGCTCTATGTACAATGAGTTTATCTTCTTCAGAAAGTTCTTCCATACCTAGTATAGCTATAATTTCTTGTAATTCTTTATAACGTTGCAAGATTTCCTTCACTTGTTGAGCAGTTTTATAATGTTCTTCACCAACAATGTCTGGACTTAAAATTCTAGAAGTACTATCGAGAGGGTCTACCGCAGGATAGATACCGAGTTCGGCAATTTGTCTACTAAGAACTGTAGTAGCATCCAAGTGAGCAAAAGTAGTAGCGGGAGCGGGGTCAGTAAGGTCATCCGCAGGTACATAAATAGCTTGTACTGATGTAATACTACCACGCTTAGTAGATGTAATACGCTCTTGGAGTAATCCCATTTCGGTAGCTAAAGTTGGTTGATAGCCGACTGCAGATGGCATACGCCCTAGTAAAGCAGAAACTTCTGAACCAGCCTGAACAAAACGAAAAATATTATCTATAAAAAATAATATATCCCTACCCCCACTTATATCATCACCATCGCGAAAATATTCTGCTAAAGTAAGTCCACTCAATGCCACTCTCGCACGTGCTCCAGGAGGTTCATTCATTTGGCCAAAAACCATAGTTAATAATGAATCTTTGAATTCATCTTGATTAATTTTACTAAGATCCCACCCACCTTTTTCCATCTCTTCTATGAATTCTTGTCCATATTTTATCAAACCAGCTTCTATCATCTCGCGTAATAGATCATTACCTTCTCGAGTTCTCTCTCCTACTCCTGCAAATACAGAAAAACCACTATATTGTTTAGCAATATTATTCATTAATTCCTGTATTATTACAGTTTTCCCTACACCAGCCCCACCAAATAAACCGACTTTACCACCCTTAACATAAGGTTCTATAAGATCTATAACCTTAATACCAGTAAATAAAACCTCAGTTTCGGTAGATAATTCGTCAAATTTAGGTGGATCTTTGTGGATGGGGGATCTTTTTTGGGTAACTACTTGTGGCAAACCATCTATATTATTACCTATTACATTAAATAATCTCCCTCTAATCTCATTTCCTATAGGCATAGATATTACTTCTCCAGTATTATAAACTGACATACCTCTATAAAGACCATCTGTGCTGTCCATGGCTATTGTTCTGACAGAATTCTCGCCAATTGCTTGCTGTGTTTCTAGTATTAGGCTTTCTCCATTCTCTCTTTTAATTTCTAATGCATCATAAATATTAGGTAAATCTTTTTCACTTTCAAAAGCTACGTCCACTACTGGACCTATTACCTGTATTACTTTACCTGTAATTTTATACTCTGACATTACTATCTATTTTTTATAAAGGCAAAGATATTATATTTTTGCTATATCACAAAATTATAATATAAAAAAATAAATAAATACAATCTATTTAATTTGAAAGAATATTTGTGTATTTGTTTTATTAATAAAATAATATTGGCCCTTTTATCTAAAATATGCTTAACAAAATTATTTATGAAATAAAATTATTTTATTACTCAAGATTAATTAAAAAATTTTTAATTTTCAAAAATTATTTAACTTCGCAGAAATTTTTAATAATAAAAATTATTAATAATGAAAAAGTATACACTATGGAATAATGTAATTGGGTGGATAATATTTGGCATAGCAGCCTTTGTTTATTTATCTACAATAGAACCTACTACTAGTTTTTGGGATTGTGGAGAATATATTGCCACATCATACAAATTACAAGTAGGTCACCCACCTGGGGCACCAACATTTCAATTATTAGCACGTTTTTTTACTTTGTTTACAAATGATGTTACTAAAGTAGCCATGTGTGTTAATTGTATGAGCGCCCTTATGAGTGCTTTTACAATCTTATTTTTATTTTGGACTATTACTTATTTTGCTTCTAAGATATTAATTAAAAATGAGGAGAGTTACTCGCTATATAATATTATAGCTATATTGGGGGCAGGAGTGGTTGGAGCATTAGCTTTTGCTTTTACTGATTCTTTTTGGTTCAATGCCGTAGAAGGTGAGGTTTATGCCACCTCATCATTTTTCACAGCTATTACTTTTTGGGCAGCTACTAAGTGGGAAAGAAATGCTGATGATCCACATTCTTTTAAATGGTTGATATTTATTGTTTTTCTTATTGGTCTAGCTATTGGAGTGCATTTATTAAATATATTAGCTATACCCGCCATAGTGCTTATTTTTTATTATAGAAAATATAAACCTACAACTAAAAAAACTATTTGGGCTCTAATAATAGGCATAGTTATATTAGGTTTATTGTTTATGGTTATAATACCTGGGGTAGTGTGGTTAGCTGGCAAAATTGAAATCTTTTTTGTAAATACATTGGGGTTACCATTCAATTCAGGCACAATATTTTTCTTTATATTTGTCATTGGCGGAATAGCTTTTGCTATATGGTATACTCAGAAGCATAAATTGTTATTGGCCAATTCTATATGGTTAGCATTGGCTTTCCTTTTAATAGGTTATTCTACATTTTTGATACTTCCTATTAGATCTAATGCTGACACTCCTATTAATGAAAATGCACCAAAGACTGCTCCTGCTCTATTAGCATATCTCAATAGAGAACAATATGGTACGACCCCCTTATTATTTGGTCCATACTTCAATGCACCTTATGCACCTCGTAGTGAATGGAAAAATCGTAGTCCTGTTTACGAAAAAGATGAACAAGCAAAAAAATATATAATCATAGATAAACGAGAAAAATCTATGCCTGCCTATGATAAACGTTTTACAACATTTTTCCCTCGCATGTGGAGTAATCAAGAATCCTATCACGAAAATGCATATAGAGATTGGGGCAAGGTAAAAGGTGTCCCTATACGTGTAAATGTAGATGGAGAAACTAAAGTAATTTATAAGCCTACTTTCATAGAAAATCTTAGATTTTTCTTTACTTATCAGGTAGGGCATATGTATGTTAGGTATTTCTTTTGGAATTTTGTAGGTCGTCAAAATGATATTCAGGGACATGGGGACCCTATGAATGGTAATTGGGAATCTGGCATTACTTTTATAGACAACATACATCTAGGTAATACAACTGAATATCCTACATATATGAAAGAAAATAGAGCGAGAAATCATTATTATTTTTTGCCTCTCATATTAGGGTTAGTAGGTCTATTTTATCAACTAAATAAAAATAGTAAAAATACACTTGTAATATTTATGCTATTTTTTATGACAGGTCTAGCTATAGTTATTTATCTAAATCAAACTCCATATCAACCACGAGAGCGTGATTATTCATATGTGGGTTCTACCTATGCATATGCTATGTGGATAGGATTAGGTGTATTAGCCGTTAGTGACGGTATTAAAAAATTGATTAAAAAAGAAAATATAGCTGCTCCTATCATAGCTACTATTATTACTTTAGGATTAGTACCGTGTATAATGGCTAGCGAAAATTGGGATGATCATAATAGATCTAATCGATATACAGCTAGGGATATTGCAAAAATGTATTTAGACTCCTGTGAACCAAACGCCATATTATTCACAGTTGGGGATAATGATACATTTCCCCTATGGTATGCTCAAGAAGTAGAAAATCATCGCACAGATATTAGGGTAGCTAATTTATCACTATTGCAAACTGATTGGTATGGCGATCAAATGAAAAGAAAAGTTTACCTTTCTGATCCATTACCTATTTCTATGGATCATATTGCTTATAGATCTGGCACAAGAGATATAATCTACATCTTTGATCAGATCAAAGAATCAATTAATTTAATAGAATATTTTGATATAATAAATAACAATAATGATGCATTTGCATTAAATGATCCAGTTTTTGGTAGATTAGATTATTTACCTGGTAAAGTATTTTATGTGCCAGTAGATAAAGAAAAAGTATTGAGCCTAGGCATAGTACCTGAAAAATATAAAGACAGTATAGTAGATAGTGTATTCATTAATATAAATCGAACAGCTATCACTAAAGCTCAACTTTTTTTATTAGATATTCTCGCTCATAGTGATTGGGAACGTCCCATATATTTCTCCACTACAAGTGGACAAGAATCATATATGGGTTTAGAAAAATATTTCTTTCAAGAAGGTATAACTTATCATTTATTACCTGTTAAAGCAAATTCTATTGATATGTATGCTGGTGTGGTCAATACAGAGGTAATGTATGATAATTTTATGAAATTTAAATGGGGTAATATAAAAGATCCCAAGGTATATCTAGATGAAACTAATTTAAGAATG
Organism: Rikenellaceae bacterium DTU001; assembly: GCA_001512885.1. Classification (GTDB taxonomy): domain Bacteria; phylum Bacteroidota; class Bacteroidia; order Bacteroidales; family DTU049; genus DTU049. Next base: position 20,779 of record LFSZ01000003.1, read on the forward strand.
GCTAAAACTCTTCGCAGTATAGTTTCTGGTAGATTAGCTACTTATCTTATAAATGAAAATAAAAGAGATTCTGCCTTGAAGGTGCTAAATATAGCTATGGAAGAATTGCCAGAAAATAAAGTACCATATGACTTATACATTTTACCAATTATAGAAAGTTATTTAAATGTAGGTGCTCTAGATCTAGCCAAACCTATAATGCAACGAACAGCTGACATATCAATAGAATATCTCAAATATATCTACTCCTTGCCTGCTAAAAAACATAGATTATTGGATTTAGATAAACAGCAATATTTGTTTCTATTACATTCTGTGCTAAGATATGCTGATCAGTATAAGATGAAGGATATAATGGATACATATATGAATCAGTTTGAACATTACTATCATTTATATACTACTAAAGGGTAAAAACAATATTTTGATCTATATTTTTTTTGAAATTTGATTTAAGATGTTTGATTAATAATATTTTATCCGATTTATTATTTAGTAATATGAACTTTAGACTCTAATTTTATCTAATTTTACTTTTATTAAAAGAATAATTAATTTTATTACTTTATAAATAATTCTTTTATATTTATTAAAAAAAAATATATTTATTGTAATATTTTTTGAAATGATCAGTTTAAAATTTAATAAATCACTCTAAATTGATGGTGGTAAAATTTATTTATCATATTATTATTAAAGTTTTTTACTATTATCGCACCATCTTCTAAAATATCCATTATTTGCACTCTTAGTTTTTCTCTGCTTTCTAATAGTAAACCGTCTACTATATTTATTTTTAATGCCATTTTTTTATATTCTTGATGAATAGTTTCTCCATCATAAAAAATAAAATTAGTTGTATCTATCAATGAGTTAAAAATAGACATCACTATTTCATAAACATCATAATCTTTATTAGTTAATAATTTTAATGAAGTTGCATTAGGTATATCATCAGGAAAATTTATTTGATTTATATTGATGCCGAAGCCTGCTACCAAAGCGTGTATTTCATTACCCATTATTACATTTTCTATAAGTATCCCACATATTTTTTTATTATTTATTACTATATCATTAGGCCACTTGATAGTAAATTTATCTTCATTTAAAATTTTATTTAATTCTTTGCAAATATTCACAGCTACCCATTCACTAAACAAAAATAATGGAATATCTTTAACATTTATAGGATCTTTAAATCTCCACAAAATCGTTGCGGCTATATTATTATTAGCTTCGCTGTACCATTTTTTTTTACCCTGTCCTTTACCATTAGTCTGATATAAAGCATTAAATAAAACAAAAGAATCTAAAGAATAATTTTGCCAATTTTTAATAGCTTCTACATTAGTAGATTCGATTATTTTAAAGTTTTTTATTTCTATGTTCATTACAATATTCTTTAGTAATTTTGCAAAAATATTATAAATAAAAATAAAAATGAATAAAAAAGGGAAAGTGAATGCAAAATAAAAACTTTATAAAAGACGTAAATAATGATATAATTTCTAAAGAAAACATTTTAAAAACCTTATATTTACTAAAGGCCCAAGAAATTGTAAGTATGAATATGGGGCAATTACCAAACTCGATTTGTGATTTTTTTATAATAGCTCATGGTACTTCATCTCTGCAAGTACGTAGTATAGCAGAAAATTTGATTTACGAGTTACGAAACCACTTTTGCTATCGTCCACACCATGTCGAAGGTTTACAAAATGCAGAATGGATACTTATAGACTATGGCGATATAGTGATTCATCTTTTTTTAGAATCATCTCGTAGATTTTATGATTTAGAAAGTTTATGGGCAGACACTACTATAGAAAAATTTGATGAACTATTATAATATTAAAATAGTAATAAATAGTATTAATTGATTATAAATTTAATTAGTAATTTTGATTTTCAATTTTTAAAATAATAATTTGATAATTATTGCTAAAAAATTAAATAGTATATTTTTTGAACAGAAATAAGTAATTATGGCACAAAAAACAAAAAGCAATAAATCTTTTTATTGGGTATATATAATTATAATTGCAATATTTGCAATATTATTTTTCTATACTCCAGATAAAACACAGACAGAAGAGATTAGTTGGTTTAAATTAGAAGAGCTGATAAAAGAAAAAAATATTGAAAAAATAGAAGTTGTTAATAATGAATATGCTATTGTATATCCAAAGAAAAAAACAGAGACTAAGTCTAAAAAGGATAATATATTTTCTTCGCCAGTAGAGCCACAGATAATGTATAAATATCCATTTATTAGTGCTGAAAATTTTGAGAAGCAACTATACGAAACTATATATACTGCTATAAAAAATGATACTATTGGCAAAGAACCCGCAGAGCAAAAAAAAGTAATAGAATCTTATCAAATACCAATAACTGCCAAAAAAGTAAAAAATTATTGGGGAGACATTTTTGGTTGGATTATCACATTTGCACTCATTATACTTTTATGGTTTTTTATTGCTAGATCATTAACAAAAAGTGCCCCTGGTGGTGGTGTTTTCAATGTAGGAAAGTCTAAACCCAAAGTAGTAGAAGGCGATAAGAAAATAGATGTTTCTTTCAAAGATGTGGCAGGCTTAGAGGAAGCTAAAATAGAAGTGCAGGAAATCATAGAATTTCTAAAAAATCCAACAAAATACACTAGATTAGGTGGTAAAATACCAAAAGGTGTTTTATTAATCGGGCCTCCTGGTACAGGAAAAACTTTGCTAGCCAAAGCTGTAGCTGGAGAAGCAGGGGTGCCATTTTTGTCTATGAGTGGTAGTGAATTTGTTGAGATGTTTGTAGGTGTAGGTGCTGCCAGGGTTAGAGATTTATTTGAACAAGCTAAAGCTAAAGCTCCATGTATTATTTTTATCGATGAGATAGATGCTATAGGTCGTGCGAGGGGTAGAACGCTCATTACTAGTGCTAATGATGAGCGCGAGAGCACACTTAATCAATTATTAGCTGAGATGGATGGCTTTAGCCCTAATGTAGGTCTCATAGTAATGGCTGCTACTAATAGAGCAGATGTTTTAGATAAAGCACTTTTACGTGCAGGTCGATTTGATAGATTGATTTATGTCGATTTGCCTGAACTAAAAGAAAGGGAAGAAATCTTTAAAGTACACTTGCGTCCTTTAAAGTTAGCTGATGATGTAGATGTGAAATTATTAGCTCGCCAAACACCAGGCTTCTCAGGTGCAGATATAGCAAATGTATGTAATGAAGCAGCTCTGATAGCTGCGAGAAAAAATAAAAATGCTGTTGATATGTCAGACTTTAATGATGCCATAGATCGCATTATCGGTGGATTAGAAAAACGTAGTAAGATAATAACACCAGAAGAGAAAAAAATTATTGCTTATCACGAATCTGGTCACGCTACAGTAAGTTGGTTTCTGCAATATGCCCATCCACTCGTCAAAGTATCTATTGTCCCTCGAGGCAAAGCACTTGGGGCCGCTTGGTATCTGCCAACTGAAAGAAATATTATTACAAAAGAACAACTACTTCATCAGATGGCTTCGGCTCTTGGTGGAAGAGTTTCTGAACAAGTATTTTTCGGAGATGTAAGTAGTGGAGCTATGAATGATCTCGAAATTGTTACTAAACAAGCTTATGCGGCAGTTACTTATTATGGATTCTCCGATGAAATCGGTACTTTGAGCTTTTATAATTCAAATCCTGATGAATTTTTCGGTTATCAAAAACCTTATAGTGAAAAAACTGCTGAAAAAATAGATAAAGAAGCTAAAAAACTTATAGAAGATGCTTATAATATTGCTTATAATATTATTAATGAGCATAAAGATCAGTTAAGTCAAATAGCACAGCAGTTACTGAAAAAAGAAGTTATTTTTAGAGAAGATGTAGAAGCAGTACTTGGAGCTCGCCCATGGCCTGATCCTGATGCAGAATTATTTTCTGATCAAGAAACAAATTATAACGAGGCTAATACTAATGAAAATTAGTATTAATAAATATTTTTTATAAATTAATGATGGCGGTAGAAGTAGATAATAAAAAAAAGTTTTCGGATTTACCTAAAAGGTCTTTAACTGCAATTATTTATGGTGTATTATGGTTAATAGGTATTTATTTTGGTGGATGGGTATTAGCACTAGTAACTTATTTATTTTTCTCAATCGCTACTTTTGAACTAATAAAATTAATAAGTACATCTAAAAGTGAAAAAAATTATTTTTATACTATCTCTATAAGTGCAATCATTTTATTGATTATATCTCAGATTATCTTGTTTTTTAACTATAAAAAATTCTCATTTTTAAAAACTTTTTTTATTAATATACCATCATTCAAATATTTAATTTTATTATCTATAATTATAATTTTTATCATACTAATATTAGAAATCATATATATTGTATTTTATAATAAACAATCAATAACAAACTATTTCAAATTTTTAGCTTTTTTTATCTTTTGGATTATTATACCTATAATATCTATACAATTTTTAAATACATTTAATCATTTATTGATAAGTATTGTATCTATATGGGTATTTGATACAATGGCATATATAATGGGAGTACTGGCTGGCAAACGTCCATTAGCCAAAGACATCTCTCCTAAAAAAAGTATAGAAGGATTATTATATGGAGCTTTTCTCACTTATATAATTTTTGTAATTTATTTTAGTTTTATTGAGAAAAGAACAGACCTATACTGGATAGTAGCTATTTCTCCTTTTTTAGCAACTATAGGAGACTTATTAGAATCTAAGTTTAAAAGGGAAATAGGCGTAAAAGATACTGGAAATATATTGCCAGGTCATGGTGGTATGTTAGATAGACTAGATAGTATTATATTTGCCATTCCTTTTATTGTTATATTAAATATTATAGTAATTATATTTTAAAAATATATGGGCAAAGGATTACATCCAAGTGGTTATAATAACATTATCATAGGCTCAGTAATTATCATATTGATAGCTATTGGATTAATATTATTTCCTTTTCATTTATTGATAAAAGTATTGATTTTGATCACAGCTATTATTTTGATAATTTGGATAGCATTATTTTTCAGAAAACCTAAAAAAACTGTTAATAATGCTGCTGATAATGAAATTTATTCACCAGCTTTTGGCAAAGTAGTAGTTTTAGAAAAAATATATGAAGATAGATACTTCAATGAGGAGCGTATTCAGCTATCTATTTTTATGAGCATGTCTAATATACACCTGAATTTTATGCCTTGTAATGGCAAATTACTAAATAAAGAATATCAAAAAGGACACAACTATCATGCTCGAAAAGCAAAAGCCTCTATGCTAAACGAGATGTCTACACTTTTAATAGAATCAAATACTGGAAAACAAATATTAATGAGACAAATAGCAGGAGCTGCCGCGCGCAGAGTAGTTACTTTCATAGACAAAAATGAATCTGCTAATGCTGGAGATACAATTGGCGTGATTCGTTTCGGTAGTCGCGTGGACCTTATTTTACCTGTTGATACAGAATTATACATTAAAGTAGGTGACAAAGTAAAAGGTGGATGGACATTAATAGGTAGATTTAAATAAAATTTAATAATGGATAATATTAATTGATTTTCTTTTTTTTGATAAAATTAGTTATTTATAATTTTGAATTTATAAAAAAAATTTTAAATGATATTAAAAGCTGAGAATTTAGTAAAAATATATGGCAAAAGGACAGTAGTAAAAGGAGTAACATTTGATGTGAAACAAGGTGAAATAGTAGGTCTATTAGGTCCTAATGGTGCTGGGAAAACTACTTCATTTTACATGATAGTGGGCATTATAAAACCCAATGAAGGAAAAGTATTTTTAGATGATTTAGATATTACTAGTTATCCTATGTACAAAAGAGCTCAACTAGGAATAGGCTATTTAGCTCAAGAACCAAGTATATTTAGAAATTTATCAGTTGAAAATAATATTAGAGTAGCATTAGAATTTACCAATCTATCACAAAAGCAACAAGATGAGAAGCTGGAGCAATTATTAAATGAATTTGGTCTACAACACATCAGAAAAAGCAAAGGCATACAACTCAGTGGTGGCGAGAGACGAAGAACCGAAATTGCGCGTTCGCTAGCTATAGATCCAAAATTTATGCTTTTAGATGAGCCCTTTGCAGGCATAGACCCAATAGCAGTAGAGGATATACAATCTATTATTTATAATCTAAAAACAAAAGGTATTGGTATTTTGATAACTGATCATAATGTACACGAAACTCTATCTATCACAGACAGAGCTTACCTATTGATAGATGGTTCAATTCTAAAAAGTGGATCTGCTGAGGAACTGGCAAATGATGAAGAAGTTAGAAGATTATATCTGGGAACTAATTTTGAACTACGCAAATATTTTGAATGTAATAATAATGAATAATAGATTTTTAAATTTTACTATATGAAAGCATTAGTATTAGGCTCTGGAGGTCGTGAACATGCAATATTATCAAAATTACAGAATGAATTAGGACAAAATAATACTTTTATAATGCCTGGCAATGGCGGTACAAAGCCATTTTCGATTAATGGTGATTTGAAAAATTTTGAACATATCAAAAAAATAGTTTTAGATAATAAAATCAATCTTGTCATTTGTGGCCCAGAGCAACCACTAGCTGATGGCATAGCTGATTTTTTTGACTCTGATATACAATTAAATAAAATATTTTTTGTCGGTCCAATACAAAGAGCCGCTAGATTAGAATCATGTAAATCTTTTGCCAAACAATTTATGCAAAAATACCATATACCTACTGCTAATTTTGCTAGTTTTAATTATAATCAATATGAAGATGCTATTGACTTTTTGAGTACTATATCTTCTCCATTTGTGATCAAAGCATCAGGACTCGCCGCAGGCAAAGGTGTTATCATAGAAAACAATATCAATGATGCTAAACAAACTATCGAAAAACTTTTTTTTAAAAATTACCTAGGCGAAGCTGGTAAAGAAATTGTAATTGAAGAGTTCATCAATGGAATAGAAATGAGTGTGTTTATAGTTACAGATGGTGATAATTATATTTTACTGCCAGAAGCAAAAGATTATAAAAAAATAGGCGAAGGCGATACTGGCGCTAATACTGGTGGTATGGGAGCCGCATCTCCTACTGGTTTTTTTAATGGAAATTTAAAAAATAAAATAATAAATAATATTATTGAACCCACTTTGATTGGTTTGAAAGATTCGAATATTGACTATAAGGGTTTTTTGTTTTTTGGTTTAATGATAAATGCTGATGATCCATACCTACTCGAATATAATGTGAGACTTGGAGACCCTGAAACACAAGTTGTAATGCCAAAAATAAAATCTTCATTTTCAGATCTTTGTATATCTATTAATGAAAAAAAATTGAATAATTATAAAATATTAACTGACGATTTACATTATTGTTGTATCACTTTAGCTGCTAAGGGTTATCCATTTGATTATGAGAAAAATAAATTAATATTTTTAGATAAAGAAAATATAAATTCTATTATCTTTCATGGTGGTACAAAAATAAATGAACAGGGACAATTAGTTACGTCCGGTGGCAGGGTATTATACGTAGTTGGGTATGGAGATACTATTGATTCGGCTCGTGATATGGCTTATAAAGACATCGAAAGGATTGATTTTGATGGTATTTATTATCGTAGAGACATAGGTATAGATCTATTAAAGTAGAAAATAATCCTTTATATTACTATAATTAAACTATTTTTTTCATTTATGACAGATTATATTTACTAATTTATTTTCAATAATTTTTTTTGAAATAATACTAATAACACTAATAAATCCAAATATATTATAATTTCATCTTAATTTTTACAATAATTAAGTTTATTTATTATAAAATTTCATTATTTAGTAAGCTGTATAACAAATTTTTAAAAGTTGTAATTTAATGTTATCTTTATATGATAGGGGGTTTAATATAATTATATATTTTTTTAATTCAAAAAAAATATATAATTTTGCATAAAACATAAAATAATTGTATTATGAGAAAGCACATTTTTAACGCAGGTCCAGCAGTTTTACCAGTACCAGTATTAGAAAAGGTATCAAAATCAGTTCAAGATTTAGATGGTATAGGTATGTCAATACTTGAAATTTCGCACAGGTCAAAGGAATTCGAGGCTATTATCAATGACGCTATTAATTTAATGAAAGAAATCATGCAAATACCTGAGGGGTATCATATTATTTTTGTAGGTGGAGGGGCATCTACTCAGTTTGGTATGGTAGCTATGAATTTTTTGAATAAAAAAGCAGCATACCTAGAGACAGGTAATTGGGCAAAAAAAGCTATTAAAGAAGCTAAATTATTCGGTGAAGTACAAATAGTAGCTACATCAGCTGATAAAAATTTCACTTATCTACCAAAAAACTTTATTATTCCTACAGATGTAGATTATTTCCATATTACTACTAATAATACTATTTATGGTACTGAATTAAAGACTGATTTAAATTCACCAGTTCCATTAGTAGCAGACATGTCATCAGATATTTGCAGTCGTCCTATAGACATTTCTAAATATTCTCTAATTTATGCTGGAGCTCAAAAAAACATAGGTCCAGCTGGAGTAACTATTGCAATAATTAAAGATGAGTTCCTAAATCATCAAGTTACTGATAGGATAATTCCTACGATGCTCAACTACAAAACTCATACAGAAAATAATAGTTTATACAATACTCCGCCAGTCTATGCTATTTATGTAGTCAAAGAAGTAATGAATTGGTTAAAAAATGAAATTGGTGGGTTAGAAAACATGAAGAAAATTAATGAAGAAAAAGCAAAAATTTTAAATGATTACTTAGATAATAGTAAAATGTTTGTTCCTACCGTACCTGATAAAGAAGATCGTTCTCTAATGAATATTACCTTTGTAATGCAAGAACCCTATAAGGAACTAGAAGCTACATTCATAGATTATGCTAAAACCCATGGTATAGTAGGTATTAAAGGTCATAGAAGTGTAGGTGGCTTTAGAGCATCTATGTATAATGCATTACCTGTAGACAGTGTTAAAGCACTTGTACAAGCTATGGAAGACTTCGAAAAAACTAATTTGAAATAATTTTTCATTAGTTTATAATAAAATGTTTAATTTTTTAAAAAAATTATAATTATGAATAAAATAGTAGTTTTAACAGAAAAGCCTTTTGCAGCTGACGCAGTCAACAAGATGACCGAAATTGCAAAAGCTGAAAATTTTGAGATTAAATTTATAGAAAAATATACAAGTAAAGAAGAAGCTTATAAAGGTGTAAAAGAAGCAAATGCTCTTATAGTACGTAGCGATATAGTAGATAAAGATCTAATCTCGCATGCTCCAAATCTAAAAATAGTAGTAAGAGCTGGAGCTGGCTATGATAATATAGATCTAAATGCTTGCACTGAAAGAAATATAGTAGCTATGAATACACCTGGACAAAATTCTAATGCTGTGGCAGAACTAGCATTAGCATTAATGCTTTATATTTCACGAAATCAATTTGATGGTTCTGTAGGTACTGAACTAAAAGGAAAGACCTTAGGATTACATGGTTTTGGCTATACAGCTAAAGCACTTGCTACCCTTGTTAAAGGCTTTGATATGAAAATTTATGGTCATAGAAGATCTAAAAGAGATGACGAATACATTGCTTATAATGTTACAAAAGCTGAGTCAGTAGAGGATTTATATAAAAATTCTCAATATGTTTCTTTACATATTCCTGCTAATGATGCTACCATTAAATCTATCAATTATAACTTATTATCATTAATGCCTAAAAATGCTGTCTTAGTAAATACAGCTAGAAAAGAACTTATTAATGAAGATGATTTATTAAAAGTTTTGGAAGAAAGACCAGATTTTCGCTATGTTTCTGATGTTGCACCTGATTGTAAAAATATTATTGCAGAGAAATATCCTGGACGATGTTATTTCACTCCTAAAAAATTAGGTGCTCAAACTAAAGAAGCTAATAATAATGCAGGATTAGCAGCTATAAGACAAATAATTGCATTTTTTAAAACAGGAGATACTACTTTTCAGATAAATAAATAAAAATTTAAAAAAAAATAATCACATAACCAAAAAACATACAACTATGGAAGAAAATAGACCTATGAACTTCTTCAGATTTGAAGATCTACGCATTTATCACAAAACTTTAGATTTTGTATCTTGGGTTTATAATGCTACAAAACCATTTCCAGACTATGCATCCATTCTTAGAAATGACATGGTGGAGGCTGCTCAAGAGATCACTATAAACATAGCAGAAGGATCAGGTAGAAATAAAAATCAATTCATTTACTACCTAAAAATGGCGCGTAGTTCTATTAGAAAAAGTGTGGTACTTATTACTATCGCTCAAAAAGAAGGCTTTATTACTGATGATCAACATGAAGAAGCAAAAAACTTATTAATTGAGATATCTAAAATGCTTGGAGCTCTCATTTCTTCATTACAGCGTAACAAAAAAACTGATAGAAGTGCCTCTGAAGAAGTAGAAGAAGAAGAGGAGGAGGAGGATTTTGATGAAAATACTGGCAACGAACTAATATAATCTTGTAGAATACTCGTTATTTATCCTATTTTTATACAAAAAAATAAGATAAAAGTGAGTTGATTTTTTTAAGTTAGCTAAACTAAATTTTACTTTGGTTTGGTTATAGTTTAATATTTATTTTAATTTATAAAAAAAATTATAATTATGGCAATTTTTAGACCTTTCAAGGCATTACGCCCACCAAAAGAATTAGCACCAAAAGTAGCTGCTAAACCTTATGATGTTATTAATACTGAAGAAGCAAGAAAGGAAGCAGAAGGGAATCCATATTCTTTACTTCATATAACTAGAGCAGAAATAGATTTACCCGTTGGTACTGATGAACACGATCCTAGAGTTTATGAAAAAGCAAAAGAAAATTTTCAAAAATTTATAGAAAATAAATGGTTAATACCCGATGATGATGCATATTTTTATATTTATGCTCAAACTATGTGGAACAAAACTCAATATGGCATAGTAGGCTGTGCTAGTATAGATGACTATTTTAATAATGTTATAAAAAAGCATGAACTCACTCGTAGAGATAAAGAAGAGGATAGGATGAAACATGTGAGAGTTACCAATGCTAATGTAGAACCCGTATTTTTTGCTTATAAATCTGTAGCAGAACTTGATAGCTTGATAATGAATTATGCTAATGAGCACAAACCCGAATATGATTTCATAGCTAATGATGGTGTTGGACATCAATTTTGGGTAATAAAAGAAAAAGAATTAATAGATAAAATACAAAAATTATTTGCAGAAATGCCAGCTTTATACGTGGCTGATGGACATCACCGTACAGCAGCAGCAGCATTAGTAGGTAAAGAAAAAAGAGAACAGCATCCTAACTATACAGGCGAAGAAGACTTTAACTATTTTATGGCTGTCGTTTTTCCAGATAATCAACTTACAATAATTGATTATAACAGAGTAGTAAAAGATTTGAATGGTTTGACACCACAAGAATTTTTAGATAAATTATCTGAATATTTTGATATAGAAAATAAGGGCAAAAATGAATACAAACCAAATAAACTTCACAATTTTTCTATGTATCTAGATGGGAATTGGTATTCATTGACAGCTAAGAAAGGCACTTATAACGATAATGATCCTATTGGAGTACTAGACGTAACTATCTTATCAGATTTAGTTTTAAATAATATATTAGGAATAAAGGATCTGAGAACTGATAAAAGAATTGACTTTGTAGGTGGTATTAGGGGGTTAGGAGAGTTAAAACGTAGAGTTGACAGCGGCGAGATGGCTGTAGCTTTTGCCTTATATCCAGTTTCTATGAAACAACTCATGGATATAGCTGATAGTGGTAATATAATGCCTCCTAAAACTACATGGTTTGAACCTAAACTTAGAAGTGGACTTTCTATACATTTATTAGATTAATAAATTAAGTTCAATTATTTTATTATAAATACTGTATTTCAGTTAAATTTAGGTGGTTATAATTTTTTGAAATATAATTTTATTTCACTTTTGAATAGGTATATTAATATATATTTTACGAACTATATAAGTTAATTGCTTTTAAATAAAGATTTGTTTTAGTAATTAATAAAGTGTATACAATACCATTATTATGCATAAAATATATAATAATGGTATTGTATTTGGCTTCTATTAAAATTATTTTTTATAGTGACAAAAACGTATGATTATAATATCTTTTCATTATTTTTAATTATCGAATCTGATCTGAAAAAAAAATGTGTATATGAAAATTTTAGGAGAGTGGGGTGAATTAATAAATCTAATATATGTTTCAAT
>LFSZ01000052.1:0-454 GCA_001512885.1 Rikenellaceae bacterium DTU001
ATGGAATAGTATCAAGTCCATTCAAACTTTTACCTCAAATAAGTATCATAGATACTAAAAATTAATGCAATGAAAAAAGTTCTGAAATTTTTTATAACATTTATGTTATGTATAAATAGTGTAAATGTTTTTGCCCAATATATAGAAAAGCAAATAGATTTATATCATTTGAGTTTTGAGAATAAGAACCTAACTACAATTCTTGATAGTATAATTCTTCATGAAAAAAAGTGTAATTATTATGATTGTAATTTATTATTTTCATTTCGTATACAAGAATTTGAGGATAATTATATTTCAATAGTTATAGAATCAAATAATAGCATCGATCTATTATTAGGGTTAGATCCATATGGTTTCTTTTATTATAAAAATCATATGTTTATTGTTGTTGGAGATAGTTTAGAAGAATTATTTTCTATTTGTGGACAAAAGGTATCATTCAAATATTTAG
>LFSZ01000052.1:557-12765 GCA_001512885.1 Rikenellaceae bacterium DTU001
ATTAATGGTGAATTTATTTTTGAAGGTAAGTCTAGTTTTTGTAATTAAATAAAAGTATATTTTTAAGTTTTTAAGAATAATTTCATAATCAATTATATTTAATTGTGTGCTGTGTGTTTTTATTTTGTCCCGCCCGCATTGGGAAATGATTTGTAATAAAACAAGCAAGCAGGGTTGGGTAGGGCTGGCAGCGTAGTTTTTTTAACTATCCCGTCAGGCAAAGCCTGACACCCCTTCGGAGAAGGGGAATTCTGCTCGAAAAAATTCCCCTCTTGTAGAGTGGATGTCTCACAGAGACAGGGGTGTTAAAACCAGCGGAGACTTTTCTTTAATTACCTTTTCTTTGTGTGGCTGATAAAAAAAAGTAAATTAAGTAGATATTATTCAAAAATATTCATTAATTTTACCTAACAAAATTACATTTTCTTATACTAAAAAGATTGGAGGTACCCAGTTTATGGAATATAATCAATATCTTTATCCAAAAAAACATGGCCATGATAAAATTTATTGTTAATTTATTTTTAATTTATAATTTTATTAGTCATTCATGCTTTACAAATTTTTTTGAAAATCCTATAATAAAAGATACATTACAAGTAAAAGAAATAGATGAAGGTTACTTAATATATATAGATAATGTTAATATTATAAAACTTGTTAATGATTCCATTAATGTAACATATCTTATTTTACATGACAAAAATAAAGTTAAATTAGATTTTTATATTATTCCTCCATATCTAACAGGTACATATTTATTGAATTTAAATGAATTTGGAAAAGTTTTAGCTCTTGAGAGTTATCCAGTGGGTACTAGTGGTTTAAGTGCTAATATAATAAATGTAAGTCTAATTTTTTTAGCTAAAAACTTCAAGGTTTTATCATACAATTCATTTAATGGTGGTATTAATCTATTATTTATAAATAATAATAAATTTTTGTTGAATATTTATGATTATAATGGGATAGATGATAATGGTAATATAAAATATTGCTTAAATATTTTTGAATTAACAAAAGATAGTTTTAAACGAACTGATTCATTAACCAAATGTTATATTTACACAGAAGATAAACAATTAAAATTTTATGATAGATGCAATTGTTCGACATTATATAAGCCATACGTTTTGTCTAGAGAATAATTATCATTACTCAAATTATAAAGAGCTAGACAATGAGACCAACTACACCTACTTCGGTGCGAGATACTATGATAGCGAGCTGAGTGTGTGGCTGTCAGTAGATCCGATGAGCGATAAGTATCCATCGCTATCGCCATATTGCTATACAGCTGATAATCCAGTGGTGCTGGTAGATCCGAATGGGAATGAAATTAGAATTTATTATAAAGAAAAAAAAGGTATTAGTAGATTGTTTGAAAGATCTAAGTATATAACTTATACTCCTGGTATGAAATATACAGGTGAAAATAATTTTGTTAGTAATGCTGTTGATTCACTAAATTACATTTATAATAAAAATGCTGATGTAGAGGGAATAATCCAACAATCAGTTGCTACATCTGAAATTGTAAATGTTAAAAAGAGTTTTAGTGATTATTATGATGATTCAAAAAATACAATTTATTGGTCAACAAAGGGAATGAAAACATTTTATAAAATCAATGGTACTTATGAAGTGGGTAAACAATCTGGAGCTTTAGGTTTATTTCATGAATTAGGTCATTTTTACAGAGACATTTTTAAACATGATGAATTTGAAAAAGAGAAAAATATGATTGATCAAGATTATGATTTTGTTGAAGAAAGAAGAGTAATAGAAGAGTATGAAACACCTGCAGCAATAATATTAAATCAAGGAATTAGAAATAATCATTGGGCTAAAATTTTAAATACTGTAGATCCTCTATCAACTAAGACCAGAAAAGAACAAAAAAATAATGTGCCAATGTTATAAAATTATAAAATATGAAAAAGTTTATTTTACCATTATTAGCCATATTAGGATTAAATTTTAATTTTTTAACCTTACATTCACAAGAAGTATTTACTACAGATTGTTGTATAAGAAAAATAACTTTATATATTATTCCTCCAGGTTATTTGTTCCGAAGGCAAATTGATTACTATGAAGTTAAAAAAAAATCTGATATTAAACTTTCTATTAAATCTCCAAGCCAACTGGACGACTCCAATTTTTTACAACTTCTTCAAAATCTAAATGAAAATGATAAAACTGAAATTATTCAAGATTATAGGATAAAATGTATTATTCACAAATTTCTTGGTAGAGAAGTTTTATATTTTAATGCTTTTGGTGGTTTTTTGTATAAAGGCCAAACTTATTATAATGAAGATATAAAAAATCTTATATGGAGATATTATTTACCTACGAAATTTTAATATAAAGTTTAATAATTATAATTATGAAAAAAATTAATATTCTACTAGTATTATTTGTAGTGTTGTTTTTTATAAACAAAATTCCAATATATTCACAAAAATATGAAATTAAAAAAATAACACTTTATATAGTTCCAATTAATAGTAAGGAAGGTTTTGATATTCCATATAATAGAATTAAAGCATATTCATCATTAAAGATTACTATAAAACACTGGGTTGAATCAGCAATATTATCTAAAATGTTATATGGGTTCAAGTGCGAAACAATTGCAGAAATAAACAAAGATTTTAGAGTATTATGCATCATTCATTGGGGATATAAAAAAGAAAAAATTTATTTTAATAAATATGGTCATTTTTTATATAATGGTATAGCATGTAAAAATGATGAAATTTGGGAATATATACTTTCATTTATCCCAGATAAATATGAATAATAGTTTTTTGTTTTATAATGTACCTATTTCTTTTAAAAATGAAATATCTTATCATTTAAAATAAATTATTCAAAAAAATATTTATTAATTTTACCTAACAAAAAATATTTTTATGTTCACCGCCAAGGAGCTAGACAATGAGACCAGTTACACGTACTTCGGAGCGAGATACTATGATGCGGACTTGTCAATATGGCTGAGCGTGGATCCGATGAGCGATAAGTATCCATCGCTATCGCCATATTGCTATAGTACTTGGAATCCTTTAGTATTTAAAGATATTAAAGGGTTGGACTTGGTTAAGGTTGTTGTTCCTGCTAATAAAGATGCTAGTAAAACAAAAACAATTATGGTAGATTCAAAAATAGCAGATAAGGTTCATGATTTTGCTTATGCTATGAATGCAAAATATGGTTTGGTAATAACTAGTGCTTTTCGTTCAAAAGAGTATCAAGAAAATTTAATTAAAAAATGGGATAGTGGTGATCATTCAGGTTTAGCAGTTAGACCAGCATCAACAAGTGCTCATTCTTCTGGATTTGCATTAGATTTTAATGTGAAAGAAGTATTTGGATTAACATCGTCAAATATTAATACAGAAACTAATAAAGAATTAGTAAAAGAACTAACAGATTTTGCTGCAGAATATGGTTTTTCTTATGGTGGAAATTATAAAAAACCTGATCCACCACACTTTTACATTAATGAATCTGATTATGGATATGAAAATAGGAATGAAGCTATAGAAGTAAATGATCAATATCTTAAAAATCATACAGAAGATAATATTCCTTATTATAATCCAAACAAAAATGAAAATAATAATAAAAAAAATGAATAAAAATTTTTATAAATTTCTAATTATACTTAATATTAGTATATTTATACGATTTAATATTTTTTCTCAAAATATTATAAATATTTGCGATTTTAATAATAATGTAAGAACAATTAATATTAATGATTATTTTTATCAAACAATTAATTATGATAGCGTTATACATGAGCATAAGGGTTTTGATAGTTTAACTCAAAAACCTGATACTATTCAAATATCAGAAAATCTAATAAGCATTAAGAAACCAAGTTTTATTGAAGTTATAAATGATGATCCCAATTTTTATTATTCTATATTATATTGCACAATTCAGATATTTTATGATAATAAAGAAATCTTTTTTAAAGATAGTGTATTGACTGCTGGCAATTATTACTTTGATGAAAAATATAATATATTGTTAATTCCCTTAATAATTGATCAAGATATAGATGATTTATTTACAACTACAATTTTATATTATTGTAATTTAAATAATTATGATATTAAACTTATTGTAAATAATTTATCAAATTCAAGTTCTGCAATCACAGCATGTGATGGAGGGAAAATCATTTTCAATAGTTCAGATAAACTATATGTTTTTGATTTAAAAACATATAAATATTACAAAATTGTAGAATTTGACAATACATTTATTAAAATATCTAAAATTGATATTAAAGATAATTATATTGTGTTATATTATATTAATAATTATCCAGATGATTTATTGAATGATCCTTTTATGTTAAATATTGCAAAAATTCCAATTAATCAAAATTAACAAATATTGAAGAAATTTATATTGGAGGTCAAGGTTTTATGGATGAATTTAAAATATATAAATATAATAGGGTGCCATGAAATATATAATTAATAAAAAATTTCTCTTATTAATATGTTTGTTTATAATTATACCTAATCATTTATATCAACAAAATGATAAGTGTAAATATGGTATTCGTAATTATGATTTTACAAAAAAACATAATCCAAGAAATCAAAAAAGACAATTATCAAATTATTTAGATTATGTAAATAATGATAAGACATTAAAAAATATAGATAAATTTGGTAAAATAAAAACACATAGAGATGATGTTAATGAATTAATAGGTGTCGGTAATAATGATTATTTTGTTTTAATGCCAGATAGTCTTGTCGGTATTTTTAAAATTAAAAAAATAATAGAAAAGAAAAATAATTATCAAAAAATTGAGAATAAACTTATAAAAAGATCAATTTACTTTATAGATTTAGAATGTGTAAATATTTATAATGATACATGTCCAGATTTTATTAGATTATTATCAATAAAACCATTAGATAAAATATCAAATAAAAAGTTAAGAAAAATAAAAATAGGAGAGGAATATCAAATGAAAATATTTTCATTCTTTAAAGCAGACTGTTGTATAATGATGAATGAAAATGGTGAAATTATAACAATTGTTAGACATCCTAATAGTTTTCGTACTTCATATTTAATTTATGATATTTGGGTGCCATACATTGATATAGGTAGTTATAATTTATTCGAAACTAAAAATTTAAAAGGACTATATTATATAAAATGATTTTTTCAGCACATCCAGTATCTTTCTTTTGTTAGTTTTCTTTGTGTGGCGGGCAAAGAAAAGTAACAAAAGAATAATTTATGAATTGCTTTGGAGCTCATAATTTACTAATTTTTTTCTTATTATTTTGTTTTCTTATATATGAAATTAATATGCCACAAAAGCAGACTATAGCTAAAGGCAATGCGATATTAATAATCTTTATAACTGCTTGATTAATTTCTACTTTTCTTTTATCTAATAATCTGATACTAATATCTCGATTTCTAATGGATATAATATCTGCCTCGTCTAATAAATAATTGACGCAGTTTAATAAAAATTCACGATTTCCATACATTATGCCGGTATATCTGTCGTAACCTAAAGGATATGGTATGTATTTGCCTTGGCGGTAAATAACTTGATTTTTGGCTACATCACCATCACCTATCACTATCATTCTATTAGGCTGGCTGTATTCAGAAAATTTGATTTCAGGATCCTTGGCTATAGTATCTGGTATTCGATCTTTGTATAAACTAGTAAAACTCCCTTCTAGTAAAACAGCCATTGGTATATTGCTTCTATTAAAAAATGATCTATCAGCTTTAATTCTCAAAAAATTCAATGATATGATAGAGGGCGTATTTAAAATTCGTGAATAATTACTAGATGCGAGCAATATAGTTTTTTTAATTCCAGGTTTTGCTATTGTATCTAAACTACTGGCAAATTCAAATTTAATATCATTAATATTTCTGACTATAGGATGTCCTTTGATATTAGAAACTGTAGGAAAAAAATACCAATTAAAAAATGAAAATTGTGGTTGATTTCCAACTTGTCCAGTTTTTACAGGTATTGGAGCACTGTGATAGTCCATTATCAAATCTTTATTTACTCTCACTCCATAATTAAAGAGCATGTCGTCTAGATTTATATCATTAGGTATAGACAATATATCTGGTTTATCTTGGAGACTATCCATATCAGCTAATGCACCATCTATTAACCACAAAACTCTACCACCTTTCATAATGAATTGATCGATAATAAATTTATCCAATTCATCGAAGGTGCTATCAGGAGCTGCTATTATTATAGCCTTGAAGCCATCTAATGCTTTTAATTGATGATTAATAGCAATTTGATTAACAATATAATAATCTAATAATGACATTGCTAAATCATTAATTTCTAAAGCATCTAGTTCTCCATGTCCTTGGATAAATGCTATTTTAGACTTTTCTTTTAATGTAATGCGATAAATACCATCTATTAATTTGTATTCTGTGTTTTCTATGGCATCATTTATGAGTTGTTCTTTAGAACCGGGAATATTGGAATAAATAAAATTTATTGGCAGCTCTCTACCTTTATATGTAACGATAGCACAGGGCCATACAATATTTTCACTAGAACCAGTCTCAGTCATTTCATAATCTATCGATGGTACCAGACCTCTATATTCTAACTCTTTTAGATAATTTCTAAGTGTGCTTTCATCTTTATCTTTAGCGGGATTTATCAAATCGTATTTTATCAATTTTTTATTATGAGCTCTGAATTCTTCGAGAGTTTCTATGATAGTTTTTTGTAATCTTTTATATGAAGGTGAGAGTTTGCCATCTAAAAAAACTTGAAAATATACATAATCATCAAGATTTTTTAATACATTTTTAGTAGCTGGAGCGAGTGAATAACGTTTTTCACTGGTAAGGTCTACTCTGAAGTAGCAAAAACTAGCTAGTATATTGATTGTAATCAAAACTAAAAATACAATTAATGGGGACCATTTTTTATTTTTTATTTTTTTATCAGTTGTTATTTTGTTCCTTTGCTTTTTCATTTTTACTTCATTATTTTGTATTTTATATATAGTATTTATTTGCTTTTATTATCTAAATTATATTTAGTTAAATATAAAAAACCAAATGTCAAGCTCATCAAATAAATAACATCTCTGCTATCTACCACGCCTCTACTGAGGGAAATATAATGTTCATTTATTCCTAGGCTTTTTATAAATAAGCTAATAGAATCAAATATATGTAAACGACTGATATATTCGAAGCCTATATAAAAGAAAAGTGACAGTACAAATGCTATGAGAAAGGCAATTAATTGATTATTGGCTATCGAAGAGCTGTAAATGCCTAAGGCTAAAAAAGCCATTCCTAATAGTATTAGCCCAATATATGAACCTGCTACTCCGCCTATATCTACATTACCTACAGGTAAAGCAAGCTGATAAACACTATAAAAATATATTAATGTCGGAAGTAGACTTAAAAGAAAAATAGTAAAACCAGCTAAAAATTTGCTAAAAATTATTTGCCAACGTGATATGGGAAAGGTGAAAAGCAATTCTATAGTACCAGTATTATATTCCTCAGCAAACATACGCATCGTAATAGCTGGTAAAAGAAATAAAAATACAAAGGGCGCTAATATAAATAAGCCATCTAATACTGCATATCCGCCTAAAGTGATGTTAAATTCATTTGGAAACAACCACAATACCAAGCCAGTAGCAAGTAAAAAAATACATATGACGATGTAGCCTACTAAAGATGTAAAAAAATCAGATAATTCCTTTTTATATAATGCCCACATGTTTTTTGTTATTTGATTTGCAAAGATAATAAATAACAAAAAACTAAATTTATTTTTTTGTAATTAATTTTTTTTGTAATTTTGCAAACTAAAATTATAAATTATGTATTTGACACCAGAAAAGACGAGAGATCTTGCAATAAAATTTGGCGGAAGTGAAAATAATACAGGCGATACAGCGGTTCAAATTGCTATTTTTACTGAGAGAATATTATATTTGACTGAATATCTGAAAGAAAATAAAAAAGATTTTTCAGCTAAGCGTTCACTTCTTAAAATGGTTAATAAACGTAAGCGTTTGCTTAAATATTTGAAAAGAAAAGATTACGATAGATATCTAGAAGTAACTAAACAATTAAATATAAGGAAATAATATCACATTGTTTACTTCAGTGAAAATAATAATAAGTAATTACAAAAAGTATAAAAATTTTAATTTTTTCTGATTTTTAAAAATATTATTTTTGGTTCATTTGATGCTTAAATACCTAAGAAATCATTTGAAAATTTTTTTGTAGTTATTTATTGTATATTATCAGTTAAAATTTTGAATTTATATTATAATCGTTCCAATATTTTTTTATAATTTTACCTTTTAGAAAAAAATAAATTTTAAACAAAAAATAAAAACACTTAACAAATGCAAGAAATAAAAGAAATAATTAATCTACCTAATGGTCAGATTATAGAAATATCTACAGGTAAATTAGCTAGACAAGCAGATGGTGCTGTAGTTTTAAAATGCGGGGATACTATGCTTTTAGCTACAGCAGTATCAAAGGATGAAGCTAGTCCAGAAGTTGATTTTATGCCATTGACAGTAGAATATCAAGAAAAATTTGCTGCTGCAGGTCGTTTTCCGGGAGGTTTTTTGAAAAGAGAATCTAGACCATCGGAATATGAAATATTAATTGCTAGATTAGTAGATAGAGCATTGAGACCCATTTTTCCTGAAGATTATCACGCCGAGACACAAGTCTTAATTTATCTAATAAGTGCTGACAAAAATTACCCACCTGATGCATTAGCTGCTCTAGCTGCATCGTCAGCACTCACTATATCGGATATACCTTTTGAGCAACCTATCTCTGAAGTTAGAGTTGTTAAAATAAATGGCGAATTTATAGTAAATCCATCAATTACTGAAATAGAATCGGCTGATTTAGACTTGATGGTAGGTGGTACACTCACTGATGTAAATATGGTAGAAGGTGAATGCAGAGAGGTGGATGAAGATACATTACTGGAAGCATTAAAAATAGCTCATGAATATATAAAAATAGAGATAGAAGGACAGATAAGATTAATAGAAAAAGCAGGTAAACCTAAAAGAAAATATGAGCACGAGGTAAATAATGAAGAAATTCGTCAAAAACTAGAAGAATATTGCTATCCTCGCTTATTAGAAATATCACGTCAACATATAAAGTCTAAAAAAGAACGTCAACAACAGTTCGAAGCCATAAAAGAAGATTTTTTGAATCAATATTCAGATGAAGAGAGAGAAGAGATCTACCCAATGGTTAATAGATATTTTCATGAGGTTCACAAAAGAGCAGTTCGTCAGATGGTATTAGATGAGCGTTGCCGTCTCGATGGACGTCGTTTAGACGAAATTCGCCCTATTTGGTGCGAAGTTGATTATTTGCCATCTGCACATGGGTCAGCAATATTTACTAGAGGAGAAACTCAAAGTTTGACAACCGTAACATTAGGAACTAAACTAGATGAGCAATTAATAGATGGTGCAGTTTATGAGGGTACAAGTAATTTTTTATTACATTATAATTTTCCACCATTCTCTACTGGTGAAGTAAAACCTATTCGTTTAGGACGTAGAGAGATAGGACATGGTAACCTAGCTCTACGAGCTTTGAAAAATATGATAATACGCGATGAAGATAATCCTTATACTATTCGTGTAGTATCAGATATTTTAGAATCTAATGGTAGCTCTTCTATGGCTACGGTATGCGCTGGTTCATTAGCTTTGATGGATGCAGGTGTTAAAATGCATAAATCTGTATCCGGTATAGCTATGGGTTTGATAATGGACGAAAAAAGCGGTAATTATGCTATATTGAGTGATATACTAGGCGATGAAGACCATCTCGGTGATATGGATTTCAAAGTCGCTGGTACAACTGATGGAATTACTGCATGTCAAATGGATATTAAAATCAAAGGTTTATCATTTCAAATACTTTCAGAAGCATTACAACAAGCTAAAAAAGGTAGGCTACATATTTTAGATATTATGAATCAAACCATTTCTATTAGTAGATCTGACTATAAACCTAATGTACCTAGATATGCTAAATTAACTATTCCACGCGAATTTATGGGTGCTGTGATAGGTGTTGGTGGTAAAGTCATACAAGAACTACAAAGGGAAACTGATAGTACTATAGTGATAGAAGAAGCTGGAGATATGGCTATCGTAGATATATTCTCTACTAATAAAGAAGGCTTAGAAAAAGCTATTAAAAAAATCAAAGCTATCACTACAGTGCCCCAGATAGGCGATGTGTATGATGGTATAGTTAAGTCTATACAAAGCTATGGTGCTTTTGTTGAAATTTTACCTGGCAAAGAAGGTTTATTACATATATCAGAAATAGATAATAAAAGGGTAAATGATGTAAATGATTACTATAAAATAGGTGATCACGTACAAGTGAAAATTCTCGATATTGATGCAAAAACTGGTAAATTTAAACTATCTCATAAAGCTTTATTAAATAAAGATAACACAAATAATAATAAAAATAGGAATAAAAATTAATTTTTTCTGTTTTAGTAATTATATTTTTTGTAAAATTGTGCTATTTTTAATTGTCATAATCTTATTAATTAGATGATGATAATTAATGATTAATTGTAAGTTGATTTTATGAAATATTTTATTTTATCTGGAGAACAGTCAGGTGATTTGCACGGAAGCAATTTAGCTAAAGCAATTTTTGCTATTGATAAAGAAGCTATTATCTATGGATGGGGTGGTGAATTGATGAAAAATGCTGGTGTAAATATTACTAAGCCTATTACTGAATTGGCATTTATGGGCTTTGTAGAAGTATTAATTAATTTGAAAAAGATATTAAAAAATTTTAAAGAATTTAAAGAAACTATAATTGAATTAAAACCTGATAAGATCATTTTAATTGATTTTCCTGGATTCAACCTAAGAGTGGCTAAATGGCTTCGCAAAAATAATTTTAAAATATATTATTATATATTACCACAAGTATGGGCATGGAATAGATCTAGAGCTAAAAAAATAAAAAAATATATAGATGTTCCAATATCTATTTTGCCTTTTGAAAAAAAATTTTATAAAAAATTTAGTACAGATGTACATTACGTCGGTCATCCTTTACTAGATCATATTGATACATTTAAGTGTAGTAGTTTAAATAATATCCACTCTAATAAACCTATTATTGCTTTGCTGCCAGGTAGTAGGATTCAAGAGATAAAACTTCTTTTACCTATAATGATGAAAGCTGTTAAACCATATGAAAAAGAATTTCAAATTTATGTGGCTGGTTTATCATTTATTGATAAAAATATTTATTATAACTCTGGAGTAACAACTGATCAATTGCTTATAAATGATACGTATAATTTATTGCAAAGTTCTTATGTAGCAATTGTTACAAGTGGAACTGCTACATTAGAAGCTGCACTTTTCGATGTACCTTTGGTCGTTTGTTATAAAGCAAATTGGATATCTTATCTAATAGCAAGGATAATGGCTCGAATATCTTTTATTTCTTTAGTAAATTTGATTTATGGTGAGGAAATCGTAAAAGAATTGATCCAAGAGAAATGTAGTGCCGAAAATATACGAAGAGAATTAGATAAAATACTCTTTGATTTAACATATAGACAGCAAATGCTAGACCATTTCGATGAATTAAAAAAAATTTTAGGTGATAGTGGTGCTAGCAAAAAAGCTGCAGAGATTATTGTAAATAATTAAAAATGTTAAAATACAAATATTTAGTTTTAAAGTATAATAGTATTTATTACACAAATAAATTTATAACATTAAATCATATTATTAAGGGTGTATAGAGCATGGAAACAGTAGAGTGAAAAGGGAGAGAATGAAAAGATGAAATTAGAAAAAGACGAGCGAGAGGTTAAGAAGTTGTAGGCAACTGTATTTATTTGTTCATTATAATTTATTTTGACTAATATAAAGGTTTTAATATATACTTACTCAGACGTTTGCCATGAGAATAGTTAATGTCATTGCTTATATAAATTTATGTATTTAACATACTTTAATTTTGGACGGCCATTAAGCGTTAAAAATGAAGTTAGAAATATTGAAAAATTTTTTTATGTTAAATTTAATATTGGCTTAGCTCTCAAGTCCCTGTATAAAAACCACGC
>LFSZ01000112.1 GCA_001512885.1 Rikenellaceae bacterium DTU001
CCATCAGCAGATGATGCCCATTGGAAGGTAGCATCACCATAGCCAGCTGATGGCGTTATGCTAAGTGTAGAACTTCCTGAAATGCAGATCTCTTCGGGTATAGCTACAATAGAAGCAGTTGCAGGAAGAACTGTTATCTCGGTTGTATCAGTAGTAGCACATTCTGTTAAAGTATTTTCTGCTAAACAAATATATTCATAGGTGCCTGCAGTATTATTTTTGAAATATACTTTCTCTGCAGAGCTACCACTCACATATGGTGTAGTGCATGCAGCATCAGTATAGAGGTTAGTAGCAGGAGACCATTTGAATGTCTCATATTCATTAGCACCTGTTAAAACTTGTATACTATCTACAGCATTATTACAAATAGTTTTATTATCTGTAATAGTAATAGGTGTAGATGGAATTACTATAGCTACCACCTCTACTCGTGGACTAGAACATACTGATTGACCATCTACAATTATATTCGGTCTATTAGATGTCAAAGTACCTGTGCCAGGTATTGATGGATAACTACCATCTTGATATTTATATAAGCCAGTATTTGTTTTTGTTGTATAGCTAAAAGTAGGATATCCAGAAGCATAGCTACCATCATTATTTACCCATACTATTAATAATGAATTATTGCCAGAATAATCGAATGGTACATCCAGCTCAAACTCTTTCCAGCCTCCACCATCCCA